>DASYEX010000275.1:0-9538 GCA_036498765.1 Polyangia bacterium
GCCCCACGGACGATCTCGATCTGGTCCGCCTCCGGCTGCAGGCACGGCTCGCCTCCGCCGGCCTCCACCGCGCCCGCGGCGCCTACGCGCGGGCCGATCGCGGCTTCCGGATGGCGCTCGGCGAGATCCGCCGGCGGCTTCCGCGGCGCGATCCCCTGCACGCCGCCGTGCTGAACAACCTCGGCGTCCTGCGCAAGGCGCAGGGGCGCTACGCCGAGGCGCTGGCCTACTACCGGCGGGCGGCGCCCTTGCTCGGCCGCTGCGATCGCGAGGCGCGCGCCACGCTGGAGCACAACCTGGGCGGCAGCGAGCACGCCCGCGGCCGCTATGCGGCGGCCGAGCCGCACGCGCGCCGCGCGGTGGCGCTGCGGGCGGCCGCGCGCGGCACGAACCACCCCGCCTGGGCGGCCGACGTGGCGGCGCTGGCTGCCGTCGTGGAGGCGCGCGGCCGCTTCGACGAAGCCGCCGGCCTCTACCGGCGGGCGCTGGCGGTGTTCGGACGGAAGCTCGGCGCGCGCAGCCTCGAGGTCGGCCTCAACCTCGCCGGCCTGGCGGCGCTCGAGCAACAGCGCGGCCACACGGCGCGCGCCCGCGCGCTCTACGCCCGCGCCCTCCCTGCTCTCGAGGCGCACCTCGGCCGCGACCACGCCGACGTCGCGCTGACCGTCAACAACCTGGGGGTTCTCGAACGAAATGACAATCGCCTGGCGCGGGCGCGCGCGCTCTTCGAGCGAGCGGCGGCGAGCTTCGCGCGTCGCCTCGGCGCACACCACCCGCACACGCGGCTCGCGCGCGAGAACCTGCGCGCGGTCGGCGCGTCGCTCAAGCGAACCGGCCCCACCCGCCGATGAACGAAGGACCGATGGCGGATCCCCACCTCGACCTTGTCGTGCGCGGGGGCGTGGTGGTCACCGCCGACGGGCGGCAGCGGGCAGACGTCGGCGTGGCCGGCGGCCGCGTGACCCAGCTCGGCGGCGCGATGACCGGCGCCCGCGAGATCGACGCGGGCGGGCGGTTCGTGCTGCCGGGCGGCGTCGACCCGCACGTCCACCTCAACGTCGAGAACCTCGACCAGCAGGATCCGGGCTGGGTCGACGACTACACGAGCGGGTCGGAGGCCGCGCTGGCCGGTGGCGTCACCACCCTGGGCAACATGTCCTACGTCCTCCCCTGGGAGACGATCGCCGACCGCGTGCGCGCCGAGTCGGCGCTGGTCGCCCAGCAGGCGATCGCCGACGTGTTCTTCCACGCCGTCATCCTCACGCCCAGCAAGGAGCTCTGCGCCGAGGTCCCGGCCGCCGTGGCCGCCGGGCAGTCGAGCATGAAGATCTTCATGTGCGTGCCGTCGTTCGACGCCTGCGCCGCGGAGTTCACCCGCGTCATGAAGGCGACCGGCGATGCGGGGGGACTGACGCTCATCCACTGCGAGGATCTGGCCACCATCGAGTGCTGCACCGCCATGCTGTCCGCGCGCGCCCGCACGGCCACCGCGCACTTCGCCGAGAGCCGGCCCGTCGCCTCGGAGGCGATCGCCGTCGAACGCGCCATCGCCATGTGCCGGGCCACGGGCGCGGCGACCTACATCGTGCACCTGTCGTCGGCGGCCGCGCTGCGGGCCACCACCGCCGCCCGCGCCGAGGGCCTGCCGATCCACGTCGAGACGCGGCCACTCTACCTCTACCTCACTGAGGACCGTTACCGCGACGCCGACGGCGGCATCTACGTCGCCCAGCCGCCGCTGCGCGCCGACCTCGATCGGGAGGCGCTCTGGCGCGGCATCGCCGACGGCACCATCGACACGCTGGGCAGCGACCACGCCCCCTGGACCCGGGCGCTCAAGCTCGACCCCAAGCTGGACGTCGCCCACCCGCGCCCCGGCGTGGCCGAGCTGGACACGATGCTGCCGCTGTTCTTCACCGAGGCGGTGGCCAAGGAGCGGATCTCGCTCGAGCGCTTCGTCGCGCTCACCGCCACCAACGCCGCCCGCCTGTTCGGCCTCTATCCGCGCAAGGGGACCATCGCGATCGGCTCGGACGCCGACCTGGTGATCTGGGAAACGCGCGCGCGGCGGCAGATCCGCGACGAGGCGCTCTTCTCGCGCGCCGGGCACACGGTCTACGCCGGACGCGAGCTCTCCGCCTGGCCCGCCACCACCATTCGCAGAGGCGAGGTGGTGTTCGAGGACGGGCGCGTGCTCGGCCGTCCCGGCAGCGGCCAGGCGCTCGCGCGCCGGCCGCCCAGCGCGTCGCATTAACGCACCGCGATCGGGCGGAGTCGCTGACGCGACCGTGATCGGCCCCTCTGCAAGAAGCCGCGACCGTTGTATACCTTGGCGCTTCCGGAATCGGCCCTTCCGGGAAATCTCAGGAGCGATGTCCACCGATCCGCACGAGGTCACTCAGACCATCCCGCCGCGAGGCCCCGCCGGGCGTGAAGCGCGCACCGCCGCGCTGGTCGTGCTCGGCGACGGGGCCTCGCTGGAGGTGCTGCGGGCCGGGCGGATCGTCCCCATGAACGACCGCCTGCTGGATATCGGAAGGCGCCCGCCACCGGCGACCAACCGCGGCATCCTGCTCCTCACCGATGGGACCGTCTCCGGGCTGCACGCGCGGCTGCAGCGGGCGGATGATCGCTCCGATCTGTTCGTGCTCGAGGATCTCGGCAGCACCAACGGCACGCTGGTCAACGGGCGGCGCATGAAGGGGCCCACCCCGCTCGGCGATGGCGACGTCCTTTTTCTCGGCGCGCAGGTGCTGGTGTTTCGCCTCTGCACGCCGTCCGAGCTGGCGGCGGTGAGCGAGGACGCGGCCGCGCCGCTCACGCCGCTCGCCACCTTCTCGCCGCGGCTGGCGCTGACCGCCTCCAAGCTGCGACGGCTGGCCCAGTCGGAGTCGGAGATCCTGCTGGTCGGGGAGACCGGCGTCGGCAAGGAGGTGTTCGCGGGCGCGGTGCACCGGCTGTCGGGGCGCTCGGGCAAGCTCATCGCCGTCAACTGCGCGGCCATCCCGCGCGAGTTGGTCGAGAGCGAGCTCTACGGTTACGAGAAGGGGGCCCACTCGACCGCGCAGGTTCGGAAGGTCGGCCTCGTCGAGGCGGCCGACGGCGGGACGCTGTTTCTCGACGAGATCGGCGAGATGCCTCTGGAGCTGCAGTCGAAGCTGCTGCGCTTCCTGCAGGACCGCCGCTTCTCGCCGCTCGGCTCGACGCGCGTCGTGGAGGCCAACGTTCGCATCATCGCCGCCACCAGCCGCGTCGCCCTGGACAAGGGCGCGCACGTGCAGGAGGCGATGCTGGGGCGGCTGGGGGCGCAGCCGATCGTGCTGCCGCCGCTGCGCGACCGGATCGAGGACGTGGGGCGGCTGGCGGCCTACTTCCTGCGCACCATCACCGACGGACGCGCGTTCGAACCGGACGCCTTCAAGGCGCTGATGCTGTATGACTGGCCGCTCAATGTGCGCGAGCTGCTCAAAGTGATGACCGAGGCCGAGGTGCTCAGCCGCGGCAGCCCCAGCATCGGGTTCGAGCACCTGCCGAGCACGATCGCCGCCAAGATCCAGTACGACCTCCCCGACGATCTCGAGGACACCACCGTCGATCCGACGCCGCCGCCCGAGGACGACGGCGGGCGCGGCAGCGGCGTCGTGCGCGAGCCCGTGGCGGCGGCGCCGACCACGCGCGTGCGGCGTCCGGCGCCGACCCGCGAGGAGCTGGTCGAAGCGCTGGCCGCCTGCAATGGCAGCGTCGCCCAGGTGGCGCGGCGCCTCGAGCGCCAGTACGCCGTGGTCTGGAGGATCATCCAGCGCTACGGCATCGACGCCGCCGCCTTCCGCAAGGACCAGGGCCCAAGCCAAGGCAAAGGCCCGGAGGGGGACAGTTGATGGCCGACGCGATCGCGGTGCTGCGACAGGGGCGCGCGCGCCCGCTCTGGTTCGGACATCCCTGGGTCTACGCCAACGGGCTCCTGCGCGTGGACGGTGATCCACAGCCGGGCGACGTGGTGTCGCTGCGCGATCACGACGGCCGCTTCATCGGGCGCGGGTTCTACAACCCCCGCTCGCAGATCCCGGTCCGGCTCTGCACCCGGACCGACGAGCCCGTCGACGCCGCCTTCTTCCGGGCCCGTCTGGTGCGCGCCCGCGCCGCGCGCGCGCGCCTCGGCCTCCCGTCGGCGGCCACCACCGCGTACCGCCTGGTCAACAGCGAGGGGGATGACCTTCCCGGCCTGGTCGTCGACGTCTACGGCGACGCGGCGGTCGCGCAGATCACCACCCTCGGCATCTCCAACCGACGCGCCGAGATCTTCGACGCGCTCGAGGCCGAGCTCGGCGTCAAGACGATCTACGAAATCTCCCCCGCCTCGTACGCCGAGCTGGAGGGCTTCGCCGGCGGCTCGCGCGTCGCCCGCGGCGAGCCTCGCGCCTCGGTGACGGTGCTGGAGGACGGCATCGCGCTCGAGGTCGAGCCGCTCTCCGGTCAGAAGACCGGCATGTTCATCGATCAGCGCGAGACCCGCGCCCGCGTCGGCGCTCTGGCCAAGGGGGCGCGCGTCCTCGATCTCTACGCCTACGCGGGGGGATTCTCGCTGGCCGCCGCGCGCGGCGGCGCCAAATCGGTCACCGCCGTCGACAGCTCGGCGCGCGCCGTCGCCCGCACCCTGGCCCACGCCGCCAAGAACGGCGTCGTCATCGAAGCGGTGGAGGCCGACGCCTTTCGCTACCTCGAGACCGCCACGCCCCGCGCCTACGACCTCG
Source organism: Polyangia bacterium (assembly GCA_036498765.1). Lineage (GTDB taxonomy): Bacteria > Myxococcota_A > Polyangia > Fen-1088 > Fen-1088 > JADGRB01. The sequence goes on from DASYEX010000275.1 coordinate 4,752, forward strand.
TCGTCGTCGACCCGCCCAAGTTCGCCCGCGCCCGCAAGGATCTGGAAGCCGCGCGCAAGGGTTACGAACGCCTCAACGCCCTGGCGCTGCAGGCCGCTGCGCCCGGCGCGATCCTGGTGACTTGTTCATGCTCGCAGAACGTCGACGCCGAGACCTTCGAGCGCATCGTCGCCGCCGGCGCCAAGCAGGCCGGCCGCGAGGTTCGCATCTTCGAGCGCCGCGGCCCCGCCGCCGACCACCTGCTCCCGCCCGGCTTCACCGAAGGCCAGTACCTCAAGGTCCTCTTCTGCTACGTCGTCTGAGCACGGGCGGATCGGCCCGTGCGACAGGCAGCGCGGCGTTGTAGAGTGTCGGGTTCGGGGATTTTCGGTGCCTCGCCCATCCTCAGCCGCAATTCGGCAACGCTTCGAAATGGGCGTGGCCCTCGATCACCTGTGGAGGACCACCATGGGGCTACCCGAAGGAGATAGCAAAGAGCGAGCTCTCCGAGAGTTGACCTCCGTCTTGAACGGCGCGCGGGTCCCCTACGCCATCATCGGCGGCGTCGCTGTTCAGCTCTACAGCGAAGAACCGCGGACGACCCTCGATCTGGACATCGCCTTGGCTTCGTACGACGACATTCCACGCGCCCGACTCGTGGCCGCGGGCTTCAAGCACGAGAAGGCATTCGCACACTCCGACAACTGGCGCGCACCCGGACGAGAACCGCGAAAGAACCGTACCGCCATCCAGTTCACGGTCGACGTGCTCACCCCGGGAACGGTGGAGCGGGCCGAGATTTTCCGCCTGCGCGGCTTGCGGCTGAAGGTGGCGACCCTTCCGGATCTGCTGCGGCTCAAGCTGGCAGCAGCCGAGGAGCCGGCACGTCGACCCACGAAGCGGATGAGTGACATCGCCGACGCGGAGCGCCTGCTGTTCGAACACCCGGAGATCGGGAAAACGGTGCCCGATGCATTCGATCGCCTGGAAAAGCTGCTCGATCGCGCGCGCTGGGAGCTGTATTGGCGCAAACACGGCACTCCCGAGATGAACGACGACGCTGCGAGCCGGTGGTGGCACACCCCAGGACGAAAACCCGACCATGTCGATGCCTTCTTGCGCGCGGCACCGAAGGTCGTTCGAGATCTGATCTCACGTCGAGGTCTCCCGCACGGTTGGCGATGACCGATCTTGGGGCGATGACGGCCGGCCATCGAGATCATCTCCTGTCGATTTGCAGAGCTGGGGAGTACCGCCTGAAGGGGATGGTCGTCGATGAACCGTGTCTGGGCAGATACAGCAACCTCGTGGGCCGTTTCCCAGAGCTCGATCGCCCGGCGGCACTTACCGTGAGGCAATCGCTACCGGAGAGGCTTCTGCGGGCACACGTTGCGTACGCCTGCCACGCGGTCTCGGCAACGCCTCCGGAGGTTAGATCAGAGCTTTCCGACCAACTTGGAGGCTAACGTCTGTCGCGCGTGATCTGAACAGCCCGACGCCAATAAGCTCTTGGCAACACTGCTCGCAATGGCCCCAGTCGGGGAAGCATCCAGGGCAATACTCTGCACCCACAATGCTTGCGCACGTACGACGGGTCGAAAATCGGACCATCGCAGGTGTGGCACGCGACATCGGCGACGCCCGCGGCTCGGATTCTTGCTTCCTCGATCGACATGGTCACGGCGCGCCGTGGACCGCGGCGGGCGAGCCGTGCAGGACGGCCAGGTAGTAGACCAGCATGGCGATGATCGTGCCGAGCGAGATCCACTCGAAGGGGATGCGGCCGAACAGCTTCCAGCGCGGCGCGAAGAAGCGCCCGCGCGAGCGCTTGTAGATCTGCTGTTTGACGTCGGTGAGGAAGCTGGGCGGCGCGGTCTGCTTGAGGCGCCCCAGCGAGCCCAGGGTGTTCCGGAACGCCGCCAGCTCGGTCCGGCACTGGATGCAGGTCGCCAGATGCTGCTCGACCTCGAGGCGCTTCAGCTCGGGCAGCGTACCGTCCACGAAATCGGAGAACTCGTTTTGCGCTTGGGCGTGATCCATCTCGACGTCGGGTTCGGCCTTCGTTTGCGAGCTTACTTCACGAACCTACTTGGTGTGCTTGTCCAGGTGTTCCTTGATCGCCATCCGCGCCCGGTGGAGACGCGACTTGATGGTCCCTTCCGGCAGGGCCGTGATCTCCCCTATCTCTTGATATGACATCTCTTCGACGTCGCGCAAAATCACCAGCAGGCGGTGCTCCTCGTCCAGCGCGTCTATCGCCGCCTGCATGAGCCGCTCCGTCTCGACCGCCTCGAGCAGCTTGTCCGGCCCCTCGATGTGCGCGTGCGCCACCGGTCCCGGCGTCGCGCCGGGCGTTCCTGCGTTGGGCGCCTCGTCGATCTCGCCGCCGTCGGCCGGCCGCCGGGCCAGGTACTTGATCCGGTTCTTGCTCTGGTTGGCGGCGATGCGCAGAAGCCAGGTCGAGAACTTCGCCTCGCCGCGGAAGCCGTCCACCGTCTTGAACACGGTGATGAAGACCTCCTGGGCGACGTCCTCCGCCTCCTGCCGGTTCCCCAGCATCCGGTAGGTGAGGCTGAAGACCTTGTCGCCGTAACGGCGCACGATCTCGTCGAACGCCGACGGGTCGCGCTCCTTGAGGCGCGCCATGAGGAGCCGCTCGGCCAGGCTCATCGTGTAGGGAACCCGCCCGCGCGTCCGCGCCCGCGCAAACCGGAGAGTCGCCTCCACGCTCTTTCGGACACCAGGCGAATAGAAAAGTTCCCTGGGGTCACGGATTGGTCACGGGGGCGCGCAGATCCTCTAAATCCGGCTGCGCGTCGGACTGCATGGACGGAATGAAAAGCCGCAAGCTGACCCCCACCACCGTCTCCCGCGCGAGGCCACCGCCCGCGACGATCACTCCCTGGGACACGTCCTGCCGCAAGCCGCCGTCGATCGCGCCGACCTCCGAGACGATCGAAGCCCCGACGGTGAGATAGCCGTTCGCCGTCGAGGCATCGTAGCCGCCCCCCGCCCGCACCGCGACCTTGCCGGCGATCGTGTAGGCGGCCCCTCCCATGAGCGAGGTCCCCTTCCGCCCCGTCTGGCTGTCGGACGTGAAGCGGGTCAGGCCATCGGCTGCCACCAGCAGGGCGGGGATCGGCAGCAACGCGGCGCCGTAGCCGACGGCCCGGGTCGCCTCGCTGGTGCCCAGATCCCGCAGGTTGGCGCCGACGATGCCGATCGAGATGATCTGCGTGGGGCGGATCGTCGCGCCGACGTCGAACGTCAGGCCACCCGTGTGGCCCCCGTAGGCGTCGCCATCGAGGAGCTTGAAGTACTTCACCGTGCCGCCCACCGACACGTAGGGGCCGAACGGATACGAGAGCGCCAGACCCCCCTCATGGCCGCTGCCGGAGGGGGCGCCGCTGGGGCCGAGCGCGTGGTACGTGTAGTAGAGGCCGCCGGCCAGGTTGATGGGCGCCGTGCTGTCGACGATCGAGGCGTGCACGAACTGCTGGGAAAGTCGGCTGGCGTACTCGTACGAGCCGGTCAGCGAATAGGCCTTGGTCAGCGACATCCCCGAAGGGTTCAGCAGCGGCCCTTCATCGCCGGTCGCCCAGGCCCGCGACGCGCCCCCCATCCCCAGCGCCTCCGGCGGTGTCAGCTCCTCGAACGCGCGCGCCGTCGAGGCGAGCGACGTCAACGAGAACGCGAGCAGTATCGAGGCGCCAATTCTCACGGACGGGAGTGTAAGGCGCCGGGGGCGTTACCTCCAGTTGCGCTCCGCGAGGCTGGCGTATCCCTCCCATCCGACGACCACGTGATCGAGCACCGGGATGCCGCACAGGTCGCCCACCTGGCGCAGCCGCTGGGTCAGCTCGACGTCGGCGCGCGACGGCGCCGGATCGCCCGACGGGTGATTGTGGACGAAGATCACCGCGGCGGTCGCCTGGCGGATCAGCGGACGGAAGACATCGCGCGGGTGAATCTCGACGCCGGTCAGCGACCCGCGCGCCAGGCAGTGCTCGCTCTGCACGCGGTGGCGCACGTCGAGCCCCAGCGCCCAAAACTCCTCGACCGACAGCGGCGCGAGGCGGCTGCGAAAGTATGTCCAGACCTCGGACGCGCCGGCCACCCGCTGGCCGCGCGCGGGACGCTCGGCGAGCGCGCGCCGCCCCAGCTCCAGCGCCGCCTGGATCAGTGTGGCGCGCACCGCTCCGATTCCGGCGAAGGCGGCCAGCTCGGCGGAGGTGGCCCGGAGCAGACCGGACGGACCCTCGACGCCCCGTAGGATCGCGGCCGCGACCTCGACGGCGCTCGCCCCCCGGGTCCCCGTCCCGAGCACGATGGCCAGGAGCTCGGCATTGGTCAGCTGGTCGGCCCCCCGCGCCGCCAGCCGCTCGCGCGGACGAGCATCCGGTTCCATCGCCGCCATCAGGCTCATCCCCATGCGCATCGCAACGGACGTGCCACGCGACGACGCACCGTTTCGAAACTATTGCTTTGGACTTCGCCGCAAGGCGTGCTAGCTTGTCATCAACGCTCGTGGTTCGCGGCATTTCGGCCGCACCGACGTTGGACGTTGTGGGACGGGAGGGCCGCGGAGGTTCGTGACGGCCCCCGAAGAGGGTTTCCGCGAACAGGGTGCACGAGGGTATGTTGGGCTTGAAGGCGAGGCGTAAGCGCGCCCGATTTTTACAGGAGTTTGAGACTGAGTTCCGACGAAGATGCGCGGGACGCCGCAGGCAGTAGCAACGCCGCGGACCCGCAGAACGACAGGGAGTCCTCCGAAGCGGCAGGCCTGGATGATGGTGTTCCGACCATCG
>DASYEX010000276.1:0-4867 GCA_036498765.1 Polyangia bacterium
CGTGGGTAAGAATTGCGCCGACACAATCGTGATCAACGGCTACTCGGCCGGCGGCGTCTCCTGCGCCATGTGTACGGACAACAACGGCAACGACAAGTCGGCTGTCTGCATCATGGTCATCAAGTGTTACGACACCAACTACCCGTGCGGGTCAGCCAACAACTGTGCGAATGGCTGCAACAACATGGGTGCGGACAGCGTCATACAGACGAAGTGCATCACGCCGCTCTTGACGGCCGGTAACTGCGTTCAGCCGTAGCCGATCTCCATCGCGCGCGACGCTTGCGCGGCTACGCCTGAGCCCGTAACTTTCGGGCCCATGAAACTCTCCGTCCTGTTTGCCTCCGCCACGTTCGTCTGCGGCCTCGCCGGCGCCGCGCGCGCCGACCTCGATCTGCCGCGCCCCAGCCCCTTCGCCAAGGTCGTCCAGACCGTGGGCCTCACCGACATCACCGTCGACTACAGCAGCCCCGGCGTGAAGGGGCGCAAGATCTGGGGCAGCGTCGTCCCCTACGATCAGATGTGGCGGGCGGGCGCCAACAACGCCACCAAGCTCACCTTCAGCCGCGACGTCACCTTCGCCGGCAAGCCGGTGCCGGCCGGGTCGTACGCCTTCTTCGTCATCCCCACCAAGGGGGCCTGGACGGTCATCCTCAGCAAGAAGGCCGACCAGAACGGCGTCGGGCGGGACTACAAGGAGTCGGACGACCTCTTGCGCGTGCAGGTCACGCCCAAGGCGGCGCCGTTCCGCGAGCGCCTCGCCTATCTGGTGACCGACTTCAACGACGACAGGGCGTCGCTGGACCTCGAGTGGGAGAAGTTGCGGCTGGCGATTCCGATCACCGTGAAGACGGCGGAGCAGGCGCTGGCCAACATCAACGCCGCCATCGACAACGGCTGGCGCACCTACGCGAACGCCGCGCGCTACATGCTGGAGAACAAGAAGGACTACGACACCGGCATGAAGTACGTCGACCAGTCTCTGGCGCTGAAGGAGGACTGGTTCAACGTCTGGATCAAGGCCCAGCTTCAGGCGGCCAAGGGCGACCTCAAGGACGCCCGGGCCACCGGCGAGCACGCCTACGACCTGGGTAAGAAGTCGCCGATGTTCTTCCTCGAGGGCGAGATGAAGAAGACGCTCGACGCGTGGAAGAAGAAGAAGGGATAGCCCGAGCCGCTCAGCGGGCAGCGCCGGCGCCGCTCACCCGGCGGTAGATCGCCAGGTAGCGGTCGACCGCCGGCTCGATCTGGTAACGGCTCTCGGCGAGCCGGCGCGCCGCGTGCGACAGGCGCCGGTGGAGCGCGGCGTCGCCGAGGATGCGGCCGGCGGCGGCGGCCATCGCCTCGACGTCGCCCAGCGGACAGAGCGCGCCGACCTCGCCGTCGGGGATCACCTCGGGCAGACCGCCCACCGCCGAGGCCACCACCGGCACGCCGCAGGCCATCGCCTCCAGCGCCGCCAGACCGAAGCTCTCGGTCTCGCTGGGGAGCAAGAAGAGGTCGGCCACCTGCAGGACCGCGGGCAGGTCGACGCGCTCGCCGAGGAACTGGACGTCGGCGGCCAGGCCCAGCGCAGCGGCGCGGGCGGCCACGGCCACGCGGTCGGGACCGTCGCCGACCAGTTGCAAGCGGGCAGGGCGGGTGGCTCGCAGGCGGGCGAAGATCTCGACGACGTCGCCGACGCGCTTGACCGGGCGGAAGTTCGAGACGTGGACGACCAGGGGCGCCTCGGGCAGCGGCCGCTCGCCCGGCGCCGGCCGGAAGCGGGTGCCGTCGACGAAGTTGGGGACGATCTCGATCTCGATCGTGTCGGGTACGCCCAGGATCTCGTGCGTCGCGCGCGCCAGCCAAACGGACGGCGTGGTCACCGCGTCGCTGGCGGCGATCGAGAACCGGGTGAGCGGCAGGAAGCTCGGATCGTTGCCGACCAGCGTGATGTCGGTGCCGTGCAGCGTGGTCACCAGCTTGGGGGCGGCGCTGCGGCCTGCCGCATCGGCGGCCAGCACCTCACGCGCCAGGTGCGCGCTCACGGCATGCGGCAGCGCATAGTGCGCGTGGACGACGTCGAGCCGCTCGCGGCGCGAGACCTCGACGATCTTCGAGGTGAGCGCCAGCGTGTAGGGCGAGTGTTTGAGCTGCGGGTAGGCGGGTGGGGCGACCCGGTGGAAGACGACGTTCGGCTGCGCGGGGTCGAGCCGCCCGGGGACGTCGTCGCTGAAGAGGTGCAGGGTGTGCCCGCGGCGGGCGAGCGAGGTGGCGATCTCCGCGGCCACCACGCCGCTGCCGCCGAAGGTCGAGAAGCAGACCACGCCAATCCGCAGCGGCTTGGGGCTCATGGGGCGAGGTCCTGCAGCTTGGTCGGGAAGGGCTCGTCCGCCAGGCGCGCGAGCACCAGCGTCTTGAGCGTGGCGGGGCCAACCCGGCCCGCGAGCGACGGCCAAGCGTAAGCGCGCTCTTGCGGAACGCCGTCGGGGGCCAGCGCGAGCCGCACCCGGGCGAGGCGGGCGGCCGTGGCGCCGTCGCGCTCCGCCAGCTTGCGCCCGAAGCGCGCGGTGAGCCGGGCGAGCGCGCGGGTGACGTGCGCCCGGGTCCGCTCGGCGGCGCGCCCCAGGTTCCGGTCGCGCGGATCCAGCGCCGCGACCGTGGCGGCGATCTGGTCGACGACCGGCGCGATGTCGGCGGCGACCCGCGCCTCGAGCTCGGCGCGGCTGGGGACGCCGGGCGGCGGCGCGGCGCCGAGGCCGTCGGCGAGGTGGTCCCCGGCGCGCTCGACGTCGTCGGCGGTGCATCCCAGCTCGGCCAGGCGCCGGCGGGTGTGCGGTTCCAGACAGCGAAACCGCGCGCGCGGGACGACCAGCGGCATGGGCAGGCGGAAGTGGTCGTAGAGCGGTTGCATCTGGGCGAAATAGCGGACCTCCGCGGGCCCGCCGACGTAGGCCGCGGTCGGCAGGAGGGTGTCTTGGACGATCGGCCGCAGCAAGGCCGAGGTGGAGAAGCGGAGCGGATCGGTCCGCAGCGCGGCCGCGAGCTCCTCCGCGGTGAAGCCGCCGTCACCGCCGGCCAGCCGCCAGAGCGCGGTCGGCGCTCCGGGGTCGGTCGGGCGTTCGAGGCGGTAGCGCGGGCCGGTCGCGCCGGTGCGGTGTCCGAACAGCAGCGAGCAGCCAGGGCGGGGCGGGATCTGCTGATCGAACCCGGCGGCGGCCAGGGCCGCGCCGCGCTCGTCGAGGCGGCGCTCGATCGCCTCCGCGCCGGCCAGCGCCTCGCGGTAGATCGGCGCCGCCAGCGCCGCCACCGCCGGGACCCGCGGGTCGAGGACCAGCAGCCCTTCGTCGGCGAACAACGTCGCCAGGACGCCGGCGAACGCCTGGGCGATCCCCGCGCCGGCACGGTAGTGGGCGCGCAGCAGCGCCAGCGTCTCCTCGGCAGCCGGGCCGGCGCCGAGCAACTCGGCCAGCGCGTCGAGCTGGGCGTCGATCTCCGAAGGCAGGCGCCGGTGCGCGAGCGAGGCGCGCCCCTCGGCGGCCGGCTCGGGCGGGAGCGACAGCGTGATCGGTTGCCCGCCGGGTCCGGCGACGGTCGCCGAGGCGATCTCGGCGTAGTCGTGATCCTCGGTCTGCAGCCAGAAGAGGGGGACGCAGCGGACGCCGGCCTGGGCCTCGAGCGCGCGCGCCACCGCGATCGCCGAGGCGGCCTTGTAGAAGCCGTAGAGCGGCCCCAGGAAGAGGCCGACCTGCTGGCCGGTCACGACGACCGCGGTGCCGCCTGCCGCCAGCGCGTCGAGGTTCGTGGCGCGCGCCGGGCTGGGCGCGAGCGCCGCCTGCTGGGTGCGCAGCTCGGCGATGAGGCCCGGCTCCGGCCGGCGCTCGGCTGCGGCGCGCGTCCTCCCGATCCGGTCGGCCCCCGAGCGAAAGTCGAGCGGGATGAACGTGCGCGAGATCGCCTCGCCGGCGAGGTAACAGCTTTCGAATCCGCGAGGCACCTGGGGCATCAACTATACTCGCTCGCACCGTCGGCGCCCGTCGCCGCAAACGCACATGCACCCGCGCACCCTCGCCCGTATTCTTCCGGTTCTCCTCGCGCCCTTCATGATGTCCCGACTCGCCTTCGCGGCCGGCCCGCCGGCGCAACCCGACGCCGCCCGGATCGCGCTCGGCCTGCGCAAGCTGGGCGTCGCGGGCAGCGTTCTTTATGTCGCGGCCCACCCCGACGACGAGAACACCGCGCTGCTCGCCTACCTGGCCAACGGCGCGCAGGTGCGGACGGCGTACCTGTCGCTCACCCGCGGCGACGGCGGGCAGAATCTGATCGGCTCGGAGCAGGGGCCGGCGCTGGGCCTCATTCGCACCCAGGAGCTGCTGGCCGCGCGCCACGTCGACGGCGCCGAGCAGTTCTTCACCCGGGCGCGGGACTTCGGGTTCTCGAAGAGCCCGGAGGAGACGCTGCGGATCTGGGGGAAGGACGAGGTGCTGGCCGACGTCGTCGCCGTCGTCCGCAAGTTCCGGCCCGACGTGATCGTCACGCGCTTCTCGCCGGGTCCGGCCGAGACCCACGGCCACCACACGGCCTCGGCGATCCTGGCGCTGGAGGCGTTTCGGGCGGCGGCCGATCCGAAGTTCCACCCCGAGCAGCTCACGGGCGGGGTGGGGCCCTGGCAGGCGCGCCGGATCTTCTGGAACCGGTCGTCCTTCTTCCTCAAGCCGACCGACGACCTCAGCGGTGACGTGAAGCTGGACGTCAATGCGTACAACCCGCTGCTGGGCGAATCGTACGGCGAGATGGCCGCCGACAGCCGCAGCATGCACAAGAGCCAGGGGTTCGGGGTCGCCCGCAACCGCGCGCCGATCGTCGAGTACTTCAAGCTGCTGGC
>DASYEX010000277.1:0-8255 GCA_036498765.1 Polyangia bacterium
TGCCCGCGTTCTGTTCGGGCGCGGGGAGCTGCCAGGCCGCGACGACCATGAGCTGCGGGCAGTATCGCTGCGGCGCCGGCGCCTGCAAGACGAGCTGCACCGTGGACACCGACTGCATCGACAGCGCCTTCTGCTCGAGCGGCGCCTGCACGTCGAAGCTCACCGGCGGCATCGGCTGCAGCGGCGGCAACCAGTGCTCCTCGGGCTTCTGCACCGACGGGGTGTGCTGCAACGTCTCGGCCTGCACGGGGACGTGCAACGCCTGCAACGTGAACGGCTCGGGCACCTGCACGTCGATTCCCCTCGGTCAGGCCGCCCCGTCCGGTCAGTGCGCGACCGGCGCGGCCTGCGGGAACACCGGCACCTGCAACGGCGCGAGCGGCTGCCAGCAGGTGGCGAACGGCACCTCCTGTGGCAGCCCGGCCTCGTGCGGCGCGCGGTCGTCCCAGTTCCAGCCAGCCTCCGCCTGCAACGGCGCCGGGGCGTGCGTGCCCCCCTCTGCCGTTACCTGCGGCAACAACCTGGCCTGCACCGCCACCGGCTGCACGCGCACCGGCTGCTCGCAGGACGCCGACTGCGCGAACGGCTACTACTGCAACGGCGGGAGCTGCGCCGCACAACAGACCTCAGGCGCCTGCACCAACAACGATCAGTGCGCGACCGGCTTCTGCACGGACGGCGTCTGCTGCAACGTCGCGAGCTGCTTGCTCTCCTGCCTCAGCTGCAACGTCCCGGGGCAGCAAGGGACCTGCAACGCCGTGCAGGCGGGCGGCGTCGATCCGACCCACACCTGCGACGGCGAGAAGCAGGACGCCTCGACCTGCGGCTTCGATGGCCTCTGCAACGGCGCCGGTGGCTGCGAGCTCTATCAGCCCAGCGCCGTCTGCGCGAGCTCCTGCGCGGCGGACGGCTCCGCGCTGACCGAGAGCTTCTGCGACGGCCTGGGGATCTGCAACATCCTGACGCCGATGGTCACGTCGTGTGCGACGTCAATGTGCAGCAGCGGGCCGCCGCCGGTCTGCCAGTAACCCGCCTTCGTCAGCGCGCGAGGTTGCGCAGCAGCAACCGCAGGTTCTGAAGGTCGATCGGTTTTTCTACCCGGGCGTTCGGAATGCGCTCCAGGAACTCGCGCGCCCGCGGCGTGAACGCCCCGCCGCTCACGAAGACCATCCGCGCCGCCTGCTCGGGCGCCAGCTTCTCGAGCTCGGCGAAGAGGTCCATCCCGGTCATCTCGGGCATCATGAGGTCGCAGAGGATGAGCTCGTAGCGCTCGCCCGCGCGCAGCCGATCGAGGGCCTTTCGCCCGTCGCCCACGCAGGTCACGTTGTACTCGGCGGAGAGCGACCGTCGCAGCGCCCCCAGGATCATCGGCTCGTCGTCGATGACCAGCAGCTTCGCCCCCGGCGCGCCCGATTCAGCGGCCGGGGGGCTGGAGAGCTCGCCCGGCGCGTCCATGACCGCCGGCGGCAGCGTGACGCGGAAGGTGCTGCCGCGGCCGATCTCGCTGTCGACCCGCACCTCGCCCCCCAGCGCGGCGAGGATGCCGCTGCAGATCCAGAGGCCGAGGCCCGTCCCCTCGCTCGCCGGCTTGGTGGTGAAGAAGGGATCGAAGATCCGCTCTCGGATCTCGGGCGGGATCCCCATCCCGCTGTCCCGCACCTCCACCACCGCGCGGCCGTTCGCCTCGGTGCGCGTGCTGACCCGGATCTCGTTGCGCTCGGTCTCCCCCTCCGGGATGGCGTGCGCGGCGTTCAAGAGCAGGTTCAGGAAGACCTGGCCGAGGCGCGACTCGTTCCCCTCGACCATCGGCGTGTCGCCGTAGTCCTTCACCAGGCGCGCCCGGTGGCGGATCTCGTTCCAGGCGATGTTGATCGACGAGTCGAGCACGCGCCGCAGCGCCACCGGCCCGCTCTGGTCCTCGTCGCCCCGCGCGAACACCCGCAGGTCGCGCACGATGTTGCGGACGCGTTCGGCCCCCTGGCGCGCTTCGGTGAGCGCCTCGCCCGTCTCGTCGAGCGCGTGGGCCGGCCCGCCGCCGGCCGCGCTGCGCGAGAACCGCGAGGCGATGGCGTTGATCTGGTGCCGCGCGAAGTCGATGTTCGCGACGATGTAGGCGAGCGGATTGTTGATCTCGTGCGCCACGCCGGCGGCCAGCGTGCCCACCGCCGCCATGCGCCCGGCGAAGATCAGCTGGTTCTCCATCCGCTTGCGGTCCGACAGATCGCGCATGAAGAAGTAGTAGCCCTTGGGGAGGGGGCGGCCGCCGTTCGGTTCCAGCACCGGGACGATCGAGAGCTGCATCTCGAACGTCGCGCCGTCGGCGCGCAGGCCCCGGACCTCGCGCTCCACCTTCTCGGCCGCGCCTCGCAGAGCGCCGCGCAGCGGGTCCCGGTCATCCGGATGAACCAACGCCTCCCAGGTGCCCCCGGACAATTCTTCCGCGCCGGCGCCCATCAGCCGGGTGAACGCCCGGTTGACCGAGACGATGCGTCCTTCGAGATCGATGCGGCAGATCCCCTCTGCCGCGTCTTCCAGCGCGGCGCGTAGCTCGCGCACCTGCTCCTCGAGGCGCGCGACCACCACGTCAGACGTCCTCACTGTCGCCAACGGGGCCTCCCTGCGCCGCGTCTAAGCTCCGTCACGGGTGTCAGAATATCAGTCGCCAATAAGGCAAGGAAAGTTACTTTTCTAAACGACGCGAAGTTTCCGCCGCGAAGTTTGGGGCAGGGTGCGGGGTGGACCCAGGCCGAATCGGCAGCCTCGGGCCGACCGCTCGTTTACCGTCGGAAGAGGGACGACGAGCTCGCCTGCCGGCTGCCGCTCCAGCCTCGTCCCCCGCCTTCGAGCAGCTCGGCGGCACGTTGGCGCACCTTCGGATTGGGGTCTCGGTGGGCCGCCTCCTTGACGAAGGGGGTCGCCGCCCCGCCGAGCCCGCGCAGGAACGCCTGCGACCGCTCGTAGCCCCGATCGTTGGACAGAGAGCGGATCGCGCCTCGGATCAGATCGCCGTCGGTCTTGAGCTCCGGGTTCAAATGGATCGCCGCCTGGGCAGCGGTCAGCGCCTCCGACCAGCGATGCTGATCGAAGTAGATCGTCGCCAGCATGTAGGGGGCGTCGGCGTCGTTGGCCTTCTGCGCCCGGAGCTGCTCCAGCACCTGGATCGCCTGCGGGGTCTGGCCGGCAGCGATGAGCTGGCGCGCCTGCTCGATCTGAGGGCTCTCGACCGCGGGCGCTGACGGCGAAGGCGGGCGCGCCGTGGGAGCGGCGGCGGCCGGCGGGTTGGGCGCCGCCGCCGGCGCCCAGGCCACGCCACCAGCCTCGGAGGCCGTCCCGACCTTGCGCCCGAGGCCGCGCCCGATGGAGAGCGCCACCAGGACGACCAGCACGAACCCGCCCAGGATCACCCAGGCGGTCCTGCGCGGCGCGCGGGGCGCGGCCGGCAGGTCGGCGGGGGCGTCAGCCCCCAGTCGGCGCCGGACGGACGAAACGGTGTCGACGGTGGTCTTGGCGGGCACCGGCCGCTTGGGCTCGGGCTTGGGGGTGGGGTTCGACCGGATCCCCTGCGCGTCCGGCGTCGCCGCCAGCGCCGCCGCGAAAACGGCGGCCGACTGGAACCGGTCCTCGGGGAGCTTGGCCAGCGCCTTGCCGAGCGCCGCCTCCAGCGCCGCGGAGTATCCGGACGCGGGGGCCACCTCACGCAAGAGCGGCGGCGGCGATTCGCGGTGCATGAAGATCAGCTCGCCGACGTTCTCCGACTGGAACGGCTTTCGGCCCGCCAGGATCTCGAACAGCAGCACGCCCACCGCGTAGAGGTCCGAGCGCGCGTCGACGGTCCCATTGCCCCCTGATTGCTCGGGCGACATGTAGCTCGGCGTGCCGACGGCGAACCCGGCGGTCATCGCCGGCCCGTCACGCAGCTTGGCCAGGCCGAAGTCCAGGATCCGCAGGTGCTCCTCCAGCCCCGCCTCGCCGCTCAGGATCAGGTTCTCCGGCTTGAGATCGCGGTGCACGATCCCCTGCGCGTGCGCGTGCGCCATGCCGGCCAGGAGCTGCTGCGCGATCTTGAACACCCGATCGGTCGCCACCGGCCCCGCCAGCATCACCTCGCGCAGCGTCCTGCCGGTGACGAAATCCATCACCAGATACGGCGACCCGTCGACGCCGAAATCGATCACCGAGACGCAGTTGGGGTGCTGCAGGCGGCTCATCGCCTTGGCCTCGTTCTCGAACCGCGAGAGGAAGGCCTTCTGGGCGGCGATCCAGGGGTGAAGGAACTTCACCGCCACCGGCTTCCCCAGCTGCACCCGCTCGCCCTGATAGACGACACCCATCGCGCCGGAGGCGAGCTTGGCGAGGATCCGGTAGCGCCCCTGCAGGAGGTGGCCGATGCGCGGATCGGGCGGCGAGGGAGATTCGGCGTCCACCGCTGACGAGCGTATCACGGACGGCCGGCGCAGCGCGCCGTCGGGCGTCGCTGCAGCCAGCCGCTACTGCAAGAGCTCCGACTCCCCCGGATGAATGACCCCGTGCTTGAGCAGGAAGTCGCGCACCGCCCGGTTCACCTGCAACACCTCGGCGCCGTCGAAATTGCCGTGCTTGCCGCCGTGGAGCGGGAAGAGCCGGTTGGGGACGCCGGCCTCGTCGAGCGCCGCGTGCAGCCGGCGCGCCTGCGCGAACGGCACCACCGGGTCGGCGTCGCCGTGGGCGGTAAAAATCGGCGGCGCCCCTTTGGCCACGTAGGTTATCGGCGAGACCCGCCGGGCCAGCGCCGCGCGATCGGGCGGGGTACCGATCCAGCCGACCGCAAAATCCCGCGCGTCCTTCGGGCCGAGGAGCTCACCCACGTCGATGATCCCGAAGAAGTTTATCACCGCGGCGACCTTCAGCGGCTCGTCGCCGGGGCAGAGACCGTCGAACCCGGCCGAGGCCGGCGCCAGCGCCGCCATCAGCGCCAGGTGGGCCCCCGCCGAGCTGCCGACCAGGATCACCCGCTCGGTGTCGAGCCCGTACTGCTTGGCGTGCCGGACGACCCAGCGGAGCGCGCAACGGCTGTCCTGGACGGCGGCCGGCGCGGTGGCGACGCGGGCCAGCCGGTAGTCGACGTTCGCGACCGCGAAACCCATCGCCAGGTACGGCAGCACGTCGAGCGCGATCTCGTCCTTGTCGCCGCTCTGCCAGCCTCCGCCGTGAAACAGCAGCGCCACCGGCATCGGGTCGCGCGGCCGGCGCGGCAGGTACAGATCGAGCCGCCCGTTCCAGCCCCCCACCGACAGGTAGAGCAGATCGGGCTCGACGCGGTAGTGGGTGGCGATCAGCACCGCCGTGTCGAGCGGGCCCGCGGGCCGCGAAGGGGCTGATGACCGACTCTGGGCGTGGGCGGCCGGCGCTCCGGCGGCGGTACCCATGGCGGCGGCGGCCAAGGCCGCGAGAAAGGCTCGCATCGACCCGAACAATGTTTAGTTTATCCAAACCGTTTGACAAGCTGGTCTCCACCCTCGGAAACTCGCCCTGTGGGAAAGGAAGGTTCCTGCGGTGGCGTCCTGGTCGTCGACGACGATCCCGACATCCGCGACTCGCTGCGCGAAGTCCTGGAGGACGAGGGCTACGAGGTCTCCTGCGTCGGCAACGGACGCGAGGCGCTGGACCATCTGCAGGCCGCCTCGCCGCGCCCGTGCGTCATCCTGCTCGACCTCATGATGCCGGTCATGGACGGCTGGCAGTTCCGGAAAGAGCAGAAGAAGCTCGAGCCCGAGATCGCGAACATCCCGCTGGTGGTGATCACCGCGACCGGCAAGCGCCCGGTCCTGGTGGACGCCGCGGAGCTGGTGATGAAGCCCCTCGATCTCAGCCGCCTCTTCGAGGCCGTCGAACGCTACTGCCACTAACGCGACCGCCCGAGCGGGCTCACCGACGGAAACCCCGCCCGCGCTACATGCCGGCGATGAACTTCCACTCGTCGCCTTCCTTGTCGAGAAGGAAACGGTGGTAGTCGTTGACGCGGCGGTAGCGATCGCCGGCCTCGGGGGCGGTGATCTCGAACGAGCCGTCCAGGAAGACCTCGACCTCGGCCTGGTCGCCTGCGACCCGGATGTTGCGGTATTCGATGTCGTAGCGCAGCGACTTCACGCGCGGCAGCTGGGTCTCGAGCACCTTCTTCAGCCCGTCGAACCCGTAGTCGTCGTCGGAGCGCGGCGTCCCGGAGTCCTCGAAGTAGCGCGGCGAGGCCAGCGCCAAGAGGCCGACCACGTTGCGCTGCATGAGACGGGTCCGGTACTCCTCGACCGTCTCGATGATCCTCCGGTTCTCGTCGGTCTTCGCGATCGTCGTGTGGGGGAAGTATTCGGTGTGCGCGCACCCAGCCGCGGCCCCCGCTGCGAAAACGAAGGCCAGCCCCAAGAGCGCGGATTTGAAAACGGATGCCCGTCCAGAGGTCATGAAATCGCCCGGGGACTGTGCACGAAATGTTCCAGGACCATGTATCCCGCCCGACGGGACAATCGCCGATGCCGCGCTGCCGCTTCGTCGCAGCCCGCCTCGGAAGCGTGCCAGTTTGGCAACCGGCCCCAGCCGTCTCGAAGACCGGCTTTGACCCCAACCTGGATCTGCGATAGTCACGGGAGACCGCCATGGGTGATCTCCCCGAGCACGCACGCGAATTTCCCAGGTTCGAGGTCAACGCCTACGTCGACTACACCGGGAACGAGGTGCTGCTCTTCCACCGGATCCAGAACATCTCGCTGGGCGGCGTCTGCATCCAGACCTCGGGCGTCGAGGAGGTCGGCACCATGGTCGACCTGGTCCTGAACTTCCCCGATCTCGACGCCTCGATCGCCGTGACCGGCGAGGTGGTGTGGGCCAACCGCGAGCCGCCGATGGATATGGGGATCCGCTACGTGGACCTCGACGAAGAGCGCAAGGACACGCTCCGCAAGTACATCAACATGGTCCGAAAATAGGACGGGTTCAGCTCGAGAACCGGAGACGCGCGCGTTTCGAAGGCGTCTCAGCGAAGGGACAACAGCGTGTCGGTGGCGAGGTGGCCCTCCACGCTGGCCAGACGGGCGAGGTAGCGCTGGTAGCGTTTGCCGGGGGCGGCGCCGCTGCCCTGTTTGAGGTGGACGTCGGTGATTCGGGTCACCGCGAAGCGGCAGGCGGCGAAGCGCAGCTCGGCGCCGAACGTCGCGCGCTCGGTAGGCGTCACCGGCCGGACGGCGGTGTAGCCATCGAGCAGCGCGCGGGTCACGTCGGCCCGAAAGTCGTCGCGGCCGAATCCGAACGCCAGCACGGTCACCGCCAGGTCATAGCCCAGCCGGCCCCACGAGGCCTGCTCGAAGTCCAGCAGCGCCGCCAGCCGGTCGTCCAGGTAAAGGACGTTGTCGACGAAGAGATCGCCGTGAATGACGCCCGTCGGGAGCTCGCCGGCCCGCCCGCCGGCCAACGACGCGAGCGTCGCGGTCAGGATGGCCTGCGCGGGCATGAGGTCGGGGCGGCCCAGGCCGGCGATGTGCGCCAGCCGACGGTCGATCTCGTCCGGCTCGTAACGGCCGGCGCGGCGGTCGGCGAAGTCCGCGCCGGCCAGATGGAGCCTGGCCAACGCCGCGCCCGCTTGAGCCCCGTGCTCGGCCGTCAGCTCGGCGCGCTCGAGCGTCCGCCCGGGAACCCAGGGGAAGAGCGAGACGATCTGGTCGCGCCAGAGCCCGAACGGCTGGCCGGACCTGGCGGCGCGCGGGACCGGGGTCGGGACGCCGCGCGCGGCGAGGTGGGCGACGATGGCCGCCTCGCGGCCCACGTCGTCCAGCGACTTGCCCTCGTTGATCCGCAGGAACAACGCCCCCGCGTCGGTCTCGACGCGGACGTTGGTGTTGATGGTGCCGACGGCGATCGGGTGGTGCGCCTGGTAGCCGGCGACGCCGAAGTCACCCAGGATGGCGCGGACGTCGGCCTCCGCCAGCTTGCGCCACTCAGCCATGCGCGCCGGCCGCCGCCACTCCCACCACCTCTTCGATTGCGCCCAGAAACCGCGCGTAGAGCGCCTCCTCGGCGGCGAGCAGCGGCTCGAGGCGGCGCTGCCAGTCGGGCAGCGCGGTGGCCAGGCCCGCCGACATCTCGTCGAGATGGCGGTCCTCGTCCTTGCTGATCGCGGCGACGGAGAACCCGGCGTCGTGCGCCCGCAGCGTCCGGTCGTAGAGCGGGTAGAAGACCTGGGCACGGACCTCGACGGCGGCGCTGGGGGGCGCCACCGGTGTCGACGTGGG
>DASYEX010000278.1:0-7006 GCA_036498765.1 Polyangia bacterium
GCGGCCACCTCGTCGAGCGCGCGCGCCTGCGTCTCGGTCAGCGCGAAGGGGAGCACCTCGGTGAGCCGCGCGCGCGCCGCCTCGGTGGTGGGTCCGTCGACGACCAGCGCCGCCTCGCCGCCGGCCGCCCGGCGCAGGAGAAACGCGGTCTGCGCCACCAGCGCCGCCTCCAGCGCCAGACGACGGCGCGCCGGCGCCAGCGCTTCCGGGCGGGCCGCCGAGGCGTCCGGCGGCGCGTGGAGCTGCACCAGCGCCTCGCCGAGCGACGAAACGCCGAGGCGTCTCCGGGCCGAGGCGGGCAACAGATCGCCTCGCTCGCCCGCGCCGATCCGGGAGAGCGCCGCCGCGCGCATCTTCTCCAACACCCGCCCCTTCACCCCCTGGACCAGCGCATAGCGCGGGCGCAGCCCCAGTCCTGCATCCCCACGGGCGACCAGCGCAGCGGTCACCACCGAGGGGGAGATGAGCTCGCGCGTGCCGTCCCCGGCCGTGCGCAGCGCGCCGGCCAGCGCGACCGCGCTGCCGCGGGGGAACGACTTGGCCATCGCGCCCGGCACCCGGAACCAGCGCGCCCGCACCACCTCGCCGCCCTCCTCGACGAAGACGTCGAGCAGCCGGCGCGGGAAGACGTGCACCCGCTTGACCGTTCCGCGCACCAGCACCACCGCCCCATCGCCCACGCCCGCCAGCGCCGCGATCGGCGTCGCCGCCCGCAGGTCGTCGTAGCCGCGCGGCAACCGCATGAGCAGATCGCGCACCGTCCACATGCCCCGCTCCCCCAGCCGCGCCGCCGTCACCGGCCCCGCGCCCGGCAGCGTCGAGATCAGCGCCTCGAAGGGGTCGCTCAATCGGGAACCCTCGGAGGGTTCGAGCTCCGTCAACGCGCTAGCGCTTGAAGGTGAAGCGGAGCTCGTAGTCGCAGAGGTGGAAGATGTCCCCCTCTTCGATGCGCTTGTTGTCGATGCGCATCCCCTTGAAATCGATCCCGTTGGTCGATCCGAGGTCCTTGATGAAATACGTTCCATTCCGTCGGATGACCGCCGCATGTTTGCGCGAGATGTTGCCGTCCTTGATCGGCAGATCGGACGACTTGGTCCCCCGGCCAATGATGAACTGGTCCTTGTCGATCCGGTATTTTTGATTGTCGAACACGAGATAAAGCGGGATCGACGGCTGGGCCGCAGGCGTCCCGTCCAGCCCCGAGCCGAACGCCGCGGCGTGCGGATGGGGCGGCGGCGTCGACGGCACGTCGAACATCGAGACGCCGCTCGGTTGCGGGACCCGGGGCGCGAACCGCGACCGCGGGGGCGGAGGCGGCAGGGGCGGCGGCGCGGGCGCGGGGGCCGCCGCGGCCCGCTGGTGCTGGCGGGCCGCGGACGGCGGTGGCGTCAGCTGGCTGTGACTCGCCTCCTCGGCCTCCAGCGCGTTGATGCCGGTCTGGTAGCCCGACAGCTGCGCGTACGCCTCGAGCGCCTCGGCGATCACCTCGTCGATCTCTTTCTCCTGGTCCTCCGCCATGCGGCGGAAGGTGACCCAGAGCGTGTCGTTGCACTGGAACTGCCGAAGGCTCTTGCGTCCGGGAAGCGCCATCAGGTTTTTTTCTTCACGATCTCCGCGGCCGCCGCGGCCTCCTTGCCGACCGTGTCCCCCGCCGGGAAACCTTTGACCGGCGAGCTGTCGCCCGCCACCTTCTCGAGCGCCGGCGCGTCGGGGGCCTTGCCGATCTGCGCGAGCGCCATCGCCGCCGTCATCCGCGCCAGCGGCGCGTGAGAGCCGAGCGCCTGCACCAGCGCGGGCCGCGCCGGCTGGCCGAGCTTCTCGATGAGCTTCACCAAGAGATCGTCCACGTCGACCTTCTTGTAGCTGGCGCTGGCCGGGAACGCCTCCAGCGCCGGGACGATCCCCTCCGCCTTGCGCGCCCCCAGCACCGACTCGAACGCGCGATAGCGGACGATCTCTTCCTTGTCGGACGAAATGATGCCCAGGAGCCCCTTCTCGGCTTCCAGGCCCCCGATCGCCTCGACGACGCCGAACATCTCGTCGCGAACCGCCTTGTCCGCCTTCGAATCGGCGGCCAGCTTGAGCGCGAACGGGAGCACCGAGGGATCGCGCCGCTCGGCGAGCGCCCGGGTGGCCCGCAGGGCCTCTTCCTCGTCGTGGCTGGCGGTGATCTCCGACTCCAGGTACTTCACGGCGGTCGGCCCGCCCAGGGTCCCGAGCGCCTTGTCGAAGACATCCGGGTGGTCCTTCTCCTTGGCCTTGATCTTCGGCGCCCGCGCGATGAGCGCGGCGGCGCCCTTGTCCCGGGCCGTCTCGTCGCCCACCTTGGCCAGCAGCTCGGCCGCTTGCAGGTAGGGCTGGTCGGGGGTCGACAGGACGCTCACCAGCATGGTGGACGAGTCCGGGCCGATGGCGGTGAGCATCTTGTCGATCGAGTGCTCGCCCTGCCGCACCTTGCCCGTCGCGAGCTCGGCCTGCAGCGCCGGGAGCAGCGCCGCGTCGATCCGCTTCTTGTCCTCGGGCGACGCCACCTCGCGCAGGGAGTAGAGCGCGTCCCGATAGGCCAGCGCTCTTTCGGGCGCCGGATCCTTCATGGCGACCTCGTAGGCCGGCTCGAGCGACTTGGCGATCTCGGCGCGATCGTCGGCGCTGGCCGCGCTCAGATCCTGATAGACCTCGCCGCCCCGGCCGATGTCGACCAGCGCGACGGCAGCCTCGGCGCGCAGCTTGGGCGCCACGCTGTGGTCGGCCAGCGCCTCGTGCAGGCGCTCGGGACCTTTCTCGGTGGTCTTCCAGAGCGCGATGTTCTCCGACGTCACGCGCGAGCAACCTAGCCCAAGCACCAGCCACAGCCACAGCGATGAGCGGAGTCGCGGCGGAATACGAAGACCCAGCCGCGTCGGCGTACGGGCCATAGCACGGATGTAACTACGGCGATCGTGGAGCGTCAAGGCATTGCCGCTCGGAAGGCCTTCGGATAACGTCGCGTCACTTCATGTATTTCGGGACGTGGCCCCGGCGGGACGATGCCCGGGCGCTCGCCGGGGCGGTCGCGTTGTCGCTGCTCGCGCTCGCGCGGAGCGCCGGCGCTTCGCCGATCGACGATCCGTTCGTGGCCGGAATGTCCTTCAGCGGACCGACCACGGGCGATCTGGGATCGATCTACTGGAACCCAGCCGCGCTCGGCCTCATGCGTGGGTTCCAGGTGATGGTGGCGGGAACGGCGCGCTGGTCGTCGATCAGCGTCAACCAGACGACCGGGTCGGCGACGGCGACCGACTTCCGCCAGCCGTTCCAGTGGCCGCCCGGACCGGGCACCTACGCGGCGGTGGGCTATGGCAGCGATCGGTTCACGCTGGCCGTCGCCACGTACATGCCCTACCTGGAGAAGATCACCTTCCCGACCTCGCCGACCGGCAACGAGCCGACGCGCTACCAGGTGCTGAGCATGGATCTGCGCAACCTGGCGCTGGTGCCGGCGCTGGCCATCCGGTTCGGCGGGGACTTCCGGTTGGGCCTGTCGGCCGGGTTCCTGTTCTCGACCGGCAGCCTCAGCTTCGCCGAGAACACCGCCCTCGACGCCGGGAAGGCCCCCCCCGAGAACGCGGCGGACGACGCGCGCTACAACATCAACTCGGGCCAGGGCCTCGGCGATTCGTCGTTCTCGTACACGCTCGGCGGCGGCCTCTACTACCGCCACAAGAGCCTGGAGGTGGGCCTCTCCTACCAGAGCCGACCGATCGGCAGTCAGGTGACCGGCGTGGAGGTAGCGGCCGACAACACGACGGTGACCATCCCCCCACGGGCGGGCGGCGGGACGGTCGCCTGCGCCGGGGGGCAGACGAGCCGCTGTGTCTTCGGCGACATCAGTTACCGGCTGCCCGACGTCTTCATCGGCGGCGTCACCTGGCACCTGCGCCCCGGGCTCGAGCTCGACGTGATGGCGCGGTGGCTGTGGACCCACCTGCACGACCGGATCGACATCCGCCTGGTCGGCCCGACGTTGGAGGCCTCCGGGTTGCCGCAGAACATCACGCTCTACCGGGGGTTCCACGACGTCGTCGACACGCGGGCGCGCATCGCCTACTGGTGGCGCGAGCGCCTGCGCATCGGCGCCGAGCTGCGCGTCGAGAACGGCGCCGTCGACAGCAATGCGGTGAACGCGGCAGCCGTCGACGCCTTTCAGATCGAGCCGGTCATCCTGGCCGAGCTGCGCCTCGGTCGGAGATTCTGGCTCGGCGCCGGGTACGGAATTACCATCATGCCCAGCGTGAGGGTGACGAGCTCGATCTTCGATCCGACGGATGCCATGAAGTGCGCCGCCAGCAACGGTGATCTGACCGCCTGCCAGGCCCGCAACAACGGTACCGCCCGACCGACCGCCAACGGGACGTACACCAACCTGACGCAAGACTTCGGCCTGACCTTCACCTTCCGGCTTTAAACACACGATGCTCAACGCGGGACAGACGGCGGCGATCTCGGTCCTGGCGCTGCTCGGCTGCGCGGCCGCCTCCACCCGGCGGGGCACGGCGGCGCTGGGAAGCGGCGGGGGCGGCACGGCCGGCGGGCCGACGGAGATCGCGCGCGCGCCGCTGGGCGCGCTGACGGTGAGCAAGTGGCGGCTCGGCAACGGGCTCGAGATCGTGCTGCTCCCCGATCCGCGCGCCACGGCGGTCAGCTACATGACCTGGTTCCGCGTCGGCTCGCGCAACGAGGACGCGGCGGCGGGCGAGACGGGCCTCGCCCACCTGTTCGAGCACTTGATGTTCACGCAGACGAAAAACTCGGAACCCAATGCCTTCGACAACAAGATGGATGCCGTGGGCGGCAGCAACAACGCGATGACCTACTACGACTTCACCGCCTACGTCGACGACGTGCCGCCCGCCGAGCTGGGCGTGGCGATCGGGCTGGAGTCCGATCGGATGGTAAACCTCGACCTCCGGAAGAAGCAGGTCGAGACCGAGCGCGACGTCGTGGCCGAAGAACGGCTCTCGTCGGTCGAGGACAACGTCGACGGGATCCTCGACGAGCTGATGTACAAGCAGGCCTTCAAGACCCACCCCTACCGGTGGCCGGTGATCGGCTCGATGAAAGACATCAAGGCGATGACGCAGGAGACGGCGATCGCCTTCTACAAGAAGTACTACGCGCCCAACAACGCAGTCCTGGTGGTGGCCGGCAAGATCGAGGAGACGCCCACGCTGGCCGCGATCGCCGCCGCCTACGGGAACATCCCCCCGTCGAAGAAGCTGCCGGCGGACACCATCAAGCCCGAGCGAGCGCCGGCCGCCGAGGTGCGCACGACGATCGAGCGGCCGGTGCCGGCGGACAAGCTGGTGATCGGCTTTCCCGCGCCGGCCCTGGGCGCCCCCGACCGCGCCGCCTACGAGGTGATGAACGAGCTCCTGGCGGGGGGGGCGTCGTCGCGGCTCAACCGCGCGCTGGTGGTCGAGCGGCAGTGGGCCTCGTCGGTCCACGGCGACATCGCGCCCACGCGCGATCCCGGCCTCTATGCCATCTGGATCCAGTTGATGAAAGGGCACACCGCCGAGGAGGCGGAGCGGCTGGTGGTCGCGGCGGTGGAGGAGCTGGCCGCGCACCCGGTGAGCGACGCGGAGCTGGGCAAGGCGGCGGCGCGGATGGAGACCGAGTTCTGGAAGCAGCTCGGCTCGAGCCACGGGCGCGCCGAGACCATCGGCGCGTTCGAGATCGCCACCGGCGACTTCCGCACGCTGCTGGCGCGCGGCGCCGAGTACCCGCGGGTCTCCGCCGCTGACGTGCAAAACGCGGCGGCGACCTACCTCGCCACCGGCGCGCGCTCGGTGGTCGTCGCGCGGCCGGTCCAGGAGCCGGTCCAAGAACAGGGCCGGGACGCGACCAAGGCGGCGGCCCAATGACCGGCGTCGGCGCGCTGGTCTCGGCGGCGCTGATGGTGGGCGCGACGCCCCCTGCCCCGCCCCCCGCCGCGCCCGCGCCGTCGACCTCGGTCACCCGCAAGGCCGGGCCGGCCGGCTCGCTGCTCATCATCGAGGAGGACCACAGCGTGCCGCTGGTGCACGTCATCGTCGCCTCGCGTTCGGGGTCGGCGGCCGATCCGCGCCACCGCGAGGGGCTCACCAACCTGGCCGCCGAGTGGGCCCGCCACGGCGCAGGCGGGCGCTCGCGCACGGAGCTCGACGAGGCGCTCGACGCCCTCGGCGGCACGCTGGAGGTGCACACCGAACAGGACCACACCCGCTTCGAGGGCGAGGTCTTGGCCCGCAACCTCGACGCCTACCTCTCGATCGTCGCGGATATCCTGATTCGCCCGACCTTCTCGCCGGCCGAGCTCGCCCGCACGCGCCAGGAGATCGAGGGGCAGATCGACGAGACCCGCAACGACGATCGCCTGCTGTGCGGGCGGTTCTACCTGGGCAACGTCTACGGCGAGCACCCGTACGGCCACCCGGTGGACGGCCTGCCCGCGTCGCTCAAGGCGGCGACCGCCGCCGAGACGGCGGCGCACTTCCGCCAGCACTTCGGGGGCCAGAACCTGATCTTCGCCTTCAGCGGCGACGTCGAGCCGGAGGCGCTCTCGGCGACGCTGGCCAAGAAATTCAAGGGGCTCTCGGCAGCTCCGGCGCCGCCGCCCAACGCGCTCGAGCTGCGCAAGCCCGTCTCGCTCACCGGGTGGCGCATCCAGCTCGTCGACAAGCCCGATCGCCAGCAGACGCAGCTCATGTTCGGCCACCCGACGCTGCGGGCGTCGGACCCGGACTACGTGGCGCTGCAGGTGGCGCTGGCGGCGTTCGGCGGGCGCGCGATGAGCTCGACGATGATGGACGAGGTCCGCCGCAAGCGGGGCCTCGCCTACGGCGCGTACATGTTGCTCGAGGAGCGGCGCGGAAACGGCGCCACCCTGGGCTGGGTCTTCTCCGGCACCGACAAGACCGTCGCCACGTTGAAGCTGGTCCTCAAGCTCTACGTCACCTTCATGGAGAAGGGCCTCTCGCCGAAGGAC
>DASYEX010000279.1:0-1926 GCA_036498765.1 Polyangia bacterium
ATCGAAGGTGACGCCCTTGCCGACGAGGACCAGACGGCGACGCGCGCCCGTCGGCTTCCAGGCGAGATGAACGAAGCGCGGCTCTTCGTGGCTCCCCTGCGCCACCGCCAGGTAGAGGCCCATCCCCAGCGCCGCGCAGGCCGCGCGATCGAGGACCTCGACCGAAATCCCCGCTGCCGCCGCCCACTCGCTGGCCAGCGCCGCGATCCGCGTCGGCGTCAGGACCCCCGCGGGCTCATTGACGAGATCTCTTGCGCGCGCGACCGCGCGGGTCGCCGTGCGCGCTCGCCCGAGCGCCGCCGCCGCTGCGGCCTCGTCCACCGGCGCCGGTGGGAAGAGCGCCAGGGACGCGAGCGCCGGAGCACGGCTGCGCTCGTCGGTGAGATAGCGATCGAAGCGGTACGCGCCGAGCCACGCTCCCTCGGCGGCTGCCTCCAGCGCGGCGGCGCCGGCGAACCGAGGCCAGGCGAACGCGGCCGTCGAGGCCCCGACGGCTCCGGCGATACGGACCGCGTTGGCTGCGCTGGTGCGCAACGCGCGGGCCGCGTCACCCTCGAGAGGGCCGAGCCCGACGAGCGCCACCCGGCGGGCCGGGAGGGCGCCGTGGGTGTGTGCCAGCAAGCTCTGGCCGGGCTTTCCGCGAAACCGCTCCTCGGCGGCCGAGCGCTGCAGGAGACCGTCGAGGCGGCCGTTGGCACCCGCGGCCGGGTCGCCCGCCTCCCATTCCCCGTCCCCGCAGGCGATCAGCAGGATGTCGACCGGCCGATCGAGCGGATCACCGCTGGCGTGAGAGAGCTCGAGCATCGGGCCGGGGCGGCCTCAAAGATAGGGGCGGACCTCGGCGATGGCAAGTCGCGGGCGCCATGCTGTTGACAGCGGTGGGGGGACCCCAGTAGCGTGGGTCGCTCGATGGCAAAGGCTCGACCGTTGCGGAAGGCTGGCCGAAAGGCCGGTCCGAAGTCCGCCAAGAACCGACGCCAGGAGACCGCACAGACCAAGCGTCCCGCGGCGAAGCTGGCGGCGAAGCCGACGCGCGCGGCGGCGGCGCCGGTACGGCGCAAGCTCGCGGCCGGCGGAGCGACCCGCGTGGCTGAGCGGCCTGCGGTAGCTCCGGAAATTCCGCCGCCCTTGCCGCCGCCCATCGCCAGTTTCACGTTCTGACCAACCGCAAGCGGGGCACTAATGTCTGAGTCGACCACAGCAGTTCTATCTGAGAAGCGCGAAGCTGCTGCCAAGGCACTGCGAGAGATTTTGGACCGGATGGGGATCGAGGCCGAGGTGAGCGCGTTCGACGATGGCGAGAGAATCTTTCTCGACGCGCACGGCGCCGAATCGGGCCTGATTATCGGGAAAAAGGGTGCGACGCTAGACGCGTTGCAATATATCGTCAATCGCATCGTCAGCAAGAAGCCGAACGATGGGCCAGGCGTCACCGTGGACGCCGAGGGATATCGCGGCCGCCGCGAGGACTCGCTCGTCGATCTCGCTCGCCGGTTGGCGGACAAGGCGATCAAGACGGGCCGACCCGTGCCGGTCGAGCCGATGAACCCTCACGATCGCCGGATCGTCCACGTCACGCTGGCCGACCACCCTGGGGTCACCACCGAGTCCGACGGGGAAGGGTTGTTCCGCCGGGTGGTGATCTACCCGAAGGATCGCCCGGCCGCCGGGGCCGGACCTCTAGCCGGGCCTGACTTTTAGCCGGGCCTGACCTTTAGGAGGAACGACCCGAGCCCGGGCCGAGTTCCAACAGGGACCGGAGCGCGGCGGCGGGAATGGATGCCGCCAGCGCATCGGCGAGTTGATCCGGATCGGCTGCGGCGGCCGATGTCAGTGTCTCGAGCGTCCCCATGGCGCGGCATCCGGTCAGCTCGGCAATCAGGTCGGCGTTCCCCGCTTCCTGCGGCCCTTCGCTCCCCGGGGTTC
>DASYEX010000280.1:0-6718 GCA_036498765.1 Polyangia bacterium
CCGGCCGTTCTTGAAGGCCCAGCTGTTCTCGACGGTCACCGGAACCTCTTGCGAGATGAGGTCGTAGCCGTCGTCCGAGTTGTTCCAGGCGCGGCACCCCCGGATGGTGGTGCTGGGGCCGGTCGTCTGATAGTGAACGCCGAACCCGTCGCCGTTCTGGCCGTCCCCCTGGCTGCCGTTGACGTCGTAGTTATCGTGCGAGTCGCAATTCAGAATCAAGTTGCCACCGGTGCCGGTGTCGACGAACAGCCCCGGCCCGAAGCCGTTGTGGATATTGAGAAGCTCGAACGTGTTGTTGCTGGCGTTCTTGGTGCGCAGGAGCGAGTAGGAGTGGGAGCCGCTGGTTCCGACCTTGCCGTTGGCGATCTCGAGTCCCCGCAGGTGCATCCAGCTCCCCGTCACGGTGATGGCGGGATGGTCCGACGTCTGGCTGGCCAGCGAGTAGTTCGAAAAATCGAGAACAGGCACCTCCCCCGTGTACGCCCAGACCTTGGTGCGATTGCTGTCCGAGGTCCCGCTCTTGGAGAGCGTGATTTGACCCGTGCAGTTGTAGGTCCCCCCTCGCAGATAGATGGTGTCGCCTCCGGCGGCGGTGTCGTTCGCCTTCTGGAGGGTGGCGAATGGGGCCGCCATCGTTCCCGCATTCGAATCGCTGCCGGTCGGCGCCACGTAGTACGTGTTGGCGGCCTTCGCCGACAGCGGCGCGAGCCCGATCAAAAGAACGATTCCCGTCCTGATCCACGAACGAGCGAGGGGCGTCATGGGTCGGAGAATACTCCGTCCTAAAGCACACTTGGACCATAAAACGAGTTCCAAAAAAATCCACCGGACCGGTACCAGTTCTCGATCGCCCACCCCTTTATTTGTTCGTAGGGGGTGTCAGTTCAGTGCGCCGGCCGTGTGTTGGATCACCGCCCCGCACCTCCGGGATCGCGCGCCGCCGCGGCGCTTGGCTCTGCCGGCAGCGTGAGCCGAAAAATGTCCCTCTGGGCCTCTTTGGGGGTGCACGTTAGGGCCGTTGTCGGCCAGGCAATTGGTTGGCTCACCGTGGAGGGGTTCATGACTCGCTTATTGAGAGGTTACGCATTCGTCACCCTGCTCCTGCTCGTCGGCGCTTGCGCCCCGCAGGGGGTCGACCCGGCGGTCCAGTCCAGAACCAGCGCGGTCACGGCGGCTGCTGACCCCGGCAACCTCGACATCCTGTTCATGATCGACAACTCGTCGTCGATGACCGAGCTGCAGATGAAGATGCTGGCCCAGGATCCGTCGTTCATGACGGTGCTGCAGAACCTCACGAACGGGCTGCCCAACGTCCACATCGCGGTCGTCTCTTCGGACATGGGCGCGCCGGGCGATTCGACGTCGTCGATCCGGTGCACGACCACGGGCGACGACGGCGTGTTTCAGTCCGCGCCGCAGGGAACCTGTACCGCGACGACGCTGACCGGCGGCGCCACGTTCATCTCCAACGTGGGCGGCGTCCCCAACTACACCGGCACGCTGGAGAGCACCTTCGGCTGCATCGCTCAGCTCGGGGACAAGGGCTGCGGGTTCGAGCACCAGCTCGCCGCGGTGACCCGCGCGCTCGGGGCCGACGGCTCGCCGGTGCCCGGTCAGAACGCCGGCTTCCTCCGCGACGACGCCGTGCTCGCGATCGTCTTCCTCACCAACGAGGACGACTGCTCCGCGCCGACGAACACCGAGCTCTTCTCTCTCAACGTGGGCGGCTCCAACCAGCAGAACATCGCGAACGCGCTCGGCCCGGTTGCCGACTACCGGTGCAACCAGTTCGGGCACCTCTGCAACGATCCGACGAGCGCGACGCCGACGGCCTTCATCGTGCCGCCGCTCACCCCGCCGGCCGACGCGCAGGGGACCGCGACGGTCCCGACGCTCAACCTGACCAACTGTGAATCGAACGACACCGGGGCCGGGCTTCTGACCCCCGTTTCCGCCGTGGTCGCCGGGATCCGCGCGCTCAAGGCCGACCCCAATCACCAGATAGTCGTCGGTTCGATCGCGCCGCCGGCGGTCCCCTACACCGTCGCCTGGGTGCCTGAGCAGAACGGGCAGAACACGCAACCGGGCGAGCTCTGGCCGCAGATCGAGCATTCGTGCGGCGCGATCGGCGCCGACGACGTCAACCCGCTCGCCAGCCAGAACCCCACCGACGGCAGCTTCGGCGATCCGGGCGTCCGCATCGAGCAGTTCGTCCACGCGTTCGGGACCAACGGCGTCGTGGCGTCGATCTGCGACCCCAACTACGGGGCGGCCTTCCAGCACATCGCCGACCGGATCGACGCCAACCTGCACAGCACCGCGTCGACGGGCGCCGCGGGAAGCGGCGGCGCCGGCACTAGCGGCTCGGGGTCGGCGGGGTCGGCCGGCTCCGGCGCTGCTGGCACGACCGGAACGGCGGGGACGAGCGGCTCGGGCACTGCGGGCACCACCGGCGCCGGAACGGCCGGCGGGGGTGGTCACGCGGCTGCGGGCGCGGGCGGCGCCGTGACGACCGGTGCCGCCGGCAGCACAGGCTCCGGCTCGGCGGGCACGACAGGTTCGGGCGTGGCGGGCACGACGGGCTCCGGCGCTGCCGGCACTACAGGCTCCGGCTCCGCGGGCACGACAGGTTCGGGCGTGGCGGGCACGACGGGCTCGGGCGCTGCGGGCACCACGGGCTCTGGCTCCTCGGGCGCGACGGGCTCTGGTGCTGCCGGCACGACGGGCTCGGGTGCCGCGGGCGCGACGGGCTCGGATGCCGCGGGCGCGACGGGTACGGGGGTCGGCGGATCCGGCGCGGCATCGGGCACGACCGGCGGAACCACGACGGGCTCCGGCGGCAACGGCTGCAGCTGCGACACGGGGCCCTCGGGGCCGAGCGGGTTCGGGCTGGCGCTGCTCCTCGGCGGGCTGGCGGCGGCCGCGCGCCGAGGACGGCGCCCCGCCGTTACTTCGCCGGCTTCTCGGCGGTCGCGGCGGTAGCCAGCGGCCAGTCGTCGGTCCGGAACGGCGCCGCCGGAAGGTCGGCGCCGTTTCGCAGCGTGTTGGGCGGATCGTTTCCCCACCCGTATCGGATGGCCAAGGGGTCCCGCACCTCCGGGCTGGAGACGACCACCACGTCGCGTTCGATGTGGGCGTTGGCGGCATGCCAGACGCGATCGGCGCCCGCGATCAGGAATCCGCGTGGCGGCGCTGCGTCGCTGGTCACGAGACCGCTGGCGACCCCGCCGAAGCGCGCCCGGATCGTCTCGCCCGCGCGCGTGGCGGTCAGGAACGACGGCCCCTCGGCGGGCAGGTCGCGGCCGTACACCAGCTTGAACGCCGCCAGCGCCAGCCGACGGCCGACCTCACGCTTGTTGCGCGGGTGCAGATTGTCGCCTTCGCCCACGTCCAACGTGACGGCCATGGCCGTCTTCGGCTCACGGAGGGCGGCCACCTGCGCCTCGCGCAGCTCGGCCCAGTCCCCCTGGCCCAGCGGCGCCTTGATGGGCGCATCGTCGAAGTTCGGCAGCTGCACGAAGAGAAAAGGGAGCGCCGGATCCTGGAAGGCGGCCCGCCAGGCCCGGATCATCGTCGGGAACAGCGTCCGGTATTGCGCCGCACGCCCGACGTTGCTCTCCCCCTGGTACCAGATGACGCCCGCCAGCGACGGCCCGGCCGCGGCCAGGGGCGCCAGCATCCCGTTCCAGAGCACGGTCGCGCTCTCCGGATCATCGGCGCCGCGCGCGGTCGGCCGCGACGCCCAGTCGGCCTTGGCCGGCGGCAGGCGCCGCTCGATCTTGTAGAGCCAGGTGCCGCCGAGCGGCAGCGCCGCCGCGCCGCCGTCGGCGGGCGCGACCGAGAGCTGCGCCGGCGTCCCGGCGAAGCCGCCCGAGCCGAAGTGGTCGAACACCCGGACGGCGACCACGTTGCGGCCCGCCTTCACCAGGTGCGCCGGCACGGGGTAGTGGCGCGGCGCCGCGTAGTACATCGGCGTCTCCGCGCCCGTCGCGCCGATCCGCTCGCCGTTCCAGTAGGTGACGTCGAAGTCGTCGATCGCGCCGAGCGAGAGCGCCAGGTCGTGGCCGCTCCACGCCTCGGGGAGCGTCACCTCGCGCCGGAACCAGACCGCCCCGTCGATGGCCAGCCCGGCGTTCTCCCAGACCTGCGGGATCTCCATCTTGGCCCAGCCGCCGCCCGCGCCCCTGGCGAAGCCGAGCTTCTCCCCGCGATTGCCGGTGTCCTGGTGGAAGTTCTTGGCCTCCCAATCGGCCAGCGCCTTGGCCAGGTCGGCGCGCCGCTGCGGATCGTGCTCGGCGGCGTCGAGCACATCGACGAGCGGCTTGAGCGCGGGATCGGCGGTGAGCGCCGCGCGCGGCGTCCAGGCCTCGGCCGGCGTCCCGCCCCAGGTAGCCTGAACGATTCCGACCGGGACCCCCAGCGCGCGGTGGATGTCCTGCCCGAAATGGAACGCCGCCGCCGAGAACCCGGCGGCCAGCAACGGATCGCAGACCTGCCATTTGCCGTCGACGTCGGCGCCCGGCGTGGCGGAGGTCTTCTGGGGCACGGTGAAGAAGCGGATCCCGGGGCAACCGCCCGCCGCCGCCTCCTGGCCGCCGAACGAGCGGATGAGCGGCAGCTCCATGTTCGACTGGCCCGAGGCCAGCCACACCTCGCCGCTCCAGACGTCGCCGAAGATGAGCGAGCGCGAGCCCTGGATCGAGAGCTCGAACGGGCCGCCCGCCGCCAGCGCCGGCAGCGCGAGCGCCCAGCGCCCGGCGGCGTCGGACTTGGCCGTGGCGGCTCGGCCGGCCAGCGTGGCGCGCACGATCTGGCCGGGGCGGTCTGTCCCCGCCAGGCGGACGAGCCGCCCGCGCTGAATGATCATGTGATCGCCGATGAGCGGCGCGACGCGCGTTTCGGCGGGCGGCGGCGGACCGTTCGGCTCGGCCAGGGCCGGGAGAGAGAGGGACAGGCCCGCGGACGTCAGAAAGGCCAGCAGGAGGAAGCCTTCGAGCTGCTGCTTCGTCTTCATCGAACGCGAGATTACCTCGCCGCTGGGGCGAGCGGCGACGCGTAGCTCGGCCGTTCAGGCGAGCGCGCCGGCGATCACCTTGCCGGCAGAGACGTCGCTGGTGATCATCGCCGGCGAGACCCCCACCGCGGCCAGCATGGTCTGTCCGAAGGCGGCCAGGCTGCTGGCGGCTGCGACGTCGCCGCTCGAGGAGGCGTCCCCGCTCTTGGAGTCGATGGCCAGCGCGCCGTAGTCGCCCCCCACCGGGGCGACGCCGCCGATGACGCCCCCCTTGAACGGCTTGCCGATGGTGAACGAAACTTGGTGGTTCGGGTTGTGCTGCCGCCCGTCGGTGTTGCCGGGGCCGATCGTCCGCCCGAACACGTTGAGCGAGACGAGCGTGACCTGATCGGAGAGGCCCGCGGCCGCCAGCTGCTGCATGAGCGAGGCGATCGTCGCCACGCCCGAGACGGTCTGCGCGGTCTCGGTCCCGAGCGCGACGTCGCGGTGGTTGTCGCCCCCGAACGGGATGTGGATCGAGATGACCGGCGAGACCTTCATCTGGATGAGGGTGATGGCCGCGAGGATCTGTGAGGCCGCCGTGTTGTCGGCGATCGAGCCCAACGCGTCGAGCAGGCTCTGGTTGATGCTGCGGACCTGCTGCTGGGAGGTGACCAAGCCGTCGACGAACGCCTGCTGCGCCGGGCTAGCGCCGCTCTTGTAGAGATCGTAGAGCTGGTTCATCGTCTGGTCGCGCAGCGCCTGCAGATTGGTGAGCGCGCCCGGCGCGCTGGTCAGCGTCGCCTTGAGCGCCAGCGCGGGGACGATGGGGAGTGGCGCGCCGTCGTAGGAGATCCCCTCCGACGGCGAGGTGGCCCCCATGCAGATCGGCTGCGTCTGGATCGTCCCCAGGCAGGGCGCGAGCTGGCGCGCCAGCAGCGACGGCAGCATCTCGTTCGCGGCGGTCACGCCCATCAGCTTGAGGACGTTCGGCTCCTCGGGGTGCACCGGCGTCCCGGTCATGAGATGCCAGAAGCAGGTCCGGTCGAGGACGTTCTGCGGGAGCGTCGCCCAGGGGGCGGCGGCGGTGGTCGACTTCCCGCCCAGCGTCAGCGGCGTCGCCACCATCGCGGGGTCCGCGCTGTGAACGATGTTGGCGTCCTCGTAGGTCCCCGGGACGCTGGCGTTGATCGGATCGCCGTTCCCCGAGGTGGCGAAGATGATGTATTGGGCCTTGGCGTTCGAGCCACAAGCCGGCACCGCGCCGGCCGCAAAGGCGCGCCGCGGGTTGAGCAGGAACGACGGCGGCAGCCCGGTCGCCAGCGCGCGCAGGCCGCAGAGCCCCGCGCCCAGCAGCGTCGTCTTCAGTCCTTGTCGTCGGGTGATCATGCGCGTCCGCCTCCTACATGCCGATCCCGACCGCCGAGGGGGCCAGGCAGGCCGCCACGAAGGTCGACTGGAGCGCCGCGGTCGCCGTCGCCCCTTGCGCCATCGCCGCCGCGAAGTGCTGCTGGAGCAGCGTGGTGGCGGCGGAAGAGCGCGGATCCGACGGGACCAGCGCCATGACGCTGGAGACGAAGTCGGCGATCGCCGCCTCGGGGTCCTTGCTCGACCAATAGACCCCGCCGTCCGTCTGCTTGCCGGCGGCGACGTCGATGACCTGGGCGGCCACCGCGGCGCAGATGTTCTCGGTGGCCGCGCGGTAGAAGAGCGACGGCTGGTTGG
>DASYEX010000281.1:0-7001 GCA_036498765.1 Polyangia bacterium
CTGGGCCCCGGGACCGATGGGGCGCGGGGCGCGGGCCGCCAGGCGTTCTCCGTCGACGCGGGTTCCGTTGGTGCTCCCCAGATCCTCGACTTGCCAGCCGGCGTCCGTGCGCGCAAGGCGCGCGTGCAGGGCCGAGAGCGCGGGGTAGGGGAGCGGCAGCTCGAGGTCGGGACGGCGCCCGATCCGGATCTCCGCCGTATCGTCGGGCAGCTCGATGCTCCGTTCCTCGGTGGGCCCACGCCGGCCGCCGGTGCCGGTCGTCGTGGCGGTCGACGGGAGCAGGCGCAGCCGCAGCGGCATCGACGGACTCTAGCGCGGAAGGCCGGTCAAGGTCTCGAGCGCGTGGGTCCGTTCGGCCACCATCGCCGGCGGCGCCTCGTCGAGGAATCGGCGCAGCTCGCGGTGCGCCTCCTCGGCGTTCCCCAGCCGAAGCAACGCCTCGGCCCGAACGAGGCGCGCCTCCGGATAGTGGGCCCGCAGAGCGAGGGCGTCGTCGGCGTCGCGGACCGCTGTCGCGGGCTGTCCCTCCGCGAGCGCCACGAAGGCCATCACGAACCGGACCTCCGGCTGCCGCGGCGCCGCCGCCGCCAGATCGCCGACCGCGCGGGCCGCCTCTCCCCACTGCCCGCGCGCCGCCAGGATCGTCGCCCGCGTCAGCCGATCTTCGATCGAGCCTGGGTTGACGGCGATCGCCAGATCGATCTCGCGGGTCGCCTCCTCGAGCTGCCCGGCGCGGCGGAGGATCTCCGCCCGCGCCCGGTGTGCCGCCGCGGAACCGGGTTCGATCGCCAGCGCCATCTCCGCCTGTTCCTCGGCCGCTACCGGGCGGCCGAGCCGGACCAGCACCAGCGCGTTCGCCGCGTGCGCGTCGGCGCGGCGCGGCTCGGCGGCGCAGAGCTTCTCCAGCTCCCAGTGGGCGTCGCTGGTGCGTCCGAGCCGCAGGAGAAGCTCGCCCGCCAGCAGACGGGCGTCGCCGTACCCGGGATCGACCGTCAGGGCGGCGCGCGCTTCGGCCAGCGCGGCCTCGACGGCGTCGCGGCCCATGAGGAGCTGGGCGAGGTTGAAGTGGGCCTCCGCGAGGTCCTCGTTGAGGGCGAGCGCGGCGCGGAAGTCCTCTTCGGCCCGGGCCACGTCGCCCCGCTTGAGCGCGACCAGGCCCAGCCCGTTCTGCGCCTCGGCCAGGCGGGGCTCGTACTCGAGCGCCAGCGCGAAGTGGCCGGCCGCGCTCTCGAGCTCGCCGCGCCCCAACGCCTCGACGCCGGCCGCCTCGAGCGCCAGCGCCCGCGGGTGGAGACGGGCCGGCGCGGTGGCGCACGCGGCGCCCAGGGCCGCCGAAAACGAAACGAAAAAGAGAGCCAGCGCGGGGACGACCCCTCTGGGTCCCTGGGCTTGATTCTTCATGGACCGGTCATCGGCCGCCCGGGCCGGCCGGTTGCGGATCGTCGCAGCCGCGCTCGCAGTGGACGGCGAGGTCCCCGTGCGGGCCGACGCGGACCGTGACCGCGCCGTCGCGATCGGTGCGGAGAACCCGGGCGCCGCGGGCTGCGTAGCGGGCCACCACCTCGGGCGCCGGGAAATGAAACTGGTTGTGCCACCCGAGCGACATGACCGCCAGACCGGGCGCGACCGCCTCGAGCAGCTCGTCGCTGGACGACGTCCGGCTGCCGTGGTGCGGAACCTTGAGGACGTCCGACTGCACGGCCTCGCCGAGCGCGCGCCGGCCGACCAGCTCCCCCTCGCCGTCCGCCTCCAGATCGCCCGGGAACAGCAGTGCGCGTCCTCCATAGGTGATTCGCAGGACGAGGGACGCGTCGTTGACCGTCAGTCCCGGGGGCGCGGCGATCCGGCCGTCGAGGAACGGTCCCAGCGGCTCGACCCGCGCGCGCCCGAGCGCCCGGGACGCGACTTCGGGGTCGGGCACGCCTCGGTCGCGCGCCAGGTCGAGCAGTCGCCTGTATTCGGGGTTGTGTCCGTCGTCGCCGCTCGACCAGAACGCCCCCACCGGGAACCGCTGCAGAATTCGAAACAGGCCGTTGAGGTGGTCGGGGTGCGGGTGCGAGAGCGCCACGACATCGAGGCGGGCGATCCCACGCGCGCGTAAAAACGGTTCGACGATGCGCGCGCCGGTGTCGAAGAGGCCGTCGCGGGTGCCACCTCCGTCGATCAGCATCGTCGCGCCGCCGGGCGCCTCGATCACCGCGGCGTCCCCTTGGCCGACGTCGAGAAAGGTGACGGTCAACGTATCGGTGAGGCGGCGGCGGAGCTCGCGGACGCCGATGCTCGACGCGCCGACGACCGCCGCGGTCAGCGCCAGCGCCAGCAGGGGGCGTCGCGCGGCGCGCGCCGAGAGGGCGAGCAGGGCCAGCGTGCCGGCGGCGATGAGCAGCGCCGTTTCGAACACGTTCGGCGCCCGGCAAGTCCAGATCGGTGCGTGGGCGCGGAACTCGCCCACGACGGCGAGCGTGAGCCGCGCCGCCACCGCCGCCGGCCACAGCAGCCATCCTCCCAGCGGCGGCCAGAGCGCCGCCGCCGCCGCGCCCGCGAGACCCACCGGCACGACCGCCATCTCGACCAGCGGAACCAGCGCCAGGTTGCCCAGCGGTGCCAGGGGCGCCACCTCGCCGAAGACGTGGGCGCAAAGCGGGGCCGTGGCGGCGGTGGCGGCGATCGTCGCGGCGCCGAACCGCCCGAGCCACCGCCCGGCCCGCAGGGCGAGCGAACCGCCGCTTCCGGCACGGGGCGCGAGGCGCCGAGCGCAGAGCGCGATCCCGGCGACCGACGCCACCGAGAGCTGCAACGAGACGTCCAAGATCTGCAGCGGTCGCGCGAGCAAGAGAACGAGCGCCGCCCCGGCGATGGTCGGCCCCGCGGAGGCGGTCCGTCCGACCAGCAGCGCGGTCATCCCCAGCCCCAGCATCAGGGCTGAGCGCTCGGTAGCTACCGCTTCGCCGGTCAAGAGGGTGAAGAATCCGATCGCCGGCAGTGAGACCGCCGCCGCGA
Organism: Polyangia bacterium; assembly: GCA_036498765.1. Taxonomy (GTDB): domain Bacteria; phylum Myxococcota_A; class Polyangia; order Fen-1088; family Fen-1088; genus JADGRB01. The sequence goes on from DASYEX010000281.1 coordinate 3,001, forward strand.
TCGCGCGCGGATCGACGTACAGCGGCAGCCGAGGAATCCGCGCCGCGGCGCCACGCACCAGCAGGAAGAACAGCGCGGCGACGGCGGCCAGATGGAGCCCCGAGACCGACAGGACGTGGGTGGCCCCCGCCGCCCGGAAGCCATCCTCCACCTCTGGCGAGACGCCGCGCCGATCGCCCAGCACCGTCGTCTTGAGGAACGCGCCGGCTTCACCGTCGACGGCTCCATCAATTGCGTTGCGCAGCGCGCGCCTGGCCAGGAAAGCCGCGCGCCGTGGTCCCCCGACGGCGGGCTCCGCCACGCGACGGATCGCCCCCGCGGTCGGCACGGCGCCGAGCGCGTCGATCCCGACGGCGCGCATCGCCAGGGCCGGGTCGGGGAGGCCGGGGTTGCGTGTTCCCCGCAGCGCGCGCAGCCGCGTCCGGCAGCCGATCGCCTCGCCGGGCCCGAAGTCGGGCCAGCCGCTCGGCACGGCCAGCGCCAGTGTTCCCCGTGCGGGGACACCGTCGATCGCCGTGAGGTCGACGACCAGGCGGGTGCCGTTCCCGGTCTCCTCGGGGCCGCGCGCCACGACGGCGCCGATCGCGTGCGGCTCGTCGGTGTCGATCGCGGCGGCCAGCGTGGGATCGAGCGCCGGCGTGCGCGCCGCGCGCGCTCCGAGCGCCCCGCCGAGCGCCAGGAAGAGGAGCGGGCCGGCGAGCGTCGGGCGCGTTCGCCGCCACCCGAGCGCCAGCAGACCGGCCAGCCCGACCGCCAGCGCCAGACGCGCGCCGGCCGCGCCGCTGGCCGCGACGGCGTCTCCCAAGGCGAAGGCGACAGCCCACGAAACCAGACGCACGCGGCCGTCTTCGGACGTGGCAGCTCCAAGGTTGCCTGGCCGCCTTGCGGCAACGCCTGGCTAGGAAACTTCCCGCCCGTCAGCTAGCTTTTCCGCATGCCCGCATCGTGTCTCGTCACCGGTGGCGCCGGATTCATCGGGTCGGCGCTGGCGCGCGCGCTTCTGGCCCGTGGCGATCGCGCGCGCGTGATCGACAATTTCTTCTCCGGCAAGCGCGAGAACCTGGCCGAGGTGGCCAAGGACGTCGAGCTCGTCGAGGGGGACATCCGCGACGAGGCGGCGCTGGCGCGCGCGCTGGCCGGCGTGGAGCTGGTGTTTCACCAGGCGGCCATCCCCTCGGTGCCGCGGTCGCTGGCCGATCCCATCGCCAGCCACGACGCCAACGCCACCGGTACGCTCAAGGTGCTGGCGGCGGCGAAGAAGGCGGGCGCGCGGCGGGTGATCTACGCGGCGTCGTCGTCGGCCTACGGCGACACACCGACCTTGCCGAAGGTGGAGACGATGCGGCCCTTGCCGCTGTCACCGTACGCCGTCTCCAAGCTGGCCGGCGAGCACTACTGCCAGGTCTATGCGGGCGCCTTCGGCCTGGAGACGGTCTCGCTCCGCTACTTCAACGTGTTCGGTCCGCGCCAGGATCCGAAGTCGGAGTACGCGGCGGTGATCCCACGCTTCCTGACGTCCGCGCAAGCCGGACAGGGCGTCACCATCTATGGCGACGGCACGCAGTCGCGCGACTTCTGCTTCATCGACAACACCGTCGAAGCGAACCTGGCCGCGGCGGCGGCGCCGGGCGTGTCGGGCCAGGTCTTCAATGTCGCCTGCGGGACCGCCACCAGCCTCAACGACGTCGTGCGCCTGGTCGCCGAGATCGTGGGCCACCCGGTTCCCGTCACGTACGCGCCGGGACGGGTGGGCGACGTCAAGCACTCGCTGGCCGACGTGGCGGCGGCGCGCACGCGGCTCGGCTACCGGGGCGCGATCTCGTTCGCCGAGGGGCTGCAGCGCACCGCCGCCTGGTACGCGGCGCGACGCTGAACGGCGAGATCGGGCCCCGGGACTAGCCGTTGACTTGCAGGCCGAGCAGCGCGAGGTCGTCGCGCACGGCGGTCGCGGCCGCTTCCTCGGCGGAGAGGACGATGCGGCGGCTGATCTCGGTGACGTCGTGGGGCGCGCTGCCCACCAGCTCGGTGAACTGGCACTGCCCCATCGTCGAGCAGGGGCGGCGCGGGGCCGAGAGGATCTCGAATACGCCGTCGGTGGCGAGGAGCAGGATGTCCTTGGCAGCGACGGAGATGACCTCCTCGCGGTACTGCGCGTGCGGGACGATACCGAGGGGGGGCCCCGAGGAGTAGGCCACGCGCGAGACGACGCCGGTCGAGCGGCGGAGGAGCGGCAGGACATGCCCGGCGTTGGCGAAGATCCACTTCCTGTTCGGCGCGTCGAGCAGCACGCAGAGCGCCGTCACGAACCGATCGTCCTGCATGCGCACCGAGAGCGTGTGATTGAGCCGCTCGAGCAGCTCCGCCGGGCCCGAGACCTCGGTCGCGAGGCGCCGGACGTCGGCGGCCACGCGGCCCATGGTGAGCGCGGCGGTGACGCCCTTGCCGGAGACGTCGCCGATTACACCCATCACCCGCCCGTTTCCCAGATCGATGAAGTCGTAGAAGTCACCGCCCACCGCGTAGGCCGGCATGTACGCGGTGACGACGCGGACCCCGGCGGAGTTCTCCCCGATGGGCTCCGGCAGGAACGTTCGCTGGATGGCGCCCGCGGCGGCCAGGTCTTGTTCCAGCCAGGTGCCGCCGGTCGACATCGCGTGCGCACGCGCGCGTGGCAGCACGCCCCCCACGCCCTCGGCGAGCGCGGAGAGACCCTCGAGATCGGCGATGGTGAACGCGGGCGCGTCGAGCCGGCGCTGTACGACCAGGAAGCCCTCCAGCGACTTGCCGGAGAAGATCGGCGTCGACATCGTCGAGCCGCGCCCGGCGGCGGCGTCGCTGGGCAGCAGCGTCGGCGTCATTGGCATGAGACCGCGCGCGGCGATCGGCCCCCACACCGCGTTCAGGGTCGCGAGCAGACCGGCGCCGGCCCGCGCGTCGCGCACGCCACGCAGGGGGCGGCCCTTCTCGGGCAGGAACACATCGGCGTCCGCAATCTGCGGCCACAGCATCGCGACGACCACCGCCAGGCGCTGCGCCAGCTCGGCGGGGGATTCGGGATCGCCGAGCGCAGCGATCGCGTGGCTGACCGGATTCGTTCCGGTCGGCTCCGGGAGAGGCGCGTCGGCGATGATCGGTGAGGTGGTCACGTCAGTCGTGCTCGGGACCGATTTCATTGCGAAATCGGAACGCTGGTTGGACTCCTACCAGTGGGCTCAGGGTACTCGATGTGGGTATGTTGCGCTATGGAAAAACGTGTGTTGCGCAACGGATCGGGAAGCGATGGAGCCGGCGCGTCACGCTTTCACGGCCGGACATTTCGATGTCATCGTCGATGTCCTCGGCGGCGTCATCGTCGACGACCACGGCCTGGGCAGTAGATGGTGCCCGTCGGCGGCGAGGGGAAGTCTAGTGGCGTGATTTCGACTGCTTATGCGCCGGCGGCGGACTGCGGGTCTCGCCGTTCAACATCACCCGATCGAGGCGGAGCAAACGGAAAATCGCCAGCGGTTGATCGCGCAGCCCCTTGATGACGACGCTGCCGCCCTGGGCGCGCACCCGCTTGTAGAGCGAGACGAGCGCGCCGACGCCGGAGCTGTCGACCATGCGCAGCGAGGAGAGGTCCACTTCGACGGACGTCGGCTTCGACTTGACCAGCTTCTCCAGGTCCGGACGCAGCTCGGATACGCTGACCGCGTCCAGCTCGCCCTCGATGGCCAGCTGGGAGACGCCGCTTTGCGCCTTGATCTCGAATCTCATGTAGCACCTTCGCTCTTGCGGGCCGCGCTCGAGCGTTCCACGTAACGCTTGCTCAATGTAAGCAGATTTGGACGTCCGATCCGGTACGCCATTTCCATGAAGGACTGCATGATGTAAAGACCGAGGCCGGATTCGGGGAGCGTGTCGAACGCCGGCGCGGGGACCCCCGTCGGATCGAACCCGGAGCCCCAATCGCGCAGCTCGATCCGGATGTGGCCGCGGCGGGTCTGGATCCGGAGGTCGAT
>DASYEX010000282.1:0-12181 GCA_036498765.1 Polyangia bacterium
GCGGCGGGCGAGCCGCTGCGGACCTATGAGTCGGCCCGCGCGGTCGGCGATTTTCCCGTCATCGCCTTCTCGCTCGCCTACGAGCTCGAGATCGGCGGCCTGGTCGACTGCCTCGACGCGAGCGGCGTCCCGATCTTCGCCGAGGCGCGCGCGGCGCATCCCGAGCGCCACCCATTGGTCGTCGTCGGCGGCCCCCTCACCTTCTCCAACCCGGTCCCGGCCGCCCCCTACGCCGACGTCTTTCTCCTGGGGGAGGCCGAAGAGACGATCGTCGAGCTGGTGGAGGCGATCCGCGCGGCGCCCTCCCGCCCGGCGCTGCTGGAGGCGCTGGCCAAGCGCCCGGGGTTCTACGTGCCGTCGATCCACGGTGAGCAGACGCCCCCGGTGGCCGCGGCCGACGACGCCCTGCTCCCCGCGCACTCCCAGATCCGAACGCCGCACACCGAGCTCGCCAACATGTTCCTGGTGGAGCCCGAGCGTGGCTGCCACCGCGGGTGCACCTACTGCGTAATGCGACGCTCGACCAACGGCGGCATGCGCCTGGTCGACCCGGCGAAGGTGGCGGGGCTGATCCCCGCCGACGCGCGTCGGGTCGGCCTGGTCGGCGCGGCCGTGACCGACCACCCCAAGCTCCCCGAGATCCTCCGCCACATCGTCGACAGCGGTCGGGAGGTCGGCATCTCCAGCCTGCGCGCCGATCGCCTGAATGACGAGATCGTGGGCCTGCTCCGGCGCGGCGGCTACCGGACGCTGACCACCGCCGCCGACGGCGCCTCCGAGCGGATGCGCGACATCATCCAGCGCAAGACCAAGGAACGGCACCTCCTGCGCGCGGCCCAGCTGGCGCGCGCCCATGGGATGTCAGGGTTCAAGCTTTACATGATGCTCGGCGTCCCCGGGGAGACCGACGCCGACATCGACGAGCTGGGGCGCTTCTCGCTGGAGCTGGCCAAGGCCGCCGGCCGGATGGCGCTGGGGATCGCGCCGTTCGTCGCCAAGCGCAAGACCCCGCTCGACGGCGCGGCGTTCGAGTCGATCGAGGTCCTCGACGACCGCCTCGCCCGCCTGCGGGCGGCGGTCAAGGGGCGAGTGGCCCTGCGCCCGACGTCGCCCAAATGGGCCTGGGTCGAGTACCGTCTGGCCCAGGGTGGCTTCGCCGCGGGTCGGGCCGCCGCCCAGGCCGCGCGCGCCGGCGGGCGATTTGCGGACTGGAAGGCGGCGCTGGCCGAGGTCCCGCCGCCGCCGGTGGTTGATCGGTCGCAGCCTCAACCGGCGTCGGACAGCGCCGCGATCGCCTCGATCTCGATCAAGGCGCCCTTGGGCAGGCCCGCGGCCTGAACCGTCGCCCGCGCGGGCGGATTGTTCGGGAAATAGACGCCGTAGATCTCATTCACCGCGGCGAAGTCCTGCAAGTCGGCGAGAAAGATCGTCGTCTTGACGAGCGCGTCGAATGAGACGCCCGCGGCCACCAGCACGGCGCCCAGGTTCTCCATCACCCGCTGGGTCTGCGCGCGCACGTCGCCGGCGCCGACCATCTCGCCGGTCTTCGGATCGAGCGGGATCTGCCCCGAACAGAACAGGAGCCGTCCGGCCGGCGCCACCACCGCCTGCGAATAGGGACCGATCGCCTTGGGAGCGCCCGCCGTCGAGATGATCTGCCGCGCCATGCGTCCGATGATAGCGCCCGGAGGTCCGCTTTGCCGTTGCCATCGCACCCGCGCCGCGTATCCTGCCGGCGATGCCGACGGACGGGCGACGCTTCGGTTCACGCCCGTATCGGCCGCGGGCGCGTGGGCCGGTCCGCCCCCAGGCGCCTGCGCCGATCGCCAGCGATGCGCTCATGGGCGAGGTGCTGGCCCGGCTCGGCGGGTCCGGGCGGGCCCGAGAGTTCCGAGCGTTCGACTGCTACGCGCGCTCCATCGGTGAGGCCTTCCGGGCCCGCACCCAGGCGGAGCGCCTGGCCGGCACCACCCTCTTCGTGCGCGTCGCCTCCTCGGCGCTGGCGCACGAGCTGACCTTGCTGCGCGCGGAGATCCTGGCGCGAATGTCGGCGGAGCTCGGCCCCGACGTCGTCACCGAGATTCGGACGCGCGTCGGAAAGGTTTAGATGGCGCCTCGCCCGGCGGGCGCCGTCCGCCTCGCGGTGCCGCTACTTCTTGCAGGTGTCGGTGCCGACGTTGATCCAGTCCTTGCCCATCTTCATCTCGCCGGACCAGGTCATCTCTTTGTCGCTCTTCTTGGTGTAGGTCTCCCTGAAACTGATCTTCTGGCCGCCCATCTGGCCGTCGCCGCTGAAGACCAGCTTGTCACCCTCCCAGCCGGGCGAGCTCTCGCTGATCGACCCGCCCATGTTGTCGACGCCCATGGTGACGTACTTCTTCGCCGTCGGGTCGTAGCCCAGGAATCCCTTGGCGGTGATCGGCATGGTGTGGACCTTGGACTTCTTCTGCGCGTACTCGAACGCCAGCCAGAAGCTGTCGACGTCCTTCTTTCCTTTGAAAGACGATTTGTAGGTCTGCTCGGGGCCCATCGGTCCGGCCGGCTGCTTGCCGTCGCACCGCCAGGTCCCCTCGAACATCTTCAGCTGGTCGAGCTCGGCCGCCGGCTTGGGCGCGGGAGGGGGTGGCGTCGCTGCGACGGGCGCCGCCGGGGCGGCGGGCTTGGCGGCGGGGGCCGCGGCGGGCTTGGCCGCCGGAGCGGGCGCGCTGACCGGCTTCGCGGACGCGGGGGCGGCCGGCTTGGGGGCGGGAAGCGCGGCGGGCGGTGGCGGCGGCGGGCCGGCGCTCGGCGTCTGCGCGCCGGCGGTGCCGGCGACGGTGAACAGGGCTGCGACTACGGACGCTCCGAGCATGCGCAGGTGTTTCATGGGGACCCCTCCTGGGTCGCGACGATAGCCGAAGCGGAAAATCGGCCCAAGTAGAAAGCTCTGCCCTCTCAAGGGATCAGCTCGGGCGCCCGACGGCGTCGCGCAGCGAACGGACGAAGGTGCTCATCTCGGGGACCGGATCGCGCTTCTCGGCGACGGCGCGATCGACGATCTCCACGGCGGCGCTGCCGACCACGACCGCGTCGGCGAAGCTGCCCACGGCGTGCGCGGCGACCGGGGTGCGGATGCCGAAGCCGACGGCGACTGGGACCTTCCCGCCACCTCGCTCCCGGATGGCGGCCACCTTGGCGCGAGGGCCCTCTAGGTCACCGAGCGCGGCGCCGGTGACGCCGGTCATCGAGACGTAGTAGACGAAGCTGCCGGCCGCGCCGAGGGCCAGATCGACGCGCGCGTCCGTCGAGGTGGGCGCCAGGAGCGGGATGAAGTCCAGCCCCTCGCGCCCGAGCGCGGTCAGCAGGACGCGGTCCTCGTCGGGCGGATAGTCGACGCAGAGGACGCCGTCGGCGCCGGCGTCGCGCGCCTTGAGCGCGAAGACGTCCGGCCCCATCACCAGGATCGGGTTGGCGTACCCGAACAGCACCAGCCCGACGTCCGGGCAGGCGGCGCGCAGCTCGCTGCAGAGCGCGAGCGAGCGCTTGAGCCCCCCGCCCCGCCCCAGCGCGCGGTGCATGGCAGCCTGGATCGACTTGCCGTCGGCCGACGGATCGCTCCAGGGGACGCCGATCTCGATGACGTCGGCCCCGGCGTCGGCGGCGGCGCGCATGAGGCGGAGGCTGGTCGCGCCGTCGGGATCGTCGGCGGTCAGGTACACGATGAGCGCGGCGCGCTTCTCGGCGCGGGCGCGCGCGAACCGGGCGGCCAGGCGGGGCGCCGCGGTCACAGCTTCACCCCCAGGCGCGCGGAGAGCGTCCCCATGTCCTTGTCACCGCGACCGGAGACGTTGGCGATCATGACCGCACCGTCGCCGAGCGTCGCCGCCACCCTGGGGAGCGCGGCGATGGCGTGGGCGCTCTCGAGCGCGCAGAGGATCCCTTCGGTGCGGGCCAAGAGCTTGAAGCCCTCGAGAGCCTCCTCGTCGGTGACGGACAGGTAGCTCGCCCGCCCCGTCTCTTTGAGGAACGAATGCTCCGGGCCGACGCCCGGATAGTCGAGGCCCGCCGAGATGGAGTGCGCTTCCGCGATCTGGCCGTCGTCGTCGCAGAGGACGTACGAGCGCGCGCCGTGCAGCACGCCGACCCGGCCGCGCGCCAGCGTCGCCGCGTGGCGGGCGGTGTCGATGCCATCGCCCGCGGCCTCGACGCCGAAGAGCTGGACGGACTTGTCGGGCACGAACGCGTGGAAAAGACCCATGGCGTTCGACCCCCCACCCACGCAGGCCACCAGCGCGTCCGGGAGCTTCCCTTCCACCTCCTGGACCTGCGCCCGCGCTTCGCGGCCGATCACCGCCTGCAGCTCTCGCACGAGCATCGGGTACGGGTGCGGACCCGCGACCGACCCGATCACGTAGTGGGTCGTTCGTACGTTGGTTACCCAGTCGCGCAGCGCCTCGTTCATGGCGTCCTTGAGCGTCGCGGTCCCGTCCTTGACGGCGTGGACCTGAGCGCCGAGCAGCTTCATGCGGAAGACGTTGAGCGCCTGCCGCTCGACGTCGACGGCGCCCATGAAAATCTCGCACGGCAGGCCGAACAGCGCGCAGGCAGTCGCGGTGGCGACGCCGTGCTGGCCCGCCCCCGTCTCGGCGATGATGCGCGTCTTCCCCATCCGCCGGGCGAGCAGGAGCTGGCCGATGCAGTTGTTGATCTTGTGCGCGCCCGTGTGGCAGAGATCCTCGCGCTTGAGGTAGATGCGGACGTCGCGCTTCGCCTCGCGCGACACCTCGGCCGAGAGCCGCGCCGCAAACCCCAGCGGCGTCGGGCGGCCGACGTAGTCGGAGAGCAGGCGGTTCAGCTCTTCGGAGAACTGGGGGTCGGCCGAGGCGGCGGCCCAGGCGGCCGTCAGCTCGTCGAGCGAGGGGATCAGGATCTCGGAGACATAGCGTCCGCCGAACTGACCGAAGCGTCCGGGAATCTGCGCGGCTGCGGGGGGTGAGGACATCGAGCGCGGAACTATATCGCAGCGCGCGCGGCGGCGATGAATGCCGCGACCTTGGCGGGATCTTTCACCCCGGGCGCGCGCTCGACGCCGCTGGCCACGTCGACGCCGTCGGGCCGCGTGGCCCGCACAGCCTCGGCCACGTTGTCGGGTGTCAAGCCGCCGCCCAGGAGAAAAGGCCGCCGGGCCTGCCCGGCGATGAGCGCCCAGGGGGCCGTCACGCCGCCCCCGCCGTAGCCCTCGACGAAGGCGTCGTAGAGCCACAGCCCCGGGTTCCATCCGCCGGTGCCGGCCGACGACAACGAGGCGGCATCGCGCACCCGAACGGCGCGGATGAGGCGCGCGGGGTCGAGGTCCGGGTAATCGGTGGCCCTCTCGTCGCCGTGAAGCTGCACCCGATCGAGGCCCAGCAGGTCGACACCCTGCGCGACCTCCTCGCTGCGCGGGTTCACGAAGATTCCCACCTTGAGAACGCCCTTGGGGATCGCCGCCAGGATCGGGGCCGCGTCGCCGGGATCGACGTAGCGCTTCGACCCGGGCCAGAAGTTCACACCGATGGCGTCCGCGCCCAGCTCCGCCGCCATCGCCGCGTCCTTGGCCGTCGTGACGCCGCAGATCTTGACCAGGAGATCCATGACTCAGGCCAAGAGCCCGCGGAGGCCGGCGGTCGGATCCTCCGCCCGCATCAGCGTCTCGCCGACCAGGAGGGCGTCGACGCCGGCCGCGCGCAGGCGGGCCACGTCGGCGGCGTCGCGGATGCCGGACTCGGCGACGACGACCCGGTCGGGCGGCACCCTCGGGCGCAGGCGCGCGGCCAGCTCGCGATCGACGGTGAAGGTCTTCAAGTCACGGTTGTTGATCCCCACGACCGCCGCTCCAGCCGCGACCGCCCGCGCGACCTCGCCCGCGTCGTGGGCCTCCACCAGCGCCTCCAGCCCCACCTCCCGCGTGGCGGCCAGGAGGGCCGAAAGCTCCGCGTCGGTGAGGGCGGCGACGATGAGGAGGAGCGCGTCGGCGCCGGCGGCACGAGCCTCCACCACCTGGTAGCGATCGACGATGAAGTCCTTGCGCAGGATGACCAGGTCCGACGCGGCCCGCGCGGCGACCAGATCGTCGAGGCTGCCGCCGAAGAAGGGCCCGTCGGTGAGGACCGACATCGCGCTGGCTCCGCCGGCGGCGTAAGCCCGCGCCAGCGTGGCCGGCACGGCGTTCTCGGCGATCCAGCCCGCCGAAGGCGAGCGGCGCTTGAACTCGGCGATGCAGGCGATCCGACCCGGCTGGCGGAGAGCGCGCGCCAGACTCCTGGCCGGCGGACGGCGCGCGGCATCGTCCTCGAGCGCCGCGATCGGGCGCGCGCGCTTGCGCTCCGCCAGCTCGGCGCGCGTCCGGGCCAGGATGTCGTCGAGGATCATGAGGCGGACTGTGGACGGGGGGCGATCTTGCGCAGCGTCTCCAGCACCGCCACCCCGCCGCCGCTCGACAAGACCTCGCGCGCCCTGGACGTGGCGGCGCGCAGATCCGGCGCCGCTCCGGCCACGAAAATGGCCGCGCCCGCCGTCATCAGGGTCGCGCTGCGCGCCGCCTCGGGGCCGCCGCCCCGCAAGATCTCCAGCGCGATGCGGGCGTTGTCGTCGGGCGTGCCGCCGCGCAGGCCGGCCGGATCGCTTTCGTCGACGCCGAAGTCGGCCGGGCGGAGATCGCGCGTCTTGACGCCGCCGTCGGCCAGCTCGGCGACGAAGGTGGCTCCGGACGGCGCGAACTCGTCGAGGCCGCCCGCGCCGTGGACCACCATCGCCCGCTTCGAGCCGAGCGCGCCGTGCGCCTGGGCCAGGACCTCGCACCGCTCGCGGCTGAAGATGCCGTTGACGTGGAACTTGGCCCCCGCCGGGTTGGTGAGCGGCCCCAGCAGGTTGAAGATCGTGCGCACGCCCACCTCCTTGCGTGGCCCGCCGACGTGCTTGGTGGCCGCGTGGTGCGCCGGTGCAAACAAGAAAGCCAGCTTCGCCTCGCGCAGACAGCGCGCCGCCACGTCCGGCTCGGGCGCGGGGTCGAGCCCCAGCGCCTCGATGACGTCGTGCGATCCCGACCGCGACGACTGCGCGCGGTTGCCGTGCTTGGCCACCACCACGCCCGCCGCCGCCACCAGAAAAGCGGCGATCGTCGAGACGTTGACCGACAGCGACCCGTCGCCCCCGGTGCCGCAGGTGTCGATGATCGGATCCGCGGCGAACGCGATCCCCACCATGCGCGCCCGCATCGCCCGCGCCGCGCCGACGATCTCGTCGACCGTCTCTCCTTTCATCCGCAGCGCGACCAGGAGGCCACCGATCTGCGCCTGCGTGGCCTGCCCGTCCATGATCTCGCCGACCACCTCGGCCATCTCCTCGGCGGTGAGGCTGTGGCGGTCGATGGCGCGCGCCAGCGCCTCCTTGATGTTCATGGGCGGCCTCACGGCCTTCCTTTCTTGGCGATGAAGTTGCGCAGGAGGTCCTTGCCCGAGGTCGTCAGGAACGACTCCGGGTGAAACTGCACCCCCTCCACCGGCAGCGTCTTGTGGCGGACGGCCATGATCTCTTTTTCCGCCGTCTCGGCCGTGACCTCCAGCGAATCGGGCACGCTCGACCGTTCGATGAGCAGCGAGTGGTAGCGCGTCGCCTCGAACGGGTTCGGCAGCCCCGTGAAGAGCCCCTGGCCGTCGTGCGAGATGGGCGAGGTCTTGCCGTGCATCACGCGCGCGGCGCGCACCACCTTGCCCCCGAACGCCTGGCCGATCGCCTGGTGGCCGAGGCAGACGCCCAGGATGGGGATCTTCCCGGCGTAGGTCTTGATGACCTCCAGGCTGATCCCCGCCTCGTTGGGCGTGCAGGGGCCCGGCGAGATCACGATGTGCGACGGGCCCAGCGCCGCGATCTCCGCGGCCGGGAGCTCGTCGTTGCGCACGACGCGCACCTCCTGCCCCATCTCCCCCAGGTACTGGACCAGGTTGTAGGTGAACGAGTCGTAGTTGTCGATGACCAGCAGCACTACCCGCGCTCCGATCCGCGCCGCGCGATCTCCACCGCGCTCAGCACGGCGCCGGCCTTGTTGACGCACTCGAGGTGCTCGTGGGCCGGCACGCTGTCGGCGACGATGCCCGCCCCGGCCTGCACGTTGATCGTATCGCCCAGCGTGACCAGCGTGCGGATGGCGATGGCCAGGTCCAGGTTCCCGGTGTACGAGACGTAGCCCACGGCGCCGCCGTAGATCCCGCGCCGCGACGGCTCGAGCTCCTCGATGATCTCCATGGCCCGGATCTTGGGCGCTCCGGAGAGCGTCCCGGCCGGGAAAGAGGCCCGCACCACGTCGGCGGCGCGCACGCCGGGCGCCGCCTCGCCGCGGATGTTCGAGACCAGGTGCATGACGTGCGAGTAGCGCTCGACGACCATCAGCTCGTTGACCTTGACGGTCCCCGGCGCCGAGACGCGGCCGACGTCGTTGCGCCCCAGATCGACCAGCATGACGTGCTCGGCGCGCTCCTTGGGGTCGCGCTGCAGCTCGGCCTCGAGGCGCGCGTCCTCGTCGGGGGTCGCGCCGCGCCGGCGGGTCCCGGCGATGGGGCGCACCTCGACCTGCCGGCCTTCGAGGCGCACCAGCGCCTCCGGCGACGCGCCGGTCACGATCGCCTCGGGGAACTCGAGGTGGAACATGTAGGGCGACGGGTTGATGACCCGCAGCGCGCGGTAGACGTCGAACGGGTCGACGCCCTGGCGCGGCACCTGGAACCGCTGCGAGTAGACGATCTGGAAGGCGTCACCGGCCAGGATGTACTCCTGCGCGCGCCGCACCCCGGCCTCGTACTCCGCCTGGGTGACGGTCGAGCGCAGCGGCGCGGGAGCGGGCGTGGGGAGCGGCTCGAGCGGCCGCAGCGGCGGCGCCGGGCTGGCCAGCCGATCGAGCACCGCGTCGATGCGGGCGCAGGCGTCGTCGTAGGCGCGCCCGGGATCCCCCTCGCCCACGTCGGCCGCGGCCACCACCTTCACCGTCCCGCGCAGGTTGTCGAAGATGACCACCGTGTCGGTGATGGCGAAGCAGATCTCCGGCACCCCCAGCACGTCGGGCTTGTTGCTGGGGATCCGCTCGAAGCCTCGGATGGCGTCGTACCCCAGCCAGCCCACGGCGCCCCCGAAGAAGCGCGGCAGCCCGGGCGGGACCGCGGGCAGAAGCTTGGCCAGGTAAGCGTCCAGGAACTTGAGCGGCTCGGCCGCGCGGACCTTCTCGGTCACGCGCAGCTCGCCGCCGGCCGCGGTCAGCACCTCGACGTCGGCACCGCGGGCGCGCACGACGGCGCGCGGACGGACGCCGGCGAAGCTATAGGCGGCCCACTTGTCCCCCCCCACGACGCTCTCCAGCAAAAACGAGTACGGCCCCCGTCCCAGCTTGGCGTAGGCCGAGACCGGGGTGTCGGTGTCGGCCAGGACCTCGCGGTAGACGAACGCGATCCGGCCCCGGCGGGCCAAATCGAGGAACCCTGCGCGATCTGGAACGAACGGCACTGGACCGCCGAGATTACCATGCGGCCAGTCACGGCCCGCCATCGCGTCGGGATTCGGGCGTTTGGGCCAGCTCTTCGGTATCATGGGCGCCCGCGAGCGCCGCCCAACCAACGTGCCCCCCGATCCATCTCCACCCGCGCCCGGTCCTCTCACCCGCCGCTTCGTCGCCTGGACCCTGCGCCACGGGGCGTTGCTCTGGACGCTGGCGCTGCTGGCGGCGATCCCGGCGGGCTGGCGGACCGTCAAGCTGTACGGACATCTGCGCAGCGACGTCGAGGAGCTCCTGCCGCGCGACGCCCCCAGCGTGGTCGCCATCGACGAGCTGCGCCGCCGCATGGCCGGGCTTCAGTACCTGGGCGTCATCGTCGACGTCGGCGCCTCCGACCACCTGGCGGCCGGCGAGCGCTTCCTCGCGGACCTCGCCGCGCGCGTCCGCCAGTACCCGAAGAGCGAGGTGAGCGACGTGCGCGTCGGCTACGCCGCCGAGCGCGCCTTCGTCGAGAAGCACGCCGGCAGCCTCATGGCGCTCGACGACCTCAGCTCGATCCGGGAGCGGCTGGAGGCGCGGCTGCACTGGGAGTACGGCAAGAAGACCGACACGCTGCTCGACGACAACGAGCCCGCGCCCCCCCTCGACTTCTCCGACATCGAGAAGAAGTACACGGGCGAGCTCGGAGGCGGCGACCTCGAGGGGAACCGGTTCTCGAACCGCAAGCTGGGCCTGACGCTGATGCTGATCGAGGTGGGCGGCTTCTCGACCAGCGCGGCGCAGTCGGGGGCCCTCATCCACAAGGTCGAGCGGGACATGCAGGCGCTGGGCGGCACCGCGGCCTACGCGCCCGGCATGCGGGTCGGCCTGACCGGCGACGTGGCCATCTCGGCCGAGGAGATGGCGGCGCTGGTTCAGGACCTGACGCTCTCCTCGGCCCTGGTGGTGGTCGTCGTCTTGTTGGCGATCGTCCTCTTCTACGGCTGGACGCGCAGCATCCCGGCGCTGTTCCTGCCGCTGGCGCTGGCCGCGGTCTATGCCTTCGGGCTGGCCAGCATCCCGCCGTTCCGGATCACCGAGCTCAACTCGAACACGGCGTTCCTGGGGTCGATCATCATCGGCAACGGCATCAACTTCGGCATCATCCAGCTGGCCCGCTACCTGGAGACGCGCCGGCAGGGGAAGAGCGTCGAGGAGTCGCTGGCCGTCGCACTGTGGGGAACGCGCTGGGGGACGCTCTCCGCCGCGCTGGCCGCCGGCGTCGCCTACGCCTCGCTGGTGGCCATGCAATTCCGCGGCTTTCGCCAGTTCGGCGTCATCGGCGGCCTCGGCATGCTGTTCGCCTGGGGGACCACCGTCCTGCTGACGCCGCCGTTGCTGGCCTGGCTCGACCGCGGCCGCCACGCCCCGCGCGCCCTTCGCGGCACCGGCCAGCTGATGGGCGGCATCGCCACCGCCGTCCAGCGCCGCCCCGCCCTCTACGTCGGCCTGGCCGCGTTGCTGACCTTGGGCGCGGTATTCGAGGTCCGCAAGTTCGGCCACGACCGGCTGGAGTACGACTTCTCGCGGCTGCGCCGCCGGGACACCTGGAAGGACGGCGAGGGTTTCTGGGGCAAGAAGATGGACACGCTGCTCGGCCGCTACCTGACGCCGACGGTGATCCTGACCGACAGCGAAGCCGAGACGCGCGCCGTGACCGCCAAGCTGCGCGAGGAAGCCGAGCACCCGCCGCTCGCCGGCATGATCGCCTCCGTCCGGACCTGGGACGACATGGTCCCCCCCGACGAGGCCGCCAAGCAAGCCCAGCTCGCCGTCATCCGCCGCAAAATGACCCCCAACATCCGCGCGCAGATGACGGCCACCGATCGCCAGAAGCTGGACCGCCTCATCGGCCCCGAGGGCGCGCACGCTCCGACCGAGCCGATCCGGGCCGACGAGGTCCCCGACGTCATCACCCGCGGCCTGCGCGAGCGCGACGGCACCGTCGGCCGCGCCGTGCTCGTCTACCCCAACCCGGCCGGGAGCTGGTGGCGCGGCGAGACCATCGCCACCTTCGTCAAGCAGCTCCGCGAGGCCGCCCAGGCGCCCGTCGCCCTCGGCGGCCGCCCCGGCCGCGTCGCCGGCAGCCCCGCGCTCTCGTTCGACATCATCTCTTCGATGGAGCGCGACGGTCCGCTCGCCTCGCTGCTGGCGTTCCTGGGGGTGGTGGCGACGGTGCTGCTCATCTTCCGCCGCAGCCTGGCCACCCCCTTCGTGATCGGCTCGCTGGTCGTGGCGGTCGCCTGGCTGCTCGCCGTCACGATGAAGCTCGGCATCAAGATCAACTTCGTCAACTTCATCGCCTTCCCCATCACCTTCGGCATCGGCGTCGACTACGCCGTCAACGTCATGGCCCGCTACCTGCGCGACGGCAGCAAGGACATCGTCGCCGCCGTGCGCGGGACCGGCGGCGCGGTGGGCCTCTGCTCGTTGACCACGGTGATCGGCTACTCGTCGCTGCTGGTCGCGCAGAACGTCGGCCTGTTCCTGTTCGGGCTGCTCGCGGTGCTGGGCGAGGTCACCTGCCTCGTCAGCGCGGTCGTCGTCATGCCGTCGGTGCTGCTGCTGGTGCAGCGCTGGCGCAAGAAGGAGCAGCACCCGTTCGAGTGGGACCAAGCCACGGCCGCCGCGGCGGCCGTGGTC
>DASYEX010000283.1:0-17609 GCA_036498765.1 Polyangia bacterium
CCGGTGGCGGCGGCGCGGGGGGAACGGCCGGCCGGCCGGCGGTCGACGCCGGGCACGTGGTCGACGGGGCGGCCGCCGAGATGCCCAAGCTCACGCGCCGGGACGCCGGCGCCGACGGGACGCCCACGTCGGGCGTCGATGCCTCACCGGCCGACGCGCGGCCCGATCACCCGATGGCGCGGGCGCCGCGGGCCGGAGAGCTGGTCATCGACGAGATGCTGGTGAACCCGACCGGCGACGACCTCGGGCGCGAGTGGGTGGAGATCACCAGCCTGGCCGCCGAGCCGCTCGATCTCTCCCAGCTGCATTTGGCGACCGCCTCCACCGACGTGCCGGTCCCCGCCGGGACCATCGCTGCCGGCGCGCGCCTGCTGCTCGGCCAGTCGAGCGATCCGAGCAAGAACGGCGGCGCGCCGGTGACGGTCGCGTATGGAACCAAGTTGATCCTGGTCAACGCGGACGGGCAACTCTCGCTCTGCGTCGGCGTCTGCGCGTCGGGCGTCGTCGTCGACGAGATCACCTGGGGGGCGCTCGACGACGGTTACACGGGCCACGCGCTGGTGATCGATCCGGCGCGCCTGATCTCCTGCCCGGCGGAGGTGGCCTTCGGGACCGGCGGCAGCTTCGGGACGCCGGGCGCCCCCAATCCGCCCTGCCCGCAAAATGTCGACGCCGGATCGCAGCGCGACGTTTCTGTTGCAGACTGAGGTCGCGCCGTCCGGCGCCCCTCATGACCACCGCCGAATCGATCTCGTCGTCAGCCGCTTCGACACCTCCCCTGGCGGCGTTGTTGCCCGCCGCCGGCGCCGATCCGGACGACCTGCTCTCGCGCTTCATCTCCTACGCGACCGCCTCGGGGCTCTCGCTCTACCCGGCGCAGGAAGAGGCGCTCTTGGAGTTGATGTCGGGCAAGCACGTCGTGCTCAACACACCGACCGGCTCGGGCAAGTCTCTGGTGGCCGCGGCGCTGCACTTCAAGGGCCTCGCTGAAGGAAAAACGTCGTTCTACACCTCGCCCGTCAAAGCGCTGGTCAACGAGAAGTTCTTCGATCTCTGCCGGCTGTTCGGCGCCGAGCGGGTCGGCATGCTGACCGGCGACGCCAGCATCAACCGCGACGCGCCGATCGTCTGCTGCACGGCCGAAATTCTGGCCAACATGGCCCTGCGCGACGCCGCTACCCGGGCCGATTACGTGGTGATGGATGAGTTCCACTACTACGCCGATCGCGAGCGCGGCGTGGCCTGGCAGATCCCGCTCCTCTGCCTGCCGCAGACGACGTTCCTGCTCATGTCGGCGACGCTGGGCGAGCTGCAGGTCATCACCGACGGGCTGACCGCGCTCACGGGGCGCGAGGTGGCGGTGGTGCGCGGGCGCGAGCGCCCGGTCCCGCTGGAGTTCGAGTACCGCGAGATGCCGCTGCACGAGACGATCGCCGAGCTCTGCTCGCTGGGGCGGGCGCCCATCTACCTGGTCAACTTCACCCAGCGGGGCGCCGCCGAGGAGGCGCAGAACCTGATGAGCGTCGACGTCTCGTCGAAGGCCGACAAGGAGGCGCTGCGCGAGGCGCTGGCCGACGCCAGCTTCGACACGCCGTACGGCAAGGAGCTGCAGCGCTTCCTGCGGCACGGGATCGGGATTCACCACGCCGGGCTCCTGCCGCGCTATCGGCTGCTGTGCGAGCGCCTCGCGCAGCAAGGGTTGCTCAAGGTGGTGAGCGGCACCGACACGCTGGGGGTCGGCGTCAACGTGCCGATCCGCAGCGTGCTCTTCACACAGCTCTGCAAGTTCGACGGCCAGAAGACCGCCATCCTCGGGGTGCGTGACTTCCTGCAGATCGCGGGGCGCGCCGGGCGCAAGGGGTTCGACGAGCGCGGCTTCGTCCTCGCCCAGGCGCCCGCGCACGTGGTCGAGAATCGCCGCCTCGCCGCCAAGCAGGCGGCCGGCAAGAAGGTCGTCATGCAGAAGCCGCCTCAGAAAGGCTTCGTCCACTGGGACAAGGGGACGTTCGACCGCTTGGTGAACGGGACGCCCGAGCCGCTGGCCTCGCGCTTCGAGGTGACGCACGGGATGCTGCTCAACTGTCTGCAGTCGCGCGCGGCCGAGGGACGGGAAGCAGCCGGCTACCGGCGTCTCATCACCATCATCGGCCGCTCGCACGGCGGGCCCCGCGACAAGCGCAACGAACGTCGGCGCGCCGCGGCCTACTTCCGCACGCTGCGCCGGGCCCGGCTCATCGACGTCGTGACCGGCGAGAAGGCGCGCGGCCGCTTCGTCGAGGTGAGCCCCGAGCTACAGCGGGACTTCTCGCTCAACCAGACGCTGTCGCTCTACCTGCTCGAGGCGCTCTCGGTGCTGGATCGCGCCTCGCCCGTCTACGCGCTCGACGTGCTGACGCTGGTCGAGGCGATCTGCGAAAATCCCGACGCGGTCCTGCGCAAGCAGCTCGATCGGATCAAGACCGAGAAGATGGCGGAGATGAAGGCGGCCGGCGTCGAGTACGAGGAGCGCATCGCCCAGCTCGAGGCGCTCGAGTGGCCCAAGCCCAACCGCGACTTCATCTACGCGACGTTCAACGACTTCGCCGACCGGCACCCCTGGGTCGGCGAGACGAACGTCCACCCCAAGTCGATCGCCCGTGAGATGTACGAGGGGTTCACCGCCTTCAACGACTACGTCCGCTCGCTGGGCCTCGAGCGGAGCGAGGGGGTGCTCCTGCGTTACCTCTCGCAGGTCTGGCGGACGCTCGAGCAGACGGTGCCGGCCGCCGCGCGCACCGACGAGGTCCTCGACGTGATGGCCCACCTCCGATCGCTCCTGCGCGACGTCGACTCCAGCCTGCTCGAGGAGTGGGAGGCGCTCGCCGATCCGACCCGGCGGCCCGGCAAACGCGCCGCGCGCACCGCCGCGCCGGTCGACCCGGCCGCCGAGCGGCGCGCCACCGTCGCCGCGATCCGCGCCGAGCTGCACAAGCTGGTGGCGGCGCTCGCCCGCCGAGACTACGCCGCGGCGGCGCGGCTGGTGGCGGCGGGCGACGCCTGGACGGCCGAGCGCCTCACGGAAGCGATGGTGCCCTTCTGGGCCGCCCACCCGACGCTGCTTACCACCCCCGAGGCGCGCCGCCCCGATCGCACGCGCATCGACGAGCTCGAGCCAGGCAAGCTCCGCGCGCAACAAGTCTTGGTGGACGGCGAAGGTGACGAGGACTGGTCGCTCGACTGCCTGATCGACCTCACCGCCCGACGTCCGGGCGAGCCGCTCCTCGCCCTGCAGGGGATCGGCGTCTAGTCTAGGGCCTGCCGTCGGGCGTCGCTTCGACGCGCGCGCCGTTGCGCAGCCCCGCGGGCGGATCGACGATCACCTGATCGCCCACGCGCAGCCCGTCGGTCACCAGCGCGTCGTCGCCGCCTTCGGCGACCGTCACCGTGCGCCGCTCGGCGGTTCCGTCGCGCCCGGCCACCCAGACCGACTTCCGCTCGCCGTCGGCCACCACTGCCCCCGGCGGCACCGGAAAGACCGCGTCGTAGCGCCCGCGGGCCAGGCGCAGCGGTTGCCCCGAGACCAGGCCCACATCGCTGGGCAGCGGGATCTCGATCGTGCTTCCCGCGGCGGCGACGTCGCTCGGCAGCTTGCAGTCGAAGAACCGTGGCCCCACCTGGGCGTCGGCCGGGCTCGAGTCGGCGGCGGTCTTGGGCGCGGCGCCGCGGGGCAGATCGTTGGCCGCGCGCGGGCCGAGCCCGACCACCTCGACGCGGCAGAAGTCCATCTTGGCCAGCGCCGCGCGCTCCTCGGCGTCCAGCTCGAACGCCCCGTGCAGGAGGCGCCCCTTGACCCGCGCAATCGGCGCCCCGGCGCCCACCGGCATCCCGATCTTGGCCAGCGTCTCGACCACCTCGCCCGGCTCGGGCGCGACGACCGTGTACTTGCCGAGCCCGGCCAGCGCGATCTCCACCAGTTTCTGCTTCTCGCCGAGGTGAAGCTCCGCCTGGCGTTCCTCGGCGCGGTTGCCGGCGGCGTGCATGCTGTCGCGCAGCTGCTTGTAGAACCCGACCCGCGACCGATCGTGCGCCAGCAGCGTCTCCAGCCCGGCCGCGCCGACCAGCTTGGCCACGGGCTCACCGGCGGCGACCTCGGTCCCGGCGGGCAGAAGCTCGGCGAGCCGGCCCGGGTTGGCGAAGGCCAGCGTCTGCGTCTCGTAGTCCGTCACCCGGCCGCGCCCCGAGAACCAGCGGTAGACCGCGCTGGGGGCTGGCGACGTCACGCGCACGCGCAGGGCTTGCGGCGCCTTCGCCGCTGCGTGCTGGCGGCCCCAGACCCCGTAAGCGGCCCCGGCCGCGGCGGCCAGCAACAGCAGCCAAACGACCACGATGAGGCCCGTGCGGCGCCGGGGCTTGGAACCCAAGGCCCCGTCCGCGAACCCGGACATCACGACCGAATCCGGCGCGGGCGGCTGGCGGCGCTCGGCGGCACCGGCCGGCGGCGAGACCACTTCCTTGCCCGGCAGGGCCGGCAACGAGACCTCGGGGCGGGGCGGGGCGAGCGGTGCGACGGCGGCTGGCGAGTCGCTCGCCTGCAGCGCGCCGTCGAGATCCGTGGCCCAGCTCGGCTTGGAGGTCTCCGTCGCGGTCGGGGAGCGCGGCGCAGCCGGGACCGGTGGCGCCGGGGCGCGCGACGGGGCCGGGACCGGCTCCGAGTCGAGCGCGTCGCTCGGCAGCTCGGCGATCGCCTGCCGGGTGATCTCCGGCGCGATGGGCGTGGGCGCCCCCTCGGGCGCCGCCAGCCTCGCGAGATCGAGCGGCGCGACCGGCGTCAGCTCGGGCGGGCTGTCGAGCATGCCCGGGTCGGGAACGAACGTCGCGGTCTTCGCCCCCTGGGGCGACGCCCACTCGTCGACCGCGCTCTCGTTCTCCTCCGCCGCGGCCGCCGCGGCCAGGATCGGCGCCACCGCGACCTCGGCGGTCACGGCGGCGGCCGGCGGCGGGGCGTCGGCCTCGAGAAACCCGAGCTCGCGCAGGCGGGCGGCGAACTCGTGGATGCCGTCAGCGGTCAGATCGGCGCCGTAGGTCTTCGCCGCCCAGTCGGTCACCTGCTGGACGGGCTGCCCGTCGAGCTGCAGCGCCAGCTGGTACTCGAAGTCGTAGAGGCGGAAGTTGGCCCCGGTCTTCGGGTCGCGCACGTCGACGCAGGCGACCCCGTCGGCCTCGGTCGGGGACACGGCGAGGTCCTGCCGAAAGCGAGGGCTGGCGCTCATCCACCGTGGAGCTTACAGGCCCGGTTCGGCCCCGAGCAACATATAGTGCCTGCCGCCGAGCCGGTGACGCCGCAGATGGAGACCATTCCGAAAACCAGGCGCGCGTTCGTCTACCGCGCCGGCGTCCGTCTGGCGGGGACGGTGCTGGCGTGCGACGCCGCCGCGGGCGGCGATCTGGTGTTCCTCTCCCACGCCGCGGTGCTCGGCGCGCGCGGCCGGCGCGCGCTGCCTCGCGTCGGCGGTGGCCGGCGCCAGATCCTGACGACGGAGGCGACGCTCGGGCTGCTCGGATCCGTCGGCGAGCGGCTGCGGGGGCAGGCGCTGGTGACGCCGTACGGCCGGCCGTTCGCGCTCGGTGAGCTGCGCCTCGAGCTGTTCCCCTCGGGCTACCTGCCGGGGGCGGCGTCGCTGCTGTGCGAGCGGGAGGGGCGGCGCCTGGTCTACAGCGGGCCGATCGGCGACGGCGGCGAGGTGCGCGCGGCTGATGCGCTTTGCCTCGATGCCCGCTTCGCCGATCCCGGAATCGCCTTTCCTGAGCGCGCCGAGGCGGAGGCCTTGCTGATCCGGCTGGCGCAGGAACGCGCGGCCGCCGGCGCGCCCGTCTTCCTGATCGAGCCCTTGGCGCTGGCGCTCCTGGTCGCGCGCGCCCTGGCGGCGGCTGGCGTGCCGTTGCGGGCGCACCGGGCGATCGTCGATGCGGTGGGCGCGTTCAAGGCGATCGCGCCGGCGGCCGTCCCGGCGGTGCAGCGGTTCGCGGGCCGGCTGGCGCCGAACGAGGTGCTGCTCTGGCCCACAGACGCCCGCAGGCCGCGCCAGGGGGGGGCCGGCGGCGCCGATACACGCCGCGCGATCCTGGTTTCGCCGCGGCCGGGCGCGACCGGATGCGCGCAGGCGGGCGCGGCCGAGGTGCTCACGTTCCCGTTCGGCGCCGACTTCACCGGGCTCGTGCGCTACGTCGAATCTTCGGGCGCCGGGGAGGTGGCCCTGGTCGGCGCGCCGGACGACACGCTGGCCGAGCTGCTTCGGGGCCGCGGCATCGCCGCCTACCGGATCGGCCCGCCCCGCCAGATCGATCTGTTTGATCGCTAAAATCGCCTGGCCGCATTGTTTCTTCGGGGTCGATGGAGTTAAATTTCGACCGTGTTCAATCTCGGCGCCGGCGAGATCATCGTCATCCTGGTGCTCGCCCTGGTCTTCCTCGGTCCCAAGCAGTTGCCGGAGATGGCGACCAAGCTGGGGAAGGTCATCCGGGACATCCGGAAGGCGACCTCGGACATCAAGAACGAGATCACGTTGGACGACTCCTTTCGCAAGCCGTTCGAGGAGCTTCGAGACGCGGTGACGCTGCACCCGGACGAGCTCCGGCGCCGCGAAGAGATCCAGCGCTCGGTCGAGGAGGCGAAGAAGCGCGCCGCGGCGGAGGTTGCCCGGGTGGAGGCCGAGATGGCCAGCGCGGCCGCAGCCCATGCGACGCCTCCGCCCGAAGCCCTGCCGGCCGTGGAGCCGGGTGAGCCGGCCCCCGCGAGCGACTCCCCATTCGTCCCGCCGGTCGCGCCACCCGCAGGGACGGTCGCGCGCACCACGCAGGGCGCGCCGCCGGCGGTGGTGGCCGAGGAGAGCGCGCCGCTCGCGGCGTCCTCCGGGGCGGAGCCTCCGCCGACGCCGCCGGCGCGGCCGCGCGGCGCGACCCCCAGCTCTGGGATCCTCACTTCGGCGGTGACCCCGCTCGGCCACCCGCCGCGGGTGACGCCGCCCGTCTCCAGCCTGTCGGGCGACCGCGCCAACACCACACAGACGCTCTCCGAGGCCGATCTGCTGGCCAGCGTGCCGCCGGCGCCGCAGAAGGCGACGAGACCGCCGCCGCCGCCGTTGCCCGGCCTGGACCGGAACCCGCCGCCCGCGAATCGCATGGGCCTGCCGCGGGTGACGCCGCCCGTCTCCAGCCTGTCGGGCGATCGGGCCAACGCGACCCAGAGCCTCTCGGAGAAGGATCTCTTGCCGCCGGGCGCGGGCAAGCCGCCGCCGCTGCCCGGCTCCAAAAAGGCTTGAAGGCAGACCTAGGGAGACCGAGCTGACCGCCCCCGAAGAAAAGGACCGCGCCCGCGTCGAGCAGGCGCGCATGAGCTTCGTCGAGCACCTCGTCGAGCTGCGAATGCGGCTGCGAAACGCAGCGATCGTGTTCATCGTCGCGCTCGGCTTTTCGTTCTACTTCGTCAAGAACTACTTCGATCTGCTGACGCGGCCGGCGCGCGCCGCCTGGATCATCGCGCTGGCCGGTCAGGAGCCGGTGTTCCGCTTCGCCAGCCCCACCGAACCGTTCTGGGTCTACACCAAGCTGGCGATGTACGGCGCGCTGCTGGTGGCGAGCCCGTTCATCTTCTGGGAGCTCTGGAAGTTCGTGGCGCCGGGGCTCTATCGCAAGGAAAAGAAGATGGCGCTCGTCGTGACCGTCGCGACCGCCCTCTGCTTCATCGGCGGCGCGTTGTTCGGGTACGGCGTCCTGTGCAAGCCGGCGCTGTCGTACATGCTCTCGTTCGCCGAGGTCTTCCCGGCCGGAACGCTGCATTTCAAGATCGAGCCGGCGGTCATGATGGACGAGGTCGTCGGCTTCATGCTGGCGATGATGATGGGGACCGGCGTGGCCTTCGAGCTGCCGGTGATCCTGGCGGTGATGGGCTGGCTGGGGCTGGTCACCGCCAAGGGGCTCTGGCGGTTCAACAAGTACGCGTTGGTGCTGGCCTTCGTCGTCGGCGGTGTGCTGACGCCGGGGCCGGACGTGCTGTCGCAGGTGCTGATGTCGACGCCGCTGTTCGGCCTGTTCAACGTATCGATCCTGGTCGTCTGGCTCATCGAGCGGGCCGCGCGCAAGCGCCTGGCCGCGCTGGCCAAAGAGACCGGCGCCGATCTCGTTCCGTCGGGCGACTGAGGCGTCTCGGCTAACGGGCCTGGGCACCGCCGCGCCGCTCGAGCGCGGCAATGACCAGGCTCGTGCAGGTCACGCATTCGCCGGTCGCCCACGTCCGCGGCCAGCGCCTCTTCGACCTCGCGCAAGATCCCAAGCCCGTGCAGCAGCGTCAGGATACCGACACCCAAAAAATTTGACCGTCGGGGCGACCCGGGGAAGATGGGTCAAGGTGATCAATGCTGGGCGAATTTTCTGACGGTCGCGCGCGCGTTTTGCCGAAAGGGTTCGTGCTCGTTTCGGTGGGTCCGCGGCGGGGGACGGTAGCGGGTCTGCAGCGCCGGCTGCGGGCGCGCGACGCCGTTCCCGCGACGGGCCAGATCGTGTTCCGCGCCTCGAACCAGACCTTGCGCTGAGGGACGCTGGTGTTCCGTCTCATCAAGCTGGGGATCACCCTGGTGGGCCTGGCCGCGTTCGCCTGGTTCGGCGTCACTGTGAAGCTCGGTTCCATGACCCTGTTCCAGCACCTGCGCGCCATCGGGCAGACCAAGGAATCGCAGGAGCTGGTCGACGGCACCCGCCAGGCCGCCGGCCCGCTGGTCGACGACGTGCGCCGCAAGTTCCAGGAAGGGACAAAGGAAGGGTCGAAAGACGGGTCGAAAGACGGAACCAAGGGCGGCAAAACGGACGGCCAGGAACGCACCGCCAAGGCCGCGCCCGTCGAGGGTCCTCCGGAGGAGCATGTCTCCGCCGGCGATCGCCAGGCGCTTCACCGGCTCATTCGCCGGGTCGATCGCTAAACCAGGTCGATCGCCGATCGCGTCGTCCGATCCCATGGCGTAAGCTTCGCCGGATGCGTCCGGTCGCTGCGCTCGCCGTCGGAGTCGTATCGCTGGCGCTCGGGGTGCCCGCCGCTCGGGCGCGCGATCTGCCGCTCTGGACGGCGGCCCCTCGGCCCGCGAAGGGGACCGCGGGACTCGCCGACCTGGCCGAGAGCGCGCGCGCCGCGGTGGTGCACGTGCGCGGCGAGTCAGCCGACGGGAGCGCGACCGCCGAATCGGACGGCGACGCCGGGCACACCTCGATCGGGACCGGGTTCATCATCCAGAAGGACGGCTACATCCTGACCAACGAGCACGTCATCCGCGGCGTCGTCGACCTGCGGGTGCGCCTGTTCGACGGGCGCGAGCTCGGCGCCTGCGTGGTGGGGGCGGACATGGCGACCGATCTCGCGCTGCTCAAGGTGTCGACCAAGCGGCCGCTGCCCGTGCTGGCCCTGGGGGACTCGAGCCTGGTGCGCGTCGGCGAGCCGGTCATCGCCATCGGCAATCCGTACGGCTTCAACCACAGCGTGACGGCGGGGATCGTCTCGGCGAAAGAGCGGGTCGTCGATCGCGCCAGCCTGCACGAGCCGGGCGCCGAGGACCTCTACTCGTTCTTCATCCAGACCGACGCCTCGATCAACCTGGGGAACTCCGGCGGTCCGCTCATCGACGCCTCGGGCGCGGTCATCGGCGTCAACGCCGCCTTCTGGGCCGGCCACACGCTGCAGCCGGCGCAGGGGATCGGGTTCGCCATCCCCATCAACATGGCCAAGGCGCTCTTGCCGCGCCTGGTGGAGACGGGGACGGCGCGGCGGGCGTTTCTGGGTCTCGACGCGCAACCCATCGATCCGGCGCTGGAGGCCGCGCTGAAGCTCCCCTCGGGCCGCGGCGCCCTCATCGCCAGCATCGAGAAGGGGTCGCCGGCCGAGGCGGCGGGGCTCGAGCCGGGGGACGTGGTCGTCAACTGGAACGGCGCCGACGTCGCCAGCAGCGAGGACTTCAAGATCGACGCACAGCTCTCCGCGCCCGGCGCGCGGATCAAGATCGCGCTCCTGCGCGACGGCAAGCGGAGCGAGCACGAGATCGTCCCCCGGCCCGCGCCGGTCAAGGAGATCGCGCCGCCGCACCCGTCCAGCTGTTCCCGCGCGCCCGAGCCGCTGATGGCCAACGTCGACGACTTCGACGTGCAGGAGATCGCGGCGCGCGCCGGACACCCCGGCGGGGGGGGCGTGACCGTCACCCGGCTGACCGACCACAGCGCGGCGGCGCAGGCCGGTCTGCGCGTCGACGACGTCGTGCTGCGCATCGGCAAGACGCACGTGCGCGCGCCCGGCGACGTGGCCCAGGCGCTCGGCGGTTATAAGCTGGGCGAGCCGGTCCCGATGCTGGTGCGGCGCTCGGGATTCGACTTCTGGATCGCCTTCACCAGGCGCTAGTCTCCCCTCCATGCCTCTGGACGAGAAAACCTACCGACACCTCCTCGACGACACCTTCGCGCGCGTCGACCGCGCGTTCGAGGCGATCGATCCCGACGTCGCCGAGGTGTCGATCGGGCAGGGGACCTTGACCATCACCTTCTTCGAGAAGCAGCGGCTGATGCTGACACCCCAGCCCTCGCCGCGGCAGCTCTGGGCCGCGTTCCGCGACCGCGCCTGGCACTTCGACTGGGCCGAGGAGCGCGGCGCCTGGCTCGACGATCGCGGTCAGGGGATCGAGCTCCTGGCGCTCATCGAACGGACCACGCGCGAGGTGGGGAACGTGAGCATCGAGATCGCGCGGGCCTGACCCCGCCGCCGCGCGGTCAGGCGGCGAGCTCGATCATCTTCAGCATCGCGCGCGCGGCGCCGCCGCGGACGTCGGCCGGGACGGTGATGCGCCTGTCGGCCGGCTCGTCGCGCAGCGTGGTGTAGACGTTCTCGAGATCGACCGCCTTCATGTACCGGCAGAGTCGGCAGGGCTTGTAGAACTGCTTCTCCGGGTGATCGAGCTCGAGGCGCACGACCAGGCCGCACTCGGTGAGGATGGCGTAGCGCGTCTGCTCCGGGTGGGCGTCGACGTACCTGGCCATCTGTGAGGTCGACAGCACGGCGTCGGCCGCGCGCTGCAGCTCGGGCTTGACCTCGCCGTGGACGATCACCGTGGCGCCGGGATCGTCCTTCCGGATGCGTGTGATGTCCTCGACGCTCATTTGGTGGTGGACGTGGCAGGCGCCCTCCCAGGCGAACACGTTGCCGCGGAGCCCCTGCTTCTCGCCCTCGCGGATGAGCGGCTCGATCATCTCGGCGTACTCGCGCGGGTGGAACCGGTGCGGCTCCGGCGGCGGCAGGTAGGTCCGCTTGGTCTTGAGCGCCACCTGATACGCCAGGTTCTGGTCGGGCACGAAAAGGATGTCCGGGACGCCGAGCTTGTCGGCGATGCGCGCCGCGTTCGAGCTCGTGCAGCAGGTGTCTGACAGCGCTTTGACGTCGGCGTAGGTGTTCACGTAGGTCATCGTCGCGAAGCGGCGGCCGGCGGCGCGCAGGAACTCCTGCCGCTCGGCGACGTCGTCGGCGTCGACCTCGGCCAGCGAGCAGAGCGCCTCGAGGCTCGGCAGATAGACCGGCCGCTCGGGCGCCAGCGTGTGGCAACCCTCGGCCATGAAGCGCACGCCGCAGAACACGACCAGCGCTCCCTGCTCGGGCGGCAGATCGCGCGCCTTGACTGCCAGCTCGAAGCTGTCGCCCACCAGGTCGGCGATCGCCTGGACCTCGGGCACCTGGTAGTTGTGCGCCACGAGAAAAGCGCGCTTCTCGCGCTTGAGGCGCCGGATCTCCTCCCACAGCCACTCGGTGCGCGCGGCTTGCGCCTCGGGCAGATGCCCGCGCCGCACCAGCTGGTCGACGGACACGAACGACATCGTCGAATGTTTCTACCGCGCCAAACCGCGGCCGTCGACACCAGCGACCGTGGGGCGGCGGAATGGACGTGGTAGCTTCGTCGCCAGAATCCATGGAGCGGATGTTCGATCCGGACGTTTGGCGCGAGGTGACCGGGGGCGAGGTCGCCAACCGCGTCCGGCGCCTCGCGCGCGTGACGCCGCTGGTGCCGGCGCCGACGCTCGGGCGGCGGACCGGCGCCGACGTCTGGCTGAAGCTGGAGAACCTGCAGCGCACGGGCTCGTTCAAGCTGCGCGGTGCAGCGGCCCGCATCGCCGCGCTCACCCTCGAGCCGGGCGCGCGGCGCCAGGTCATCGCGGCCTCGGCCGGGAATCATGGCCTGGGCGTGGCCCTGGCCGCGCGTACGTTTGGCGTCGAGGCGACCGTCCTCGTCTCCGCGCAGGCGCCGGAGTTCAAGCGCGTCGGCATCGCCGCGCTGGGCGCCAAGGTGGAGGTCGCCGGCGCGACGTACGACGAGGCCGAGGCCGAGGCGCGCCGCCGGGCCGCGGCCGATCCGGGGTCGGTCTTCGTTTCGGCGTTCGACGACGACCACGTCATCGCCGGCAATGGCGGCCTGCTCGCGCGCGAGATCCTGGCGCAGCTCCCCGACGTTCAGTCGATCGTCGTGCCGGTGGGCGGCGGCGGCCTGGCCGGCGGCATCGGCGTCGAGGTGGTGCCGCGCGGGATCAAGATCCTCGGCGCCTCGCCCGAGTCGAACTGCGCCATGCGCCGGTCGCTCGACGAGGGGCGCGCCTACACGACCTACGCGGGCGGCCCCACGTTGGCCGAGGGGCTCGAGGGGGCGGTCAGCGAGCGGACCTTCGCCATGGCCCGCGACTACTTCCCGGAGATCGCGCTCTGCAGCGAGCTCGCCATCCGCAACGCCATCGTCTATGCGTATCGGACGCTGGGGATCCAATGCGAGGCCTCGGCGGCGCCCGCCATCGCGGCGCTGCTCGACGACGCGAGCGCGATCCGCGGGCGACGAACGGTGATCGTCGTGAGCGGCGGCAACATCGAGGCGGATCTGCTCGACCAGCTGCTCTCCGGCGCCGCCGTCTTCTAGGACCTGATCGCGTGAGGGCGAGACGGCTTCGCCGGCTCGACCTCGTCGCGGGGGGGCACGGGACCCTCCCAGGGTCCCGACCCCTATCGTGAGGGCGAGACGGCTTCGCCGGCTCGACCTCGTCGCGGGGGGCACGGGACCCTCCCAGGGTCCCGACCTTTATAGTCTCTCCGCCTCGGCGGCGCCGGCGGCCTTGGCGCGCGCCAGCGCGGCGCTGCGGAGCGCGTGCCCGGTCGGCCCGCCGCCCAGCTTGGCCCGCGCCGTCGCCCCATGCCCCGGTCCCAGGATGTCGCGCAGGTAGGCCTCGTACTGGAAGGTGTCGGAGTGCTGCTCGGTGTGGCAGCCGGTGCAGGTGCTGGCGGGGGTCTGGGTGTGCAGCGACGCGGGCTCCTCCAGGCCTTTTTCAGCGACGTGAATGGAGCCCGGCCCGTGGCAGACCTCGCACTGGACGTCACGCAGCCCCTTGGTGTGCCCCAGGCTCGAGCCGCCCACCTGTCCGTAGCCCGTGACGTGGCAGCTCGTGCACTTGTAGTCGTTCTCCTTGCCGAGCTCGACCAGCGTCTTCCAGGCGCTGGCGTGCACGGTGCTATTCCAGAACGCCAGCGCCTGCTTGTGGCACGCCCCGCATTTGGCGTCGCCCACGTAGAACGCGCGGCCCGGCTCGGGCGGCGCCGGCGGCGGGGCGTTGCGCAGGTTGATGGCGGCAACCTCCCCGTCGAGCTTGCGCATCGCCGCGGCCGTCTTGCCGTCACGCGCGAGGCTCCGGCGCAGCGGAATGAGCCGGTTGGTGAAATAGCTGCCGGCAGCGGGCGGCGTCCAGGAGCGCTGGAGCTCCTTCTTCTCGGCGGTCAGGGCCGCGCGCTCGCGTTGCTTGGCGGCGACGAACGCTGGATCGACGCCGGCGTTCGAGGCGGACCAGCGCTTGAGCTCCTCGTCGAGGCGCCCGGCCGCGGCGTCGATCTCCACCCGGCGCAGGGCGGCCGCGTCGGGTCCGCCGGCATCGAGCAGGGGACCGGCGCCGCGCAGGACGAAATCGATCCGCCCGACGCGCGCCATCTCCTCGGCGGCGGCGACGATGAAGCTCGATCCCACCTGCTCGGCGCGCGCCTGCCCCGCGCCGACCTGCTTGCCGAGGACGATGAGGTCCGGCGCCGCCGCGCGCGCCAGCCGCCGCGCCGCCGGGCGATCGAGCGGCACGAGCGCGATCACCAGCTCGGCCCCCGCGTCGCGCAATCGGGCGACCTCCGCCTTGGCCGCCGGGATCGGATCCTCGCCCTGCGCGCCGACCTGCGCCGCCAGCGTCGGATCGGCGACGCCGAAGATCCCGACCTTCACCGAGCCGATCGGCTTCATCTCTGACGGGGCTAAAGATGTCGATGAGGCCGGCTTGGAGAAGTTCACCGCCATCCGTCGGGGCACCAGCTCACCGTGGGGGAGCCCCAGGTCCGTCTCGGCCAGCCCGGCCGCGAACGGCCCCAGCCCCTCCAGGGTCTTGCCGAGAAATCGCGCCCGCAGCGCGTTGGCCGCCTTCTCCTTGGCGCTCGCGCTCTCAGGAAAAGAGAGGCTGCCGCCGTCGACCAGCAAAACCGGCGCGCCGTGCGCGGCCGTCCGCACCAGCGCGGCGTAGCGCGCGACGTCGCCCAGCGGATCGCTCGTGCAGCCGCACGGCTCCAGCGTCCCGTGGACCCCCCCGGTGTAGAAGACGGTCAGGCGGCGCTCTCCGGCCGGCCCGGCCCCGCGCGCGGCCGGCGTCGGTCCGGCGCAGGTCGCGGCGAGGGCCAGCACGGCGCCAAGGAGCGGGGTTCGCATGAGGCGGCACTATGGCAATCGAGGGGACGAGCTGGCAATTCCCGAGCGTCGTTTCCGGCGGCCGTGGTCGATCAGCGCGGGCCGCTTGACAGGGCCGCCTGCCGCCGGTAGGTTTCGCAGCTCGTTTTTCGAGGACCCATCCAACATGGCCGTAGTCATTCGTCTCACCCGCGCCGGCGGAAAAAAAGTTCCCTTCTATCGCGTCGTGGCCGCCGATCGGCGCAGCCCCCGCGATGGTCGCTTCATCGAGCAGCTGGGCGTCTACGACCCGGTGCGCGAGCCGGTCGAGTTCCGCGTCGACCCGGAGCGTCTCAAGCACTGGCTCTCCGTCGGTGCGGTCCCCAGCCAAACGATCTCCGAGCTGCTTCGCCGGCAGCGGCACGCTGCGCCGCCCACCGCGGCGTAGCCGACCTTTCATGAGCGACGGCGCTCAGAAAGCTGGCGAGCCCGCGCTGCGGGAGCTGGTGGACTATCTCGCACGCGGCCTGGTGGATCGCCCCGAGGAGGTCAAGGTCGAGGAGGTCTCCGAGCCGGACGCGCTGGTGTTCGAGCTGCAGGTCGCCGAGGAGGACCTCGGCAAGGTGATCGGAAAGCAGGGTCGCACCGCCAAGGCGCTGCGCACCATCCTCGCCGCGGCGTCGGCCAAGACCCGCCGGCGCGTCGTTCTCGAGATTCTCGAGTAGCGCTGGGCGGGAGCAGGGCGACGGACCCCCGAGCGGCCGTCTACGATCCGGAGACGCTGACCGTCGGCGTTCTCGGGCGCCCGCACGGCGTGCGCGGCGAGATCTCGCTGCGCCCTTACAACCCGCGCGGCCGGGCGCTCGCGGACCTGCGCCAGGTCGTCCTCGTGCGGGAGGGCCGGCGCGAGGCGCGCGAGATCGTGGCTTGCCGTCCGGTGGAGGGCGGTTACCTCGTGCGGCTCGACGGCGTGGAGAGCCGCGAGGCGGCCGCCGCGTTGACGCTCGCCGAGGTCCAGATCGCCCGCGCGGTGTTGCCGGCGCTCGCCCCCGGCGAGTACTACGTCGAGGACGTGGCCGGCTGCGCCGTCGAGGATGAGGCCGGCGGCGCGCTGGGGACCGCCGTGGGGACCTTCTGGAACGGCGCCCACGACATCGTGACCGTGGCCGCCCCTGACGGCCGCGAGCACCTCATCCCGCTGGTCCGCGACTTCGTGCTCTCCGTCGACGTCGCCGGCCGTAAGATCATCGTCCGCTGGGACACGGAGCTATGACCGGCCACGCAGCGAACCGCGACGCCACCGACGACACGACGCCCTCGCTGACGTTCGAGGTCGTGACCCTCTTTCCCGAGGTGATGGCCGGTTTTTTGTCGGCGACGGTGATCGGACGGGGCATCGAGGCGGGGATCATCGCCGTTCACTGCACGAACCCGCGTGACTTCGCCCCCGGCCGCCACCGCCAGGTCGACGACACGCCTTACGGTGGGGGCCCGGGGATGATCCTCAGCGTGGAGCCGATCGCGGCGGCGCTCGAGGCCATCGCCGCTGCCCGCGGGCCGTCGCGGCGGATCCTCCTCACCCCTCGCGGCGGTTTGTTCGACCAGACCCGGGCCCGCGCGCTGGCCTGCGAGTCGCGTCTCACGCTCGTGTGCGGGCGGTACGAAGGCGTCGACGACCGGGCGTCGAGCCTGGTCGACGAGGAGCTGCGCATCGGCGATTTCGTCCTGGCGGGCGGTGAGGTGGCGGCGGCCGCGGTGATCGAGGCGGTGGCGCGCCTCGTCCCCGGCGTGCTCGGCTGCGGGCTCTCGGCCGGCGACGAGTCGTTCTCCGCGGGACGCCTCGAATATCCCCAGTGGACGCGCCCGCAGGCCTGGCGCGGGCAGGGAGTCCCCGAGATCCTGCTCTCCGGCGATCACGGGAAGATCGCCCGCTGGCGCCGCCGCGAAGCGTTGAAAGCGACCCGCGTCCGGCGCCCCGACCTCATCGCGGCTCATCCCCTCACCGCCGAGGAGCAGCGGCTCGTCGACGAGGAAGGGTCCCCAGCCGCGTGGGCTCCGCCCGGCTCTGCCGGGCGGAGCCCGTCGCGGGGGGGCACGGGGACCCTCCCAGGGTCCCCGACGAAGAAGAACGACGGTACTTGACTCGCGGGGCCGGGGCGTCTAGATATGCGGACTTTCCCATGAGCCAGAACCCGCTTTTGCGAGAGATCGAGAGCAGCTTCCGGCGGACCGATCTGCCCGAGCTCCGCTCCGGCGACAGTGTCCGCGTCCACACGCTCATCAAGGAAGGTGACAAGGAGCGCGTGCAGATCTTCGAGGGCGTGGTCATCGGCCAGCACCGCGGTGGATCGCGCGCCTCCTTCACCGTGCGCAAGATTTCCTACGGCGTCGGCGTCGAGCGCATCTTCCCCCTGCACACCTCGCGCATCGAGAAGATCGAGGTGGTCTCGCAAGGGCTGGTTCGCCGCGCGCGTCTCAACTACCTGCGCGGGCTGCAGGGCAAGGCGGCGCGCATCAAGGGCGAGAAGGGCCCCGCCGAGGAGGCCGCCGCCCCCAGCGAGCCCGCCGCCGCAGCCGCCCCGGCTCCCGCCGCGCCGGCTGCGTCCTAGCGGCACGAACGTCCGCGCCCGGCCATGCCCGATCGCCTCGCCGCGCGCCCCGGTCTCGGGCGGCGCGCGGAGGGTCTCGCTGCGGAGCACCTCGAGGGGCTCGGCTATCGGATCGTCGCCCGCAACTGGCGCCAGTACGGCGCCGAACCAGGCGAGCTCGATCTGGTGGCCGACGATCAGGGGACCTGCGTCTTCGTCGAGGTCCGCTCGCGGACCGGCGTGGCGATGGGGCACCCCCTCGAGAGCATCACCGCCGGCAAGCGGGCGCGCATCATTC
>DASYEX010000284.1:0-1990 GCA_036498765.1 Polyangia bacterium
GGCTGAGCTGGGCGTCGCTGACTTCGACCTCTATGTGAAGACGGCGCCGGCGGCGGCGGGGCCCATCCCGCTCCGCGTCGAGCCCGGCAACCCGCCCGCGTTGATCATCGGCGACGCCATCGGCGAGCTCGGCGCCGCGGCGATGCGCTTCGCCGCCGCGCGCGCCTTGCGCCTCGCCGCCACCCACCTCGACGCGATCCTGGCGGTGCCCCAGGAGGAGGCCGGTGCGCTGCTGGTGGGGATCATCCGACAGTTCGTCCCCGACTACCGCCACACGGCCGTGCGCGAGGAGCTGGCCAGGCCGGAGACGGCGCGCGCCGAGCGGGCCATCCCGCGCAAGCTCAAGCCGGCGCTGGTGCCGTTCGCGGTGGAGAGCGCCGGGCCCTTCGATCTCCCCGCGCTCTACGCCGCCACCCGCGACGGCGCGAACGCCGTCGGCCTGCTGGCGGCGGCCGATCTTCCGGCCGCGCTGTCGGTCATCTTGGAGATCGGCGGGACGATCCTGACGCCGCCGCCGGGCGGGGGTCCGGGGCTCACGCTGCCCGCCATCGGCGCCAACCCCGAAGCGCTCAGTTTGCTGCGCTTCGCCGTCTCCGACGACTACGACGACCTCTCGCGCGAGCTGGAGTCGTGACGCGACCGCGTGATAAATTGGCGCGATGCCCGTGGGAGATGCCAGTCCGCCGGCCGCCGACGATCCGCTGATCGGCACGATGGTCTCGGACCGCTATCGCGTCATCCGCAAGGTGGGCGAGGGGGGGATGGGGGCCGTCTACCAGGCGGAGCACGCCCTCATCGAGAAGCGGATCGCGCTCAAGATCCTGTTCGCCGACCTGACCCGCCGGTCCGACCTGGTGATGCGCTTCCTGCAGGAGGCCAAGAGCGCCTCGCGCATCGGCCACGAGAACGTCATCGACATCTCCGACTTCGGCCAGTCGCCGAGCGGTCTCGTCTACATCGCGATGGAGTTCCTCGAGGGGCAGGACCTCGGCAAGACGCTCAAGGCCGAAAAATCGATCCCCTGGATGCGCGCGCGGCCGATCCTCATGCAGATCACCAAGGGGCTGCGCGCCGCGCACGGCCGCGGCGTCATCCACCGGGACATGAAGCCGGAGAACGTCTTCCTCGTGCAGAAAGAGGGGAAGACCGACTTCGTCAAGGTGCTCGACTTCGGGATCGCCAAGGTGGTCAGCGCCGACGACAACGACGGGCCGCGACTGACGCAGACCGGGATGATCTTCGGGACGCCCGAGTACATGTCGCCCGAGCAGGCGCAGGGGCACCCGCCCGACCACCGCGTCGACGTCTACGCCGTCGGCTGCATCATGTACCACATGCTGACCGGCGCCGTTCCCTTCACCGCCGACAGCTTCATGGGGATCTTGACCAAGCACCTGCTCGAGCCGGTGGTGCCGCCCCGCAGGCGCCGGCCCGATCTGAACATCCCGCCGGCGGTGGAGGCGGTCTGCCTGCGCGCGATGGAGAAGGAGCGCGACAAGCGCTGGCCGGACATGGACGCCTTTTATCAGGCGCTCGGCGCGGCGGACGGCGTGCCATTCGAGCCGTCGAACGTCTTCCTGGCCCAAGAGTCGTCGAAAGCGGCTTCGCTCAAGTACCCGCGGCTCACAGATTCGAACGTCGCGGCGGCGCGCGAATCGAAGACCGCCATCGCGGCGTCGCCGCCGACCGGGACGTTCGACGACGAGCGGCCGGTGCGCCTCGGCGCGCGGAGCGGGCTCGGCGCCGGCGTCAAGCTCGGCATCGGGGTGGCAGCGGCGGTCGCCGTCGTCTTGGCTCTCGTGCTGGCCCTGCGGGGTGGCCATCAGGCCGCCGACCCCACCGCAGCGGCGAGCCCCCGTCCGCCGTCGGCGCCGGTCGTGGCGCCACCGGTCCCCGCGCCGTCTCCCGCGCCGGCCGCGGCGGCGGCGCCGGCGGACGGCACGCGCTTCGAAGGCGAGTTCCTGACGGTCGCCCAACCGGTGATCCAGGA
>DASYEX010000285.1:0-2008 GCA_036498765.1 Polyangia bacterium
GTCGCGGCTTCCCGAGCGCTTGGTGCGGCACGATCACCTGGCCATCGCCGCCGGCGGCGTGACCGAGTCGATGGAGGATCCTGGGCTCTTCATCGTCTACGCGGCGTACCTGCCGAACAAGGACGGCGCCAAGGTGGAGACGGCGCTGTCGGAAGAGATCGCCCGCGTGCGCGACAAGCCGATCGAGCCGGCCGAGCTGGACAAGGCCAAGAACCAGCTGGCGGCCGCCTACGTCTTTGGGCTGGAGACCGTCGACGGGATCGCCACCCGCCTCGGCGAGGCGCAGTACGTCGAGGGCGACTGGCACCGGTTCATCGAGGGGGCCACGCGCTATCTGAAGGTCACCGCCGCGGACGTGCAGCGGGTCGCGCAGAAGTACCTCATCGACACCAACCTCACGCGGGTGACCCTGGTGCCCGGCCCCGGAGGGAAGCCGTGAGGCTGGCGCGCGCCGTCGCCACGACGCTCCTGCTGGCCGCCGCCGGTTGCGCGTCGAGCGCGCCGCCCAAGCCGGCCGCGCCCAAGGGCTCGATCGACGTCCAGTACGAGTCGGTCCCCAAGGCCGCGCCCGCCCCGACGGCCAACGACTTCTGGAAGGGACGAACGGATCTGATCCAGGCGCCGCCGCCGCCCAAGCCGGAGGCGCTGGCGCTCCCCAAGATCGATCGCTTCACGCTCCCGAACGGCATGCAGGTGATCGTCGTCGGGCGCAAGGGGCTGCCGGTGGTCAGCTTCGGGCTGGCCGTCGAGGCGGGCGGCTACGACGAGGATCGCGACAACCTGGGCGTGTCGGACTTCGTCGCGGCGATGCTGCGCAAGGGTACGAAAACCGACACCAAGAACGGGTCCAAGACCCGCAGCGCCGACGACATCTCGCACGCCATCGACTTCGTGGGCGGCTCGCTGGGGGCGGAGGCCTCCAACGAGGGGACCACCGTCTCCTGCTCGGCGCTCTCCAAGGACGGCCCGCTCTGCCTGGATCTCCTCTCCGACGTCCTCCTGCACCCGTCGTTTCCCGAGGTGGAGATGGGCGACGTCCGCGACCAGATGCTGGCGGGGGTCGCCTCTCGCTTCGACAGCCCCTACGAGCTCGCCAGCGCGCATTTCGACAACGAGCTCTTCGGCGAGAACCACCCCAACGGCTGGGTGCTGACCGCCGAGGACGTCCGCAAGATCGATCGCGACCGGCTGCAGAAGTTCTGGAAGACCTTCTATCACCCGAACCACGCCATCCTGGCCGTGGCGGGGGACGTCGACCTCGGGCGGCTGCGGCCGCAGATAGAAAAGGCATTCCACGGCTGGGCGCGCGCGCAGAGCCCGGCGCGTCCCGGCTGGACGGTCCCGCCGATGACCGGGACGCGGATGCTGCTCGTCGATCGGCCCGATCTGACGCAGGCGACGGTCGTCCTCGGCCACGGCGGCATCAAGCACGCCGACCCTCGCTGGTACGCGGTCACGCTGATGAACTACGTGTTGGGCGGCTCGGACTTCTCCTCGCGCCTCATGACCGAGGTGCGGGCCAAGCGCGGGCTGACCTACGGCATCGGCTCGTCGTTCGGGGCGTCGCTCTACCAGGGTTCTTTCCGCGTCAGTGCGGCGACCAAGAACGAGACGGTGTGGGACGCGTTGCTCGCCTCGGTGAACGAGATCCGCCGCATGCAGGCCGACGGGCCGACCACCCCCGAGCTCGACAAGGCCAAGGGGTACTACGCCGGCAGCTACCCGTTCAGCCTCCAGTCGACGGCGGGGATCGCGGGCGCGCTGGTGACCGCCGAGGAGCATGGCCTGGGGATCGGCTACGTCCGCGATCTGCCGCTGCGGCTGGCCGCCGTGGACGAGGCGCAGGCCAAGGCCGCGGCCAAGGACTACCTGCACCCCGACACGCTGCTGGTGGTCATCGTCGGCAAGGGCGACGCCATCGAGCCCCAGCTGACCAAAAGCGGCGTCCAGTTCGAGCGCATCAACTTCAAGGCGCCCATCGATGCGGGCGCGCGGGCGGCGGGCGCGC
>DASYEX010000286.1:0-6039 GCA_036498765.1 Polyangia bacterium
TTCCAGCGTTTCCTGGCCGGCTCCCACGGCGCGGAGATGGACGTCCCCGAGCAACGCCTCGCCGCGCGCGTCGCGGCCGAGATCGCCGGGCTCCCCGCCGACTTCGTCGACACCTTCGCGGCGCGCGTGGCGGCCGTCTCGCCCGCCGAGGTCAACGCCGCCATCAAGCGGAACATCCACGCGCGCGATCTGGCCATCACCATGGTCGCCACCGCGCCGGTCATGAAGGAGCTGCTCACCGAGGCGAAGATCCAGGAGAGCGCCATCGACGTCGTCCCCTACGACAGCTACTGATGGCGCGGGGCTGGTCGCTCGCGTCTCTCCTGGCGGTCGTCAACGCGCTCTTGGCCTGCCAGGGACCGCCGACGGCCGCGCGAGACAGCGCCGCGCCCCCTCCCGACGGGGGTGCCCCCGCCGCGCGCCTGACGCCGCTCTTCGTCACCCCCAGCCTGCCCGCCTGCGAGATGTCGGGACCGCTGGAGATCACCTCGCAGGGAGAACCCGAGATCTTGCTGGTCACCGCCGACGGCGTCTTCACCGCCGTCGATCCGCTGACCGGCGCGACGCTCTGGCGGGTGGCGCTGGCCGCCGGTGACGGCCTCCTCGCCGACGGTCTCCTGGCAAACTTGGCCGCGCCCCCCGTCGTCGTGGGCCACCGCCTGGTGTTCGCCTGGCAGGAGGTGATGGCCGACTGGACCCGCGTCGCCCACCACGTCGGCGTCCTCGATCTCGACGCCCGCGCGCTCGATCCGCAGTTCCCGGCGCTCACCCTGGCGGCCAGCCAGCCGGCCACCGACGGCGCGGGGCCGATCGTCTTTCGTCCCGACCATGCGTTTTCGCGCGCCGCCCTGGTCCACGCCGATGTCCCCGATCGCACGCTGGGGCTGGTCTACGTCTCCTTCGGCAACGTGCGCGATCTGCAGCCCTGGCACGGGTGGGTGTTCGAGCTCGATCTCGACGCCTGGCAAGCCGACGGCGCGGTCGCCGCCGTGACCGGCACGCTGGTGACCACCGGCGCCAGCGCCGACTGCGGCGACGACGACGACGACGGCGCCAAGGAGATGGTCTGCGGCGGCGGCGTGTGGGCCGCGCTGGGGCCGGAGGTGATCCTCGATCCGACCTCACCCGACGGATTCGCGCTGCTGGTCGCCACCGGCAACGGCCTCCTCGATCCGACCCGAGGCAGCTACGCCAACGCCGTGCTGCGCGTCGGCCGGGGCCTGCGCTTCGCGCCCGGCTGCGACGCCACCCTGTGCGACGGGTGGAACCCGACCGCCCCCACCGACGCCTGCGCCGCGTCCTGCGACGACCTCTTCATCCCGCGGCTGCCGGCCGGACAGGAGGTCCCCCGCGGCGCCAACGACGCCTGCGTCGGCCGGACGCTGTTCCAGTGCTACGCGACCTTCGACTGGGATCTGGGCGCCAGCGCGCCCACCCACGCCGCGCTCCCCGGCGGCCCCGACGTGATCGTCCAGCCCGGCAAGGACGGCGCCGTCTACCTCATCGACGCCCAGCACCTGGGGACGCTCTACGACCGCGCCCCGATCATGCCCGGCTGCGGCGAGGGGGGCGGCACCTGCGCCGCGACCTGGGCGGGGACGATCGTCGCCAAGCCGGCCATCGCCACCGTCGACGGCGCCGTGCTGGCGCTGATCCCGACGTTCGTCGACGACGACAGGCACCCCGCGGGTCTGCAGGCGCTGGCGATCGACACCAGCGGGCCCACGCCCCGGCTGGCGCCGCGCTGGCAGGCCCCCGCGTCCGGCGATCCGGCCGCGCTCAGCGGCTTCCGCCTGCCGCCTGGCGGCGTCA
This sequence comes from Polyangia bacterium, assembly GCA_036498765.1. Taxonomy (GTDB): domain Bacteria; phylum Myxococcota_A; class Polyangia; order Fen-1088; family Fen-1088; genus JADGRB01. The sequence goes on from DASYEX010000286.1 coordinate 1,813, forward strand.
CGGTCGTCGAGGTGAACGGCGAGCCCTACGCGGCGCTCGCCGACACCGGTTCGCCGTCGGGCTCGCTCTACTGGCTTCGCGTGCGTGACGGGGCGATCGTCGACAAGCTCGCGCTCGCGGGGGGTGGACAGCGCTTCGCCGCGCCGCTCGCGGCGGGCGGTGTCCTCTACGTCCCTTCGTGCCAGCACACCGGCACGCCCAGCTTCGAAGAGGGTCCGTCGGCGCTGGAGGCGTTCGCGATCGGCACCGTTGTGAACGGTGCTAGGCTCCTGCCGTGAACGAGCAGGCCAAACAGGCGAAACGATCACCAGGCGGCGGAACGGAGCCGCGCGTGCTGGGCCGCGGCCGCTACCTGACACTGGTCGACGAAGGGGGCTGGGAGTACGTCGTCCGGGCGAACGTGACGGGAATCGTGGTCATCGTGGCCGTCACCGCCGAGGGAAAGCTGTTGCTGGTCGAGCAGTGGCGGCCGGCGGTGCACAACCGGGTCATCGAGCTGCCGGCCGGCCTGGTGGGCGACGTCGACGCCCACGAACCGCTGCAGGACGCGGCGGCCCGCGAGCTCGTCGAGGAGACGGGGTTCGCCGCGCGCCAGCTCAGGCCCATCGGCGCCGGCCCCATCGCGGTGGGCGTCAGCGACGAGGTGATCTCCTTCTTCCAGGCGCTCGATCTGACCCGGGTCGGTCCAGGCGGCGGCGACGCCACCGAGGCGATCACCGTTCACGAGGTGCCGCTCTCGGAGCTCCAGCCTTTCCTGGCAGCCCGCGCCGCGGCCGGGCTGGCCGTCGACCCGAAGATCTACGCGGGCCTGTTTCTCGCCGGCGTCGGGCCGAGCCAGAAGGTCACGCCGTGACGCTCCCCGCGCCGGGGACACCGGTGGGCCCGCTGGGGTTCGTGCAGCGCTCGGTCACCCCGGGGACGGCGACCTGGGAGTACGAGGTCAAGCGCGAGCACTTCAACCCCAACGGCGTCCTGCACGGTGGGGTGGTGATGGCGCTGCTCGACACGGCGATGGGGCACGCGATCGCCGCGCTGGTCGCCCCCGAGGGCGCCTTCAACGCCGCCGCGCAGATGAGCGTTCACTTCCTCGAGCCGATCCGCGCCGGGCTCGTCACCGCGCGCGCCGAGGTCAAGAAGTGCGGCAAGCGGCTGGCGGTGGTCGAGGCCGAGGCGACCGACGACAATGGCGCCGTGCTGGCGGTGGCGACCGCGACGCACGCGATCCTCAGACGGAAGCCAGCGCCGCCCGAGCCCGAGCCGGATCATTCGTGATGACGCCGTCGACCCCCATCCGGCGGCAGGCGGCGAGCGCCGCCGGATCGTCGACGGTCCAGACGTTCACCATGTAGCCGCGCCGGTGCCAGGCGGCCACGCGGCCAGGCGTGCAGAGCACCAGCTCGGGGTTGAGCGCGGCGGGCCGCAGCCAGGGGGCCAGCCAGGCGCGCCGCAGGGGGAGCATCGAGGCCCGCTCGAACAGCAGCGCCGCGCGCACCGCCGGCGCCCGCCGCATCCAGAGGCGCACCGCCCACGGGTTGAACGACGAGACGAGCACGCGCGCGCCGCTGGCCGTCGCCTCGACGACGCCCGCCACCGCCTCCACCAGCGCCGCGATCTTCGGGGGCTCGAGCTCCATGGCCTTGAGCTCGACATTGACCAGCAGCTCCGGCCCACAGGCTTCCAGCGCCTCTTCGAGCGTGGGGATGCCCGTGCCGCCCGGCAGCCGGACCTCCCGCAGCGCCGCGTACGGCAGCTCGCCGATTCTCTCGGGGCGCCCCCCGAGGCGCGTGAGATCGTCGTCGTGGAAGACCATCACCTCGCCGGTGGCCGAGAGCAGGACGTCCAGCTCGACGCCGTCGGCACCGTCGGCGCGCGCCCGCCGGAAGGCGCCGGCCGTGTTCTCGGTCTCACGGGCGCTGGCGCCGCGGTGCCCGATGACGAGCGGCATCTCCCCCGGCTGGCGCAACCGCCACACGACGAAAAGCGTACCACCGGCGAGGCGCCGCATTAAACTACTGCCAATGTCCTCCCGTCTCCCTCGGTCCGTGGCCGGGGCTCTCGCGTTGCTCTGGGCGGTCGGAGGCGGGGCCGTCGTCGGCACAGTGGGCGTCGGCCTGCTGGGCTGCGCGCACCGTGCCGGTCCCGCACCGGTCGGCCCCGGTCGCGCGCTGGCCAGCGAGGCCTCTCGTATCGGCGCCATCAGCTACGAAGACGACTTCCTCGAAGCCCGCCTGGTCTTCCAGGCGCTGCCGCTGGGGGCGCCCGAACGCCTGGCGCTCCGGAGCAAGCTCCTGCACTACCTGCTCGACCCGGTGCTGGCGCTCAAGCCCGACGACGTCCGGCGCCAGACCCGCGAGCTCGAGAGCGACGACGTCTACGACACCGTCTTTTCGTCCTTCCGCGACGCGCTCGGTCTCTTCGATCCTGCCGAGCTGTGGGCGACGCCCGCGCGGGTGACGCCGGAGGAGTCGCGCCTCTTGCGCCCCGCGGCCGATCTGGTGCTGGCCCTCTTCTCTCCCCGCGGCGGCGATCAGCAGGCGATGCTGGCGCTGGCCGCGCAGGTCACGCTGGCCCCCACCGAACCGGAATGGACGCAGCGGCTGGATCAGGTCGTACGCTGGAGCGACGAGGCCGGCACGTTCGACGAGGGGAGCGGTATGCACAAGAGCGGGACGGCCATCGACGCGCTCGAGAGCGCGCTCGGCGACTGGCCGGCGCCGGCGGTGGTGTCGCGCCTCGATCAGCTCTACGTCGTCCGTCAGAAGCGCTTCGCGTCGGCGCTGCACCATCCGCCGACGGGCGACTCGGCGCGCCGGGCGCTCGGCGAGCTCCTGCTCGCGCACGGCGATGAGCTGCAGCGCGCGGTCACCAGCATGGCGGCGGCCTACCTGCGGGCCGGGCGGGTCGCCGAGGCGGCCGCGCGGACGGCGCGGATGGCCGGCGACGACGGCGACGATCCCGAGCTGCGGGGCTTGTTGACCGCGGCGGCGAAGCCCGAGGCCACGGCGGCCGCCTATCTGGCCCTGGCCCGCCGATTCCTCCCCCGGGTCGACTTCCTGGGCGGGACCGCCAGCGACGCCCCCGATCCGGTCGTCGCCTATCGGGTCCTCGAGGCGGGCCTCGGAGCGCACCCCTCCGATCCCGAGCTCCTGATTCTCTCGGGGAACGTGGCGCGGCTCTTGTCGTCTTACTTTCTCGCCATCCGCCGCCTCGAGGAGGCGGAGGCCGTGCTCGACAACAACCCGGCGGCGCGTGACCTGGCGGGGAAGATCTCCGCCGAGCTGATCGAGCTCTACTTCGTGCGGCTGCGGCTGCGGCTCGACCCCGAGCGCGACGCACCCGCCTACGCCGAGGCCGACGATCTCAAGCGCCGCTTCGAGGAGGCGCGGCGCCGCTACGCCAGCACCGAGATGAAGGTGCGCGACGCCGACATCGACTTCGAGCTGGCGCGCAGCTACGTCAACGCCGGGCTCATCGACCGGGCGGAGCCGCTGTTCGTGCGGGCGCGCGACGAGGGCGAGCCCACCGCCGAGGTGACCGTGGAGCTGGCGAACCTGGCGCTCAAGCGCGGCGACCCGGCCGGAGCCACCCGCATCGTGCGCGAGGGGATCGACGCCCTGCGGGCCAAGGGCGCCTCGCAGGACACCATCGGCTCGGTCGAGGGGCGGGCGCGGCTCGACCGGCTCCTGGGCGACACCTTCGACGCGGCCGGCGACCGGGACGGCGCCGCGGCGGCCTGGCGCGGCTCGCTCATCGGCTGGGAGCGGCTCATGATCGAGCACCTGCGCCGCAAGAACGTCACCGAGGCGGCGGAGGCGACCGTCGAGGTCGGCAAGCTGCTCTATCTGCTCGGGCGGCGGAGCGAGGCGCTGCAGCGGTTCGACGACGCCCTCGAGGCCGACGACGATCGCGACCAGTCGTACATCGACATCGTCGCCTTCCTGGTCCAGGCCGGCGAAACCGACGCGGCGGTCAACGTCTACCACCGCGCGCTGGCGCGTCCGGGGCGCGCCGTCTCCGAGTACGTGAAGGTCTACACCTCGCTCTGGGTGCTCGATCTGACGCGCCGGACGTCGAAGATCCCCGATCCGAAGGCCGAGGCCTATCTCCGAACGCTCGACGAGCGCCACCCCGAGCTCCGCCCCCACCGCGGCTCCGCCTGGTCGCGGATGCTGGGGAGCTTCGCCGTCGGCAAGGTCAGCTACGAGCAAGCGCTGGCCGCCGCTGACA
>DASYEX010000287.1:0-19946 GCA_036498765.1 Polyangia bacterium
CTGGGACAACGACATCGAGCTCCTGGGACCGATCATCGGGCTCGTCGCGGCCGATCAGCTGAATCAGCTGGACGCCTCGTTCCTGCGGAAGACCGCCCGGGCCGTGGCCGGCGCCTTCAACAGCGACGTTCAAGAGCTGACCCAGGCCCAGAACGCGCTGACCTCGATCCTCGCGCAGCTCCCGGCGGCGACGGCGAGCGCGATCCAGAGCTCGTTCAGCGCCTCGATCATGGCCGCGCAAGCGGCGGGGAACGAGGCCGCGCTCGCCTCGCAGGACGCCGACGACGCCATCAACTCCGCGCACACGGCGGCGACGCTGCAGAACAACAACGATTCGAGGGCCGGCGCCGCGACCTCGGAGGTCCAGACGGCCGCCACCTCGCTGAACGCGCAGGTCCAGGCGGCGAACACGGCGGCACAGTCCGCGCTCGGCGCGGTGAACGCGACCGTCTCCACCTTGACCTCGGCGGCCGGCGCCGCGACCGGCGACGTCGCGACGACCCTCACGCAGATCGACAATACGATCGTCCAGGTGGCGGCGCAGACCGTCCAGAACAACGTCACTCAGCTCACCAACCTGCTCCCCTCCGCCGTCCACCTGGCGACCGACGTGGGCGCCGTTCTGGTCGCCCACATCCTGGCGGCCACCGTCGGCGAGGTCTTCGAGTTCGCCGCCGGCGGCGACATCGTGGCGCCGGCCGGGAACAACTCCGACAACCTCAAGGACCGCGGCATCCTCACGCACGAGTACGGCCACTTCACGCTCTGCAGCCTCCTGGAGGCGACCTCGCCGCTCGAGTTCGGAGTGGTCTACGACACGGCGGCGGCCGAGGCGGTCATCACCACGAACTCCGACCCCTCGCAGATGGCGACCGTGCTGAACGAATCGTTCGCCGACACGATCGCCTCCCAGGTCCTCGGGGGCACCAACTACGCCTCTCCGACCAACTCACAGAGCTCCCAGGGGAAGAGCGCGGGCACCAACATCGTCATGCACTACTGCCAGGCGGCCAAGGCCGATTCGGATCCCATGCTGGATCCCAGCCAGCTCGGCCTGGCACCGCCCGGTCCTTGCATCGAGGACAACAACGTCCAGAACGTCTTCACGGTCGACTCCGCCGGAAACGAATCGGACCTCCCCACGAACAACGACTTCGACACCGCCGTCCTCAGAAACGTGGCGATGTACACCGATGTCTTCGACGGCACCCCCGGTGGGACGAACGACCCGTCCAACGGCGCGGTCTGGGCCCTCTCGGGGGGTGGTGGAAGCAGCCTCGTCCTCTCGCAGTCCCCTGGTCAGGCGGGCAACGACGACGTCGTCACCGCGTCGGGGACATTGTTTCAGTCCTGGATCAATCACACCCTCAGCCGGGGAACGTCGCTGAGCGACGACAACATGCTGGGCGGTCTCAATGACGCGATGGTTGATCAGAACATCAACTGGTGCGCGCGATGCCAGATCTTCCGGCTCCACACCAACGACGCCGGCGGCAACCCCGTGTGTCCGTCGCAATGGGTTGGACAGCCCCCGACCTTCGAGCTGAACGGCGTCCAGCAGACGCTGACCTGTACCTTCAACGGCCCCTGCCCGATGGGAACGGCCAAGGATCCCGCGTCAGAGGTCTGTCTCCCGACGACTTGCCCGGAGGGCATGGTGTTCGATCCCGTGAAGCTCATGTGCATCCAATCCATCAACATCGGTTGACCCCCCGGTGAAGGCTTCGCAACACGCAGGGAGACACGCACGGTCGCGCCGTCGCCCATCCGGCCTCATCCTGACGGCGATTCTCGCGGTCGCGTCGGCGGCGTGCACGCCCAGTAAATCGGCCCCGCATGATGCGGGACCGGTTCAGGACGCGAAGAGCGGGAGGGACATTGGAGGCGCAACCGGCATCGACCGACCGGTAACCATGGGTGGGACGGGCGGGACGGGTGCGACGGGAGGGACGGGCGGAACCAGCTCCGGTGACGACGGACCGCCACGAACGCAGGACGCCGGCGCCGTCGGCAATTGCCTGGGGAGCTGCGTGGCGATGTTCTTCGCTCCGTGCGACCGGGTCGGAGAGAGCTGCGTGAAGGCGTCCGGCACGACCTCTTCCACCACCTGCTATGCAAATGGGGTCAAGGTGGCGGCGTCACAGTCCGGCACGACGATCACGTCGACCTACTACGCCCCGGGTGGCCAGGAGTGCTACCAAACCATCAAACAGGGCCTCACCCAGGAAGACATCCAGAGCCCGACTGGAACGGAGCTCGCGCGCATCATGTTCGACGAGACGCAGGCGCAGCTGACCATCACCTGCTATCCGGATGGGCCTACGAACCCCGCCCAAACGACGACGGCAGACCTGAGCGCGCCAAATTGCGCGGCCTACGCGGCTGGCATCGGCGAGACGTGCACGCCAGGCACCTGCTCGCTCTAGCCTTTCGCCCTCGCCCTCAGCCCTGGTTGCCGGTCGGACCTGTCGAGGCGCCGCCCGTGTGCCGGGAGACCTGAACGACGAAGTTGTCGTTGCACAGGGAGCAGCTTCCCGATGACGGGTAAAACAGTCGGTACATCACCGCCGGCTGATATCCACCGTCATTCGCGGGGACTCCAAAGAAGTCGCCCGGACGGTCGAAGAACTCGAGCATGAGGGTCCCGCTACAATCCCCGAACGTCACGTTCGGCAACGCGTACATCACGTCGGTCGACACGCGCAGGTCGGGTCCCCAGGTCGGGAGTTGGGACAGGCGGCCGTCGATCGTCAAACCCGATGGCCCCGCGACCAGCTCGGCGACGGCCTGGGAGCATCCCGGGGCCTCGCCGGTCGTTTCACCGATCGTCTGGAATTGAAGGACGGCGCCCACGTTGAGCCCGTCGATCCCATCGCACAGCGGCGTATACATGGTCGTCGACGGGTTCCAGACGTTTCCCTCGACGGTGTTGTAGACTTCGCCCGCGCCGTAGACTCTGGCGATCGAGACGTCGTAGACGGCGCCATTGACGTCGATTTGCGGCTCGCAGAGCTTCTGACCGCAGCCGGCGATCGTCACCAGCCCGGCGAATACGAGGATGCCGACCGTTGGCCTGTTTCGCCGGCCGAAGGTCGGGTGCGCCGCGCGGATCAGGTGAGCTCTGGTCATTGTTGCCAACCATTTCCCCAAGCTTCTTCCTTATTTGTACCATGCGCCCCTCGGATTCAACGTGTCGCAGGTCCCGCTTCGGCACACTTGGCTGTTCGCGCGTTGGCCGGATGCCGGCGCTAAGGCTTCCGTGGGGCCTTCGTCCCCACGGCCAGTTCGGATACAATGCGGGTGTGGGGATGTTCGGGTCCGCGTTTGGGTCGTCGGGAGCCGAGCAGGTCCGTCCCCTTCACCGCATGACGCCGCTCCGCGACGACCCGGCCCGGGGCTGGTTGTCGTCCTGGGAGCAGATGCGGATCGACTTCGGGGGATGGCTGCTGTGGGTCCTCTACGCGACCGCGATGTGGGCGCTCCGCCAGCTCACGAGGTGGGTGATCTTCTTCTACATCACCCCGTTCATGGCCGGCCGCATGTCGCTCTTCACGGTGGGCCCTCTGGCGCTCGCCCTGGCACCCGGCGTCCGGCGATCGATCCTCCGGGTCAAGAGCGCCTGGACCGAAAGGCTCTTGCTCCGCAGCGCCGAGTCTGTCGCGGCGGACGACTGGAACGCGCTCGGCTCCGAGCCCGACGGCACGATCGTCTCGGTGGTCGGGTGGATGCGCGGCCGCCAGCGCCTCGAGCGGACCGTGGGCCCCGACAATCCCGTGGGGCTCGCCCTCCCCTGCCAGCACAAGTTCCCGGGCGTGTTCCAATCTCTGCACGACTTCGAGCTCGTCGACGAGGAGGGCCGCTCGATCCTGGTGCGGGTGGCCGACGGCCGCATCTACGGTGAGCCGAACGTCGCGCTCGACAGCCACGAGCTGCGCCACCTGTTCGGCGCGCTCGGCCTCCCCGCCGGCGCCACGCCCTCGGGCTGGTACGTGCACAGCCTGCGCGACGGAGATCCGTTTCTCGTCGTCGGAGCCAAGACAGACGGCATCGATCCGACCCAAATGGGCCTGCGCGGCTCCGAGCCGCGCCTCACCTTGGCCTCGGCGCCCGGCCGCCCGCTGCTGATCTTCTCGATCGCGGCGGAGCGGCGAGCCGTTTAGCCGAAGCCGCGCTCGCGATCGGTCCGGTCACTGCTCGGCGTTGCCGACGATGACCCGCCACTTGCCGTCCGCGAGGGGCTGGAGTCCGACCCCCTTGGCAGGCGGCGTCGAAATACTGCGGGTCACGTCGCCGACCTGGTAGCCCTTCGCCAGCAGGAACGCCCGGATCTCATGGGCCAGACGCTGCGCTTCGGGGTCGCCGGCCATGGCGGTGACGTCGATCCGCGCTCCCTTCGGCAGCGTCGACTCGAGCTCCTGGCGGTTGGCCGGCTGGAGGTGGCGTGGCGGGAGGCTGGGACCAGCCACCGGCGGCGCGGCGGCCGCGGGGGGCGCGGCGGGTACCGCCTCCTGGGCCGGCGCGGCCAGCGGCGGCCCGCCGAGCGGACCGGCATCCTTCGCGTGCCGGGTCCCGGCGACGATTGCCGCCGCGAAGAGCACCACCGCCGTGACGGTCACACCGGCCGTCGTCGCCGCCGAGCGCTTGCCCGCCGCGGCCTGGGTCCCCTCGTCGTTTGCCATGATGGTCTCCCTGTGAAATCGAGGCGCCGCAGCAGTTTCCGGGCTACCTCCCCTTCCTTCAGTGATGCGAAAGCCCCAGGTTAATCACCCCAACGGACCTCGCCTACCTCTGGTGGTCGCCTTGGCGACGGCGATCGTAACGCTCATGGCGTCCTGCGGCGGAACCGAGGCCGGGGACTCGGGCTCCGGGGGCACGCCAGGGTCGGGCGGAAACGGAACCGGCGGCAGTCCCGGAACCGGCGGCGCATCGACCGGAACCGGCGGCGCATCGACCGGAACCGGCGGAGCGTCGCCTGGAACGGGTGGCGGCGCGGCCGGGGGCTCGACCGGAACGGGCGGGAGCGTCGGCAGCGGCGGCACGACCGGGAGCGGCGGCCTGCCGGCGACCGGCGGCGGCCCGGGTACGGGCGGCAACGGGGGCGCGGCCGGGGCCAAGGGGGGCACGGGCGGCGGCGCCGGCGTCACGGGCAAGGGCGGCGCCGCGGGCGGTCGTGGGGGAGCCGGAGGGGCTGGCGGCGGCACGGGCGCCACGGCCGGCCACGCGGGCGGCGCCGGGGGCGGAGGCACGGCCGGGGGCGGCGGCGCCGGCGGAACGGCGCTGGGCAACGTCCCCCCCGGCTACCCGACCCCGACCACGGCGAACCGCGCGGTCTGCATGTCGGTCGCCCAAACCACCTCGGCCAACGGCGACCTGGTCTGCCCGGGCGGCGGCGTCGGGCCGGCCTGCATCGAGTGCCTGTTCGGCGGAAGCACGTACACGACCACCGACGTGGCGACGTCGCAGGGGACGTCCGAGGCGGGGAACTACGCGGTCACCGTCCAGCTGGGCGGGAGCGCCGCCGCCGAGACCGAGATTCACGCCGAGGCGAATCGCGTGCTGCTCGGCCTCACCTCGACGGGCGCGGGTCAATCGACCACCTACGCCTTCGCGGTCAACGTGCGCGCGAAGGAAGGACAGCCGACGGAGAACGTGGCCGCCGGGTATCCCGGGCTCGATCTCTTCTTCTCCGGACCGACGTCCGCCGGCCTCCAGATCCCCGACATCGGCTACGCGCTGGTGGGGACGGCGACCAAGCCGGTGATGATCTACGTCGCGGGGGACTCGACGGTCTGCGACCAGACCGACACCGACTACGCCGGCTGGGCCGAGATGGTCCCGCAGTACTTCGCGCCACCGGCCGACGTCGCCAACTACGCCGACAGCGGCGAGAGCTCGGCCAGCTTCCTTGGCAGCGGCGCCGAGTGGGGGACGGTCAAAAACCTGATGGCCGCCGGCGACTGGGTCTTCATCCAGTTCGGCCACAACGACAAGACGACCACCTCGGCCGACTTCCAGGCCAACATCACGCAGATGGTGAAGGACGCCAAGGCCAAGGGCGCCACGCCGGTGTTGTTCTCGCCGCCCGCGCGCGCAACCTTCAGCGGCGGGACCATCTCCGATCAGTCGGGCCTGCACGGCGCCGACATGAAGGCGGTGGCGACCGCGCAGAACGTCGCCTTCGTCGATCTGACGTCGATCACCACCACCTGGTACGACGGGCTCGGCTCGAACGGCTGGCAGCAGTACCACGCGCTCGGCACCGACATGACCCACACCAACGCGGCCGGCGCCTCGAAAATAGCCGGCTTCGTGGTGGCCGCGCTCAAGTCGCAGAACATCCCGGTCGCGCAGTACCTGCGCTGACCGCGCTCAGCGCGCGTGCCGGCGCTCGAGCGTCTTGAGCCGCTCGAGCACCTCGGCGTTCATCTCGTCGAACTTCTCGTGCAGGTGGGCGATCTCCAGCTCCGCCTTCAGGTTGACCCGGTACTCGATGTCGTTGCGGGTCCGATCGCGCGCCACCTGCCGGTTCTGGCTCAGCAGGACGAAGACCGAAAGGATGATCGCCTCCAAAGACACGCACATGGTGAGGAAGCCGTAGGGGAACGGATCCCAGCCGCCGAGCCCGGTGTGCGCGAGCGGGCCCGTGTTGAGCACGATCCAGAGCGCGAACAGGCCGCAGTGAATGAAGAGGAACGGCAAGCTGCCGCTGAACTCCGAAATCCAGTCGGCCATCTTCATGACCGTGGTCCGCCTGTCCTCGACCTCTTCGTTGATGTCGCGCGAGGCGGTGTGGCGAAGCATCCGGTTGGCCTCGCGCAGCCGGCGCCCCGTCGCGGTGAGGAGATCCATCGCCGCCGCCGGGTGCTGCTTGAGCAGCGCCTCGATGTCCGCGCGATCGACCATCACCGCCTGCAGATCCTTGGTCACGAGCGCGGTCGCCGTGCGCGGCCCCGCGTCGATGAGCGACAGCTCGCCGAAGAAGTCGCCGGGGCCCGAACGCTCGAGCACGATCTTGTCGCCGGTGTCGTTCTTGAAGAAGATCTCCACCTCTCCCTCGCGCACGATGTAGAGCGAGTCGCCCGGATCGCCGTAGCTGAACAGCGTCTTCCCCGCGGGCACGCTCACCGGTTCGACCTTGGCCGCCAGCGCGGCGCGCTCGTCGACATCGAGCAACTGGAACAGCGGGACCTCGGCGAGGATCTCGGGATCGGCGGCCATGGGAGACGCCGCGCTCGGCGGCGGCGGCACTATCGCACGGGTCGGCTCAGGGCAACGCGCCGAGCTCGCGCCGCTCGGTCGCCGCCAGGCAGGCCGGGCAATTGGCCGCCAGCCGCCACGACTCGGGATCGATCGCCACCGGCACCTCGAACTCGAACAGCCCCCCGCCCCGCGTCTCGCCGATGTGGACGCCGCAGAGGGCCCGCCACTGCGGCCCCTCGGCCGAGATACGCCACTCCGGCACCCGCTCCACCCGGTGGACGGTGCTCTCGCTGATGACCGGCGCGGTGATCTCGCGGAAGCCCACGATCAGGTTATTCACGCTACGCGAGCTTCGCGCAAGGCGTCGGCGAATTTTGTTGCGGGTTTGAGGCCGTGACCGCGCTTCGCTGCGCCCGCTGCTCTGCAACCCGCTGATTGCGATGCGGAATCCGCCGGCCGGCAATTGCACGTGCTAGGGTCGCGCGTCATGCCGGTGGCGCGCCATGCAGCTGCGTGAGGTGAAGCTCGACGACCTCGCGATCGATGACCGGGCCGCCATGGCTGGGGTGGCGATCTATGCCCGGCTGGAGGCGTTCGTGCGGCGCTCGGCCCATCGCTTCCTGGTCCCTCCCGCGGGCGCCGACCTCGGCTGGGATCGCGCGCTGTTCCTCAACCTCACCTATTGGAACGCCGAAGCCGGCGCCGACGTCCTGCCCGACGACCACATCCCCGCCGATGTGGTCGCGCACGTCGGCTGGCACGAGCTGGTGACGGGCGAGCTCGGGCGCCTGGCGCCTGGCGCGCCGAGCGCGTCGGCGCTGTTTTTGGCCGAGTCGATCGCCAGCGCGTTCGATCTCTATCTGGTCGGCCGCCTCCTGGCGCGGGTCCCCGACTCCGACTTCATCACCACCCAGGTGCCGCAGATGGCCGAGTGCGCCGAGGCGGCGGGGCTGCCCGAGGCGGCGTTCACCGCGCTCCTCGAGGAGGTGGCGCGGGCGCCCGAGCGGGCGTTCGAAGACTTGAGGGCCCTGCTCTACGACGCCGCCGGCGCCCTGGTCGACTGCCCGACGGCCCTCGCCGCCCAGGAAGCGCTGGAAGGCTTCGCCGGTCACCGCTTCGCGCCGCTCCTGCACCACTACCAGCTCTCGAACTGGATCCTGTACGCCCGCGCCTACGCCGACCGCCGCCCGGACGCGCGCGTGACGGACGTCGACCGCACCTTGCGGCAGGCCCCCGGGTCGCTCGACTGGCTCGACGCCCATTGGCTCGAGCCGGCCCTGACGCGGACGCCTGGCTGACCGAGCTAGCGGGGCTTGCCCCTTTCGAGCCTGAAGAGGTAGCGAACGCCGGCCGCGACGGTGTAGTCGACGAGACGCGGCCCCGCGAGCTGGGATCCGGCGCGAACGAAGAGGCCCACCCGCCCGATCACCAGGCTCCCCGCCTCGCCCGTGCCGTAGACGCGCCCACCGGTGGGCCCCGCGAAGTCGACCGTGGTGCCGAAGTCGAGCTTGAGCCAGTTGTAGTTGCGCCCGAAAAGGATGCTGCCGAAGTCGGTCTGCAGCTGGTTGACGTCGGGGCGGATCGGATCGCCCGCCACCGAGAATTGCTGCTGGACCACAGCGTACGCCAGCCACCAGCGCCAGGGTTTGAGCGCCGCGCCTGCGCCCAGGATCAGCTGCTGCTTGCCCGCCCCGAGCTGCGGCGCGCTGGCGGTGTCGAGCTCCGCCCCCGCGAGCAGAGCGGCCACGAAGCGCGGTGTCGACCCGAGGATGCCCACCAGGCCGAGCTGGATGTCTCCGATCCCCGAGACCTGCCCCGCCGCCGACGTCACCGTGCGGGCCGGGAGTTGATAGCGGAGCAGCAGCCGGCGGAGAAATTCGATGTCGGATTCGAGGATGGTGTCGTGCACCGACAGGCCGCCCGCGAGCTTCTGGTAGACGTGTCTGAGCTCGAGCCGGGGGATGAGCTCGACCGGGCTGACGCCCGCCCCGCCGGGCGGCTCCTCTGCAGGCTCCCCTTCGTCGGGACCGGCGTTGGCCGGCGACGCGGGCGTCTCCCCGGCCGCACCCGTCAGCCAGAGGAGACAGAGGGCGGGCACGAGCAGCGGCACGCGCTACATCGTGAGGTGGACCGGGAAGCTGGGAAGCGGCCCCGGTCAGTTGAGGGACCTTCCTTACGCGCTAGGGGCAGCCCTCGTCGACGGCGCCGTTGCAGTTGTCGTCGACGCCGTTGCCACAGATCTCGGCGGCGCCGGGGTGCACGGCGGCGTTGCCGTCGTCGCAGTCCTCGCACCAGCGGACGCCGTCGCCGTCCTGGTCGGCGCCGGTGGCGTTCCGCTCGCAATCCACGAAGCTCTGCAGGAACTGGGCGCGTTGGGCGACCAGGCCGCGCGCCGTGCTGACCGCCATCTGAAACTGGTCCGGCGTCGCCCAGGTGTGCGGATCGGCGGTCACGTCGGCGGCGATCTGCTGCGACCAGCTGTCGATCCACCCCTGCACCTGCGAGACGTCCCACTTGCCGAGCTGGGCGGCGATCGCGTCGACGTACTGCTTCCGGGTCGCCGGATCGTTCATCGCCGCCAGGTAGACGCTCCCCACCATCGGTTTGGGCGCCGCCCGGGGCGCCCAGTAGTAGATCGGGTGATCGTCGGCCGGGGTCAGGTCGAAGGTCGCCATCCAGTCGAACGTCGAGTCGGTGTCGTCGGGCAGGTAGACGAAGCCCGCCGACCCCTGGTCGTAGATATAGAAGTTGTGCTCCCCGCCGTAGGTCCCGTCGGCATTGTTGAGGATCGCCTCGCTGGCGAATTCGACCATCGACGACGGCAGATCGACGATCGCCGAGATGCTGGCGAAGTCGCCGGCCGCGACCGCCTGCGCGTAGGTCATCTGGCGGGAGAGGTTCTGCGCCTCCAACGTCGCCTGCGTCTCGGGCTGGATACCCGCTTTCCACAAGCCGCCCGTGTTGTTGGGGAAGAACTGGGCGATGACGCGCTTGTTGGTGTTCTCCTCGGCGACGTAGAGGCCATAGTAGCTGCCGTTGATCTCGACGCGCGCGCTGGCGGCGCACCCGGCGGCGATGCCGATCTGCCGCAGCCAGGCGTGCGACAGGCGATCGTGCATGAACGTCCAGTCGCTGCGTGGCATGTCGAACACCAGCTTCTCCACCCCGTGGAACTTGCCGTTGGGATCGCTCTGGTGAAACGAGATGTCGAACTGGATCTTGGCGCGCGTGCCATCGAGCATCGCCGTCTGCGCCCACGACGATTGCCCGTGCAGCTTCAACGTCGCGTCGTTGACGGTCTCGCTCCCCATGTGGAAGACGACCGGATGGCGCACCACGAAGTCGTTCCCGCTGGCCAAGAGCTGCGGGAGGTCGTTGAACTCGCTCATGATGCTGGTCCAGGTGGCCGGATCGATGTCCAGCGAGTAGGTCCGGACCATGTCCTGCTCGAAGAGATCCGAGCAGGCCGGCCCCCCGCCCGACGGCGCGGCGCCGTCGCCCGTGGAGGCCGTCGGCTGCCCGCCGCTGCTGCCGCCCGAGCCGGAGGCGGTCGTCCCCCCGTCGGTCGCCGCCCCCTTCGAGCCCCCGCAGCCGGCGCCGAGGAGCGCCAGCGTCCCCGTCACGACCAGCGCCGCCAGCGCGGCGACCGACAATCCGCCTCCCTTGCCACCCATCTCGACCTCGACTGTCACCAGACAGCAATTCGGGTGCCGGGCGCGACGCCAGGTCTCCGACCGGCGTTGTTACCGTGCGGGAACGTTGAGGCAACGACCGGCGGGCGTCGGCGCTCACCGGTAGCGGTAGAGCTTCACCCGCTGCAGACCGAAGGTCCCCATCGGCAGGCGCAGCTGGCGCCCCTGGTGGGTCTCGTCGCCGTTGAGGCGCCGGGTGACGACGAAGCGCCCGTTCACGACACGCCCCTCGTCGATCCGTTCGATGCCGGCCGTCGGCTCGCCCGGCGTCGCGGGGGCGAAGGTGACGATGATTCCGTTGCCCGCGACCAGGTACTCGTCGTCGCCGAGCGCGATGACCAGGCCCCCGCCCCGTGGCCACGCGGCGTTCTCCCGCGCGGCGGAGGCCCAGGGAAAGGTGTAGTCGTGAACGAAGGTGAGCGTGTACCCGCCCAGCGTCACCTCGAGGGGCGCGGTCTCCTTGTCGACGAGGATCCCGGCCGTGCGCTCGGGACCGGCGCCGAGGAGCAGCGGCTCGAGCGCGGCGACCAGCGCGTAGGCGCGCGCGAGCGCCGCCGCCGGAGCGACCGCGATCTGATCGATCGCGAACGGCGAGAACCCCAGCGCCTGCTGGCCGGCGGCGTAGAGGGCGTGGACGCCCACCTCTTCGCCGTTCTTCGCCTCGGGGACGAAGAGCGGGTTGCCGGCGCGCCGGTAGCGCTCGCACCAGCCGGCGAAGGCCGGGTTGTAGATGTCCGGCGCCATCACCTCGACCGTGGATGCGCCCGCCTTCCAGACCTCGAAGAGGTGCGGCAGCGGCCCGGCGCTGGGGTACTTCCCGGGCGGCGCGCCCGGCGCGTTGAGCGCAGCGTTCACGTACATCGGCAGCGGGTAGGCCGCCTTGCCGGCGCGCGCGACGGTGTCGACGTAACGGGCGAAGGCCCAGGCCTGGAACAGCTCCAGGGTGGCGGCGCCCTTGCCAAAAGTTTCTTCCCAGCTGGCGCCGGTCTTGGAGCCGGTCTTGGAGCCGGTCTTGGCGCCGGTCTTGGCGCCCGCCGGGCGCGGTACTTCGGCCGGCACCGGCGCGTGGAAGGCGGCGGTCGCCGCGGCGCTGCGATCGGCCGCCTCGCCGATCATCCCCACCTCGTTCTCGACCTGGACCATCACCACGGTTCCCGTGCGCTCGTCGATCGAACGGACGAAACGGAGGAGCGCCGCGAAGGCGCGCGCGTCGGCGTCGCGGTTCGCCGTCGAGAAGGCCGACAGCGCCTCGACGCCGTGCCCCGCCGGCGCCTCCGCGCGGGGGAAGCGTTTCTGGTCCCGCTTGATCCAGGCGGGGACGTAGCTCGACATCCCGTTCTTCCAGCTCCCGAACCAGAGCAGGACGACGTGCAGCTTGTTCCGGCGCGCCTCGCCGATCGCGCCACGCGCGAGCGTGAAGTCGAACTTCCCCTCCTCCGGCTCGATCAGCTCCCAGGACACCGGAACGAGGACGGTGTCGAGGCCGAGCGACGGCAGCCTCGCGAACGCCGACCGCAGATCGGCCAGGCTCGCCGCGCTGGAGTTGGCCAGCTCGCCACCGCGCATGAAGAAAGGGCGCCCCCCCACCTCGAGGCGCGGGCGCCCGCCCGTGGTGACCAGCCGCGCGGGCACCGGGTGCGCACCCGGCGGCGGCGGCTCGCCGGCCCGCGCGGACAGCGCGACGCTCAGGCAGAGGACCGCGGCGCACGCTCTCATCTGCGCGACTTGTAACACGGGCGGCGCATTTCCGGAGGCGTGCGACCCGCGAAGCGGGCCCAACGTTAGCGAGAGTTTCGCCACCTCCGAAACTTTCGGAGTTTCCCCGACACGCGGGCGACCACGCCACGCGATTCAGTACAAAGACCGAGAGCTACGCCACAGAGCCGCCGCCACGTTCTGACTACAGTGCGACCGAGCGATGACGGACGCTGAACATCCCGCGCGACGCCACCGCGACCCGAGCTGCCGGCTGGTCCCGACTCCGGGGCCGCAGCTGGTGCGGGGCGCGTTCGCACTGGTGGCGCTGGGGGTCGTGGTCGTCACCGTCTCGACGTTGCTCCAGGTGCGCGCGCTGCAGCGGAATGCCCGCGAGATCGTGCAGAACATGCTGGCCAGCGTCCGCCTGGTCGGGCGGCTCGGGATGTTGCTCGAGCGGCGACGGATTCTCGTCGACGATCACATCTTCGCCTCCGCGCCGGGCGAGCGAACCAACCTGGAAGCCGAGCTGGGGAAGGTCGACGGTGCGGTCGCCGAAACGAGCCGCGCCTACGAACCATGGATCACCCTCCCCGAGGAACAGGCCGTCTGGAATCGCACGCGGAGGGATCTGGCGCTGCTCGACTGGCCGATCGCCCGGGCCCTGGCGCTCTCCCGGCAGAATCGCGACGCGGAGGCGCGCCAGGAGATGCAGCTCGTGAGCGAACAGTTCGCGGCCGTCGGGCGCGACTGTGACGAGCTGATCGCCATCAACGACCGGGCAGCGACCGCGACGCTGGTCCGCTTCTCGAGCGTGAGGATGCGCCTGGCGTTGACGTTGGTCGGCACCGGCCTCGGCGCCCTGCTGGTGACCTGGCTTCTGGGCCGCTGGGCTTCACGCCAGGTGGCGCGCCGCGAGGAAGAGACCCTGCGACAACAGGAGGCGCTGGAGGCCCGCAACCGCGAGCTCGACGCGTTCGCCGCGCGCGTGGCGCACGATCTCCGCGGCCCGCTCACCAGCATGACGCTGGCGACCGATCGACTGCGGGCACACCCACCGGACGAGAAGCGCCCGCTCGAGATCCTGCAACGCGGCCTCCTGCAAATGGAGTCGCTCGTCGAGGACCTGCTGACGCTGTCGCGCCTCGATGCGCACGCCGGCGGCCACTGCGACCCGGCGGCCGTCGTCGCGGCGCTGGAGGACGAATTCGCGCCTCGGCTCTCGGAACATCAGGGGCGCTTGCGCCTCACGGTCACTCCCGCCGATATCTCTTGCGGCGAGGGCCTGCTGCGCCAGGTGCTGGCGAACCTCCTCGAGAACGCCGTCAAGTACCGACGCCCCGAGGTTCCCCCCGAGGTCGAGGTGAGCGGGCAGGCCGCGGGCCGCGGTTACGAGCTCTCCGTGTCGGACAATGGCCTCGGAATGTCGGAGGAGGACGCGGCGCGGGCCTTCGACCCGTTCTACCGCTCGCCCGAGACCAAGGACCTGCCGGGGACCGGCCTCGGCCTCTCGATCGTCAAGCGGGTCGCGCAGGCGAGCGGCGGGACGATCGCGCTTCGAACCCGGCCCGGCCTGGGCTCGACGTTCACCATCAACCTCCCTCTGGCCGGGCCGCCCGATGCTCGTTAGGCTGCGGCCCCGTGCCCTCGACGGCTGACACGCTCCGCGCCAAGGACTCGTTCGAGGACGAGACTTTCGACGCCGTCGATCTCACCGGCGCCGACCTCGGTGGCAAGGTGTTCGCCGACTGCACCTTCCGCAACTGCCGCCTCGGCGAGAGCCGGTGGGGCGGCGCGCGCCTCGAGGACTGCGCGTTCGACGGCTGCGATCTGACCGGCCTCGTGCCGGCGGGTCTGGCGCTCCGGGGCGTCGCGTTCCGCCGCTGCAAGATGATGGGGATCGACTGGACGAGCGTGGGTGCCTTCCCGGACTTCAGCTTCGCCGACTGCAACCTCAGCTATTGCTCGTTCGTGTCGTTGCGGGCGCGCAAGCTCCCTTTCCTTCGCTGCGTCCTCGTCGAGACCAGCTTCGTCGAGGCCGACCTGACCGAGGCGCGGTTCGAGGAGTGCCAGCTCGGCGGCGCCAAGTTCGAGCGCTGCGATCTGCGCAAGGCCAGCTTCGCCGGGTCGCAGGATCTCTTGCTGGACCCGGCCGGCAACCAGGTGCGCGGCGCCTCCATCCCGACGGAGGCAGCGCTGCTGCTCGCTCGGTCGTTCGGGCTGAAGGTGACGCCTTAGTACACGGCCACGCCGGCGGTCACCATCCCGGCGGGCGACCAGATCCCGTCGAGCTTCGAGAGGCTGGCGCCTCCGCGCAGCATCAGCGCCAGGCGCGAGGTCAAGTCGAGCTCGGCCAGCGCGCCTCCGCCCACCGACGGCCCGCTCACGTAAGTCGGCGCTGTCCCCACCAGCACCTCGGTGATCGCCATGCCGCCGTTGCCGAAGCCGCCCAGGTGAAACGGACCCCAGGCGACGGGGAAGGCCTGCAGCTCGAGCCCGAGCGCGTGCCGGGGCACCAGCCCCTGCGGGACGCCACCCCCGCCGAGGCCCAGGTTGGCCACGAGGCCGATCCGCCGGGTGAAGAAGTACCCGGTCTGGATGTTCATCGCCGGCCCGGTGGCGACCGCACCGGGGACGTTGAAGGCGATCATCCCCGAGTCCAGCTTGAAGGTTCCCCCCCGGCGATCGAGCGGGACGCGATCGAGGCGCTCGATGCCGTACCCTTCGTCGTCCATCACCTTGGCCTCGACCGTCGCCGCGACCAGGTCCGGCGAGAGCTCCGCGATCGGGATCGTCGCCTGCGCGCCCCGCGCGTCCTTGAGGTGGACGGGCTGCTCGGGCGACATCGCCACGTATCCGTCGAACCGTACCCCCTCGCTGGAGACCAGTCCGATCGCCACGCACACGGCGACCACCATGATGACCGCCACCAGGATCGCGTCGCCGTTGCCGCCACCGCCACCGCCGCCCCCACCGCTGACGTGCACGCCGTGGCCGCCGCCCGAGCCGTGGCCGCCGCCCGACGGTGGCCCGGCGCGCCCGCCCCCGGCCGGCGTGTGTCGGCCCCCCGACCACGAGCCGTTGCCGCTCGAGCCGCTGCCGCCCGAGCTCCGGCGCCGCTGCCGATCTCGTCCAGGGCCGAGATCGATCTGAACGTCGAGGTCGGCGTCATCTCTCGGATCGGCCTGGTCGGCGACCCCGTCCTCGAACGGAGGGGGCGGCGGCCTGACCACCGCCGGGACGGGATCGTTCCGCCGCTCACCGAGCTGCTCCAACACCCGGACGCGCGCGCCGCGCTGAGGCGGCGCCGTCGCGGCGAGTCGGGCCAGCTCCTCGTGCGGAATGACGTATTCGTTCGACGTACACCCGACGGCCAGCGGAAGGAACGCCGCCAACGTCACGACGCTGACGCCCACCCCGGTGGGCCCACGCACGCTCCGAAGAACATTGCCGGCCATCGACCCGGCACTGTTCAGGTTCTGTGCCAGAGCGAAAGCCACCCGCCCCGCGGGTGCACCCTGTGTCGTCCGGGGCCTGTGGCGCGCGGGTCACGCTCCTTGGTCCCCGCCCGGCCTCACTTCCAGCAGTCGGGCGACTGCATCCACGGATCGTTGGTGCTGCAAGCGCGGGGGTAGGTCTGAGGCGCGGCCGGCTGCGCGGCGTCCTCGGCCGCACGCGCCTGGGCCCGTCGCGCGTCAGCCTCGGCCCGCTGAACGAGGCCGGTCTTGTAGCCGCTGGCGCCCATCTGCCGGTACTGGTCCGCCAGCTCGGCGTAGTGCTGCGCCTCGGGCGAACTGACCCGTGCGGGCGCCTCGGTCGACAGACACCCGTAATGCGTCGCTTCCGACTCGGCGCGCTGGACTGCGCCGCTCTTGTAGCCCGACCCGCCCAGCTCCTTGGCCTGCTCGACCTGCTGCTCGGCCGTCTGTGCCGCCTGATCCGCCGACTGCGCGGACAGGGGCGCGTCCGCGCGGGCGATGCTCGGGCTCCCCAGTAAGAAACCGCCCAGCACCCACCCCCATAGCCTGCTCGTCGCCGTTCTCTTCATGGTGCACGTCCTTCCCCGTGAATGCGGACGCTCGGGCTCGGCGCCTCGACGGCAGAGCCGCCCGTGCCTCCCGCGTGCGCTCAGCTAGAAATCTGGCCGCCCGGCGCGGGGGAGGCAAGGCGCTCGGAGGCGGCTCGGCCGCGCCGGCTGCGCGGTCAAGCCCTGCGCAATCCGCCCGGGACGCCTCACCTTGACCAGCAAAGCCACAACAAGGAGAGCGGAATGAAACTCGACCGATTCGTGGACCTGCTGCCACGCCGGCGCATTGTCGCGATCGTCGCGGCCCTGGCGATCGTCGCGTCGGTGGGCGCGGAACGCGCCTTGGCGCAGGGGGCCCCGGCAATTCCGCCCACGCCGTCGGAGACGCAGATGGGGAATGTGCCCCCGTCGCCGATGCCCGAAGCGGCGCCCCCAGTCGTCCCGCCCGCGCCCGAGGCCACGACGCCGGCCGCGCCCAACGCGACCACGCCGTCCGCGCCCGAGGCGACCACGCCTGCGGCGCCCGAGGCGACCACGCCTGCGGCGCCGGAGGCCACGCCGCTGCCGCTGGGGCCGCCGTCGCTCGAAGAGACGCCGCCGCTCGCTTCACCCGCCCCGGTGGTGCCTCCGCCGGTGGTCGGACCGCCCTACCCTGACCGCCGCTCCGACATCCTGCTGCCGACGCCCCACACGCGCTGGGCGCCGCAAAGCGGGGTGGGCCTGGCGCTGATGGTCGGTGGCGGTGTGACCGACTTCACCGACGGACCGACGCGCAGCGAGACCGCCACGGGCGGATCCTGGACGGCGCGTCTGGCGATCGCGACCCGCAGCATCGTCGGCTTCGACGCCTCGTACGTGGGCGGCGCCAACGTGTTGCAGGGGCTCGGCGCCGGCAACGCGACGCTGGTCCGCAACGGGCTCGAGGGGGCGCTGCGAATCAACGCCCCGCTCTACTCGTTCGACACCCTGTTCGAGCCGTACGCGCTGGCCGGCGTGGGCTGGAACAGCTACCGCATCGCCAACTACAACTCGGGCACCGCCAGCGTGAGCTCCGGCTCGGACAACACGGTGACGATCCCGCTCGGCCTGGGGTTCGCGGCCGGCTACCGCGGCTTCATCGCCGATCTCCGCTACACGCTGCGCCCCACCTTCGATCAGTCGATCTTCGTCAACCAGACGAGCGGCGCGCTCTCCAATTGGGACCTGGGCGCGATGCTGGGTTACGAATTCTGATCCGCGAGGGCGGGCGACGCCGGGCCGCGTCCCAAAGAGATCGCGAGCTCGGCGTGCAGCGCCACGACCGGCGTCGCCCGGCCGGCGAGCCGGACGACCACGTGGCGAACCGTCGGCATCTCCAGCCCGCCGACGGTCACGAACTCGCGCCACAGGTGCGCGCCGCGCGCCCACGGGCCGATGACGTCCGCGACGTAGTCGTGCCGGCGCAGCAGCCCGTCCTCTTCGAAGTAAAACGTCTGGCGCCGGCAGTGTGTGTGCAACTCGGCCGGCAACTCGACCTCGACGCCCGTCAGCCGCCGGCCCGCGTACCGGGCGCGCCGCATTCCAAGCGGACGCCCGCTCCCGAGCGTAAACGGCAGCGCGTGGTAGTGGGTCAAGGCGTAGCCGAAGAAGTAGAGCGCGTCCGACGCCGACCAGCGCCGCAGCTTGGGCAGGCCGCGGAACGCGGCGCGCCCGTTCGCCGTTGACGCGACCACCGCACCGCCCGCGTCGGCCAGCGTGAGCGCGCCGCGCGCGAACGTCCCGGTCCCTCCGGGCGCCGGATAGTCGACGAAGACGGCCGTTCCCGCCTGTGGCGCCAGCTCGGCGCGAGGCGGCAGGCGGAACGTGCGGCCGTGGCCTTTGAGCCAGGGAACCAGCCCGGACAAAGACCTCGGCTCGACGACCAACACCTGCAGCGCCCGCCATGCGTCCCACCCGCCGTGGCGGCGCACCGCGCCCTCCAGCAGCGCGAGGGCCGCGCCCGACCACCCCGGTGCCTCGCCCGACGGAATCGACATCGCGGCGACTCTACCGCGAGCACGCGGCGCGGCTCGGGGTTCAAGATCGGCCGGCCGGGGCCCGATGAAGGGATGTGTCCTCCGTCCGTCCAGGCCGCTGCTCGCTGGCGGTGACGGCGTCCCTGCTCGTCGTGGGGAGCGTGGCCTGCGCCAACCGGGGGATGGAGCTTCCCCCGGACGTGGGTGGCGGTGGCGGCGGCGGGGCGAGCCTGACCGACGGCGGCGCGGACCATCCCGCGAGCACCGGGGGAGCAAACGGACTTGGCGGCGCGGGCGGCGGCGGCGGCGTGGCTGGCGCGAACACGAGCGGCGGCGCCGGTGGTACCAACGCCAGCGGCGGGGCCGGTGGTACCGACGCCAGCGGCGGCGCCGGCGGTACCAACGCCAGCGGCGGCGCAGGGAGCGGCGGCGCAAACGGCAGCGGCGGCGCGGCCGGCAACGGCGGCAAGGGTGGCGCCAGCGCGGGCGGCAATGGCGGGACGACCACCGGCGGCGCGGGCGCCGGCGGCGCGGCCGCTCAGACCGGCACCGGAGGCGCCGGTGGCGCGGGCGCAGGTGGCGGCGCGGGGGCGAGCGCGGGCCGCGGCGGCGCTGCGGGCACCGGCGGCGCGGGCGGCCAGGCTCTTCCGTCCCTCTACGCCTACTATCCGTTCGACGAGACCGCGGGCCCGACCATCGCCGACGGGTCGGGGAACGGTCACGCCGGAACGTTGGTGGGCACCGGCACGTTCCCGGCCGGCGTCATCGGCAACGCGCTCAGCGTCCCCGGTGTCAGCGGCGACTACGTCGCGCTGCCCGGGGCTCTCCTCCAGGCGCTGACGAGCGTGACCATCACCGTATGGGTCAACGTCCGCACCGACCACACCTGGCAGCGGATCTTCGACTTCGGGAGCAGCACCACCGCCTATATGTTCTTGTCCCCGCACGCCGGCGGCAGCAACGTCGCGCGGTTCGCCATCACCACCAGCGGCAACGGCAACGAGCAGCGCCTCGACGCCCCGGCCGTCCTTCCGCTCGGCGCCTGGACGCACGTCGCGATCGTGCTGGGTACGGGCGGCGGCACGCTCTACCTCAACGGCACGTCCGTGGCCACCAACGCGGCCCTGACCCTGCGACCCTCCGATCTGGGCGCGGCGGCCAACACCTGGTTGGGCCGCTCGCAGTTCGCGGCGGATCCGACATTCGACGGCGAGCTCGACGACCTGCGCATCTACCCCAGCGCCCTGGCCGCCGGTCAGATCGCGACGATCTACGACGCCCGCTGAGCCGTCACAAAGCTGAAGCGCCGGGCCCGACGGCAGTCCGGCGCCCGGCCCC
>DASYEX010000288.1:0-26589 GCA_036498765.1 Polyangia bacterium
ACGCTCCCCACGCAGCCGAGCGTGGCCAAGAGAGCGGACAAAATTCCAGGTCGGGGACAGCGCATCGCGCGGCAGCTTACCGCTTGCCGGCGCGGATCGTAGCGACATTGGGCGAGTTGGCGCGGCCGTTCGAGCCGACCACCACCTCGCGGCCGTTGCGGGCCTCGACGTAGTAGTGGAGCACCTTGCCGGCGATCTTGCCGCCCGGGATGATGGCCGTGTACCACCCCTTCTTCGAGCGGTCCATCGTGCTGACGTTGTAGAGCACGCCGCCCGCGCGGTAGTAGAGCGCCACCACCTTGGCGTCGAGGGCCGGGCGGGGGACGCAGTGGACGTAGAGGTCCGTGCCCAGCGGGATCTCGTCGGGGACGGTGCAGGCAATCGGCTCGGTCACGTGGGCGGGCAGGTCGGGCCCCTCGGCCAGCTTCTCGCGCGACGCGCGCTCCTCGAGCTCCTTGTTCTTGCGCTCGTTCTCGCGCGCGTCCGCATCGCGGCGGGCGGCGGCGAGCTTCTCCTTGGCGTCGCGCTCCTTCTTGCCGTCGGCCAGCGCGGCCGCGAGCTGGCGCTCGAGGTCGGCCTTCTGCTTGGTGAGGTCCTGCAGGTTGCGCTTCTCGTCGGCGACCTGACGGTCGGCGTCGGCCTTCGCCCCCTCGGCCTTTTCGCGGGCGTCGTGCTCCTTCTTGGCCTCGGCCCGACTGGCGGCGAGCTGGCGCTCGAGGTCGGCCTTCTGCTTGGCCAGGTCCTGCAGGTTGCGCTTGCTGTCGCCGAGCTGGCTGTCGCTCTCGGACTTGTCGTGCGCCAGCTTGTTGCTCGCGTCCCGCTCCTTCTTCTCCGCCGCCTGGCTGGCCGCGAGCTGCTTGTCCACGGCCTGCTTCTCCCGGGTCAGCTGGGCGACCTGCGCCTTGAGGTCGGCGAGCTGCTTGTCGCGATCCTGCTTGTCGCGATCGAGATCGTGAAGCTTGCTCTTGGCGTCGGCGATCTGCCGCTCCTGCTCTGCCTTCTCCTTGGCCAGCTCGGCCTTCTCCTTGGCCAGCTCCTGGGCGTGGCCCTTGGCGCTGGCAAGCTCCTTGTCCTGCTCCTGCTTCTCCTTCTGCAACCTCTCCTTATCGGCCTGCTGCAGGCTCTCGTTGACCTTGGCGGTCGCCAGATCGTCGACCAGCTTCTCGCTCTCGGCGTCGCCGCGCGCGGAGCCCTGCGCCTTGTCCGCGCGGCCGGTCGACTTGCTCGGCTTGGGTTGTTCCTCGGAGGCCTCGGCCGCCTCCGCTTGGGCGCTGGCCGGCTCGCTCTCCTGATTCTCGGCGCGCTCGAACGCCGCCACCACCGCCTTCGACGCCATCGTCGGCGGCACCTGGATCGCCGGGCTGATCTCGATCGCCTTGGCGAAGTACTTCACGCCCAGCGCGGCGTTCTTGAGGCCGGCCACCTCGAGAACGCCGTAGAGGACGTAGGCCTGCGCGATGACCTTGTTCTCCGACAGCCCGTTGTCCTCGGCCAGCTTGAGCGCCTGCTGCAGCTGCGCCTCGACCTTCTCGAACTGGCCGTCGTCGTAAGCGCCCGCGGCGGCTTGATAGCGCGCCTTGATCTTGGCGAGCGCCGCCTTCTGATCGGCCGCGCGCGACACGCTGGGCGCCACCAGGGCGCTCGCCAGCAACAGCGTGAACGAAAAGACCAGCTTCTTCGACGGTGGAACGTGACGCATGGGCCTCGAGTCCGTTAGTGGGTACCGCTTACGCAGTGGGTGCCGCCTACGCAGTGGATACATCGATCGATCAGTTGCTCGTCGAACCGATTCGGGCTCGCCGAAAGATGGTATTTTTGCCACCAGCAGCGATGGCGCAGGGAGACGCGGCCGAAAGGGCCGAGCTGATCCAATTCTTGCAACGGCAGAGATACGGGGTGGTCGCCTCGCTGGCGGCCGATGGGGCGCCCCAATCGGCGGTCATCGGCATCGCCACCGGGCAGACCGGGGAGATTGTATTCGACACCCTGGGGACTTCGCGCAAGGCGAAAAACCTGCGCCGCGACGCCCGTGTGTCGTTGACGGTGTGGCAGGGGGAGCGGACGGTCCAGCTCGACGGCCTGGCCGACGAGCGCCGAGGGCGACCGCCTGCGCGAGATCTATTTCGCCGCGTTTCCCGACGGCCGTGACCGTCTGAGCTGGCCGCCCCTCACGCATTTTCGGATCGTGCCACGCTGGGTCCGGTCGTCCGACTTCGCGGTCGCGGGCGGGCCGCTGATCGTCGAGCTCGACCTTTCCCTCGACATTTCCATCGGTCGCTAACCTCTCGCGCCGCACGCGGGTCGAAGAGGGCGCGCGGGCAACGCGCGGGCGCTTCGGCGCATCGAACGGAGGCAGGCGACATGACAGTCGACGTGACGAAGCGGCCCCAGGTGGAGTCCCCGGGACCGGCGCGGCGCTCAGACGTCCTCCTCGTCGAGGACGACGAGCTCGTACGCTTCGCGCTCCGCCGCGTGCTGGCGGCGAATCACCGCCCGTCGGTGGCGATCTCCTCCGTCGAGGAGGCGCAGCAGGTGCTCACGGTCCACCGTCCGTCGCTGGTCCTGACCGACTACAATCTGGCCGGGCACTGGACCGGGATCGATCTCGTCCTCTGGATGCGCCGCCAGGCCTGGCTGCGGGATGTTCCGGCGGTCCTCATGACGGGCGGCGACGTCGCGGAGGTGCGCGAACGATTGACCGCCGTGGGCCTCGATCGCCTGGAAGTCATCGCCAAGCCGTTCGAGCCGGCCGACCTGATCGCCGCGCTCGACCGCGCGTCGAACGCCCCCGACCCGCAGGCGACCGGCCGTTCGCGCTGACCGGCGCGAGGGGGCGCCAAGGCGCAGGACCGCGCGGCGAGGGGTCCCGCCGCGCGATCTTCTCTTGGCGGTCCCGGGCCGACTACCGCCGCGGCTTCCGGCGGCGTCCGATCAGGAGAACACCGACGATGGTCAGCAAGCCGAGGCCGCCGGCCGGTGACGGAGCTGCGATGGCGCAGCCGCAACCCGACGACGGCTCGGAGGCGCCTGACGACCCACCGGTCGCCCCAGCCTGGCCGCCGCCGGCTGTGCCGCCCGTTCCTTTGGCGCCGGCCGCGCCCTTCGCGCCGCCCGCTCCGCCCGCTCCCGCGCTGGAACCGCCGGTGCCTTTCGCGCCGGCCGCGCCCCCCGCGCCCGTGGTAGTGCCGCCGCCCGCGCCTGCGGAACCGGAGGTGCCGGAGCCGCCCGTGCCCGTCGTGCCTGCGGAGCCGGTCGAGGTGCCGGAGCCGCCCGAACCGGTCGCGCCTGCGGAGCCGGTGGAGGTGCCGGAGCCGCCCGCGCCGGTCGCGCCCGCGGAGCCGGTGGAGGTGCCGGAGCCGCCCGAGCCGGTCGCGCCTGCGGAGCCCGTCGTGGCGCCCGTTCCCGTCGAGCCCGCTGCCCCGCTCGCGCCCGCGGCGCCGCCCGCGTCCGGACCGGCGTCGGTGCCGGCGTCGACCATCGAGGCGTTGACCATGGTCATCGCGGTGGCGGTGATCTCGACGCCGCCGTTCGACGCTGACAAGGTGGCGGTGTCGGAGAGGACGCCGGCCGCGGCGGTGCTGTCGACCATGACGACGAGCGTGACCGAGCTGGTGTTCCCCGCGGCGATGTCGCCCAGCGTCCAGCTGACCGCACGGGTGCCGCTGTCGTAGCTGCCGCCGTTGCTCGCGGAGACGAAGCTGACGCCCGCCGGCAGCGGGTTCGACACTGCGGCGCCGTGGGCCGCGTCGGTGCCGTGGTTGGCGAACGCCAGCGTGTAGGTGAGCTCGGTCCCGGCCAGCACGGGATTGGGAGCTCCCGTGTTGGTGAGCGAGAGCGTCGGCGCGCTGTCCACGGTGGTCATTGCCATCGCCGGCGCGCTCGAGACGCCGCTCGCCGACAGGCTGGCGGTCGCCGACAGCGTCGTGCCGTTGGCCAGCGGCGAGGCGACGGCGACGGTGAAGGTCACCGTGTTGGTGCCGCCCGCGGCGAGATCGCCGATCGGGAAGGTCACCTGGCTCGCGCCGCCGTCGAACGTCCCGCCGCCCGTCGCCGAGACGAAGGTGGTGTTGACCGGGACGCCGGCCACGATCGCCGCGCCCGGGGCCACGTCCGTGCCGGTGTTTCCATAGGCGAGCGTGTAGGTGAGCTGCGCGCCCGCGGCTACTGGGTTGGGCGCGCCCGTCTCGGTCAACGTCAGGACCGGCGCGCTGGACACCGTCACGGTCGCGCTGGCCGTCACCGCCGAGGCGTTGGCAGCCGTCATCTGAGAGCTGGCGCCCGTCAGCGTCGTTCCGTTGGCGAGGGGCGACGCGACGGCCACGGTGAAGGTCACCGTGCCGGTGGCCCCCGCGGAGAGGCTGCCGATGGCGAAGGTGATCTGGCCGGAGCCGCTGTCGAACGCCCCGCCGCCGGTCGCCGAGACGAACGTCGTGTGGGCCGGGAGGGCGGCGGCGATCGCCGCGGTCGCCGCCGTGTCGGTGCCGGCGTTGCCGTAGGCGAGCGTGTACGTGAGCTGCGTGCCGGCGGCCACCGGATTGGGCGACCCCGACTCGGTCAAGGTCAGCGTGGGCGCGCTGGTGACCGTCACGGTCGTGTTGGCCATCACCGTCGAGGCGTTGGTGGCGGCCAGCGACGCCGCGTCGGTCAGCGTCGTTCCGTTGGCGAGGGGGCTCGCCACCAACAGGTCGACGGTCAGCGAGCCGGAGCTGCCGGCCGGGATCGCGCCGATGGTCCAGACGACCTGGTTGGACACGCTGTCGTAGGTGCCGCCGTTGCTGGCCGTCTGGACCGTGACGTTGGCAGGGACGGACCAGGCGAGCGAGGCGCCGGCCGCGGCGTCGGATCCGGTGTTTCCGTAGCTGAGCTTGTACTCCAACATTCCGCCCGAGGCGGCGGGGTTGGGGGCGGGGACGTCGGTCAGGGTCAGCGTGGGCGCGCTCGCGACCGTCGCCGTTCCGCTGGCGGTGACGGTCGCGTTGTTCGTCGCCGCGAGCGACGCCATGTCGCCGAGCACCGTGCCGTTGCCGAGGGGCGTCGCCACCTGCGCCACGTAGGAGACGCTGCCCGAGGCGCCCATCGCCAGCGTGCCGAGGTTGAAGGTCACGCGGTTCATCGCGCTGTCGTAGCTGCCGCCGCTGTCGGCGGACACGAAGGTGGTGTTGGCCGGGAGGACGTCCACGATCGTCGCGTTGCCCGCGGGCCCGCTGCCGGTGTTCAGGTAAGTGAGCGTGACCGTCAGCGCTGCGCCGGCGGCGACCGGGTTGGGCGCGATCGCGGCCCCGAGCGTGAGGAGCGCGTTGCTCACCGTGGTGTTGGTGGTCGCCGTGGCGGTGGTCGCGCCGGTGGCCGTCAGCGAGGCCGTGTCGGTGATCGGCGTGCCGTCGGCAAGAGGCGTCTTCACCGACACGGTGAGGGTCACGTTGCCGGAGGCGCCGACGCCGAGCGCGCCGAGCGACCAGGTGACCGTCCCCGCCGTCGCGTCGTAGGTGCCCGAATTCGAGGCGGAGACGAACGTCGTGTTGGCCGGTAGCGCGGTGGTGAGCGCGGCGCCGGCCGCGCTCGCGGTTCCGGTGCTCTCATAGAAGAACGTATAGATGATCTGGCTACCGTCCAGCACCGGGTTCGGTGCGGCGCTGGCCGTCAGGAGCACGCCGGGCGCGCCGCAGACGTTGGGCGCGATCGTCAGGTTGGTGGTGTTGATGTCCTGCCAGGCGCCGCCCGGGGGCATGAACTGCGCGTTGCCGGCGCCGTCGCAGCAGGCCTCGAAACCGAACACCTCGATGATGTGCGTGCCCGCGGTCAGGTTGGCGCTGCCGCTCAGGTACTCCGTCGGATCGGTGAAGCCGCCGCCCCACCACATGTCCGTCCAGCGCGACTGCAGCTCGACGCCGTCGAGCAGCAGCGTGCCGCCCAGGCCGAAATCGACGCCCCAGCGGAACGACCAGGTCCCGACCTGCGCCGGCGAGACTGTGAAGACGACCGCCTCGTGGTAGGCGATGTTGTTGCTCGTGCCGAACTGGCCGCCGTTGTTGACGCCGTCGAGCGTGCTGAGGCCCTTGCATCCGTATCCCGACGGGGAGGCGGCCAGGCCGTCGAAGGCGGCGATCGCCGCAGGCGTCGAGCCGGGGGCGCCGCCGGAGTAGCTGGTGGTGTCGTACAGGATCTGGGCGCCCGCCGGAGACGGTCGCGCGAACGTTGCCAGCGCTGCGCCCCCCAACGCAACGAAGGTCAAACGGCGGTGCAAAGAGCGATTGGAATGAAGCACGCGTCTCTCCTCGGGAATTGGATTTTGACCCGGCACAACAATCGGCGCGCCAAGCCAGAACCTGAGGCGCGAAATCTCGGGTCCCCGTGAGGCGGCGCTGTCAGAAATTGAACGGCGGCGCCTGGACGCGGACGCACGCTCCGGCGCAACTACCGATTTTTTCGTGATTTCGCCTCGGTGAACGAGAATTGCAAGCACGAGCCGCCGGGAGGGCGAACCCATGGAGACGAACAGAGCGCGCAATCGGAAGATGGTCACCGCCGGGGCGGTCACGCTGCTCGGCGCCTGGGTGGGCGTCGCGGCCGGGGGCTGCGGCGGCGTCAGCGGCATCCCGATCGACCAGACGGCCACCCGCATCGCCAATACCGTCTGCCCAAAGGCCTACATGTGCTGCACGGCCGACGAGCTGGGGATGAACGGCGAGGCCGGCACCGACGTCGCAACCTGCGAATCGATGACCAAGTCGAACTACCAGAGCATCCTGAGCGTGCTGCAGGGGTCGGTCGACCAGAAGCGGGCCGTCTACGTCTCGTCGAAGCTCGACACCTGCCTGGCGAACATCCAGAGCATGGACTGCGGCGCGCTGAACATGACCAACCACCTCACCGGGGTCCCGGGGTGCGAGTCGTTCACCACGCCGCTGGTCCAGGTCGGCGGCGCCTGCTCGCAGGACTACGAGTGCATTCAAGGCTGGTGCAACGTCCCCACCACCTCGACCAACGGTGACGGAACCTGCGCCGCCTTCCTGGGGCCGGGCCAGGACTGCACCAGCTCGGGCGGGTCGAGCTGCGGTCCCAGCCAGGTCTGCGACTCTAACGAGCTCTGCGAGCCGGTCTCCGACATCGGCGGCACCTGCACCGACAGTCTCCAGTGCACGAGCCTCAACTGCAGCTCCAGCGGCGGCAGCGGCATGACCTGCCAGGCCGCCACGTCGCCGCCTCCCACGCAGTGCTTCTACCAGAGTGGCTGCTCGGAGGCCGGCGGGCGGCCCGGCCCGGGGACGCTGCTCCTCTTCGCGGTTTTCGCGGCGGTTGCGCTCGCGCGCGCGCGACGCGCGCAGCGCAGCCGCTGATCTTTCGCCGGGCGCGGGGCCGCGACGTTCGAGTATGCTGCGGGCCATGCCCGACGCCGCGGATAGGGACGCCCACGCTCAGGCCGCGCCGCCGGCCTGTGCCATCGACCCCGACACCGAGTGCCCCGTCTGCGCGGCGCGGGGCGTCCGGGTGAAGATGCAGCCGGTCAAGGCGCACTACCAGTGCCCGGAGTGCCGGTACTTCGACTCCTGCTGCATGTAAAAAAAACGGTTGCGTGTCGATCGGGCGGCCCCAGCTTCGTCGTCCAGGTGAGGGCGGAACAAAGGCTCTCGCCAACAAGGAGAAAACCGATGCGTTTCATGATGATCGTCAAGGCGAACGAGAAGTCCGAGGCCGGGGTGCTGCCGACGGAGGCCCAGTTCGCAGCGATGGGGAAGTACAACGAGGAGCTGCAGAAGGCGGGGGTGCTGGTCGACCTCTCCGGGCTCAAGCCGAGCTCGGCCGGGGTGAAGGTCAAGTTCTCGGGCGGCAAGCGGACGGTGGTCGACGGCCCGTTCACCGAGGCCAGAGAGATGATCGCCGGCTACTGGATCATCCAGGTCAAGTCCAAGGAAGAGGCGATCGAGTGGGCCAAGCGGATCCCGGCCGAGTCGGCCGAGATGGCGGAGGTCGAGGTGCGCCCCTTCTTCGAGCTGGAGGACTTCGCCCCCGGCCCGGCGGTCGACGCCGCCAAGGAGCGGATGAAGAAGCTGCAGGCGGACGGCGGGCCCAAGTCGTAAAACGTCGGCGGGCGAGTCGATCGGACGCCCCACGGTTCGTCGTCTGGGGGAGGGCCGGAACAAAGGCCCTCTGCCAACCAGGAGATAGACCATGCGCGTGATGATCATGGTGAAGGTCAACCAGGACAGCAAAGGGGAGCGGGGGGCGGTGCCGACGGAGGCCGAGATGGCGCCGATGGGGAAGTTCAACGAGGAGCTGCAGAAGGCGGGCGTGCTCCTCGACCTGTCGGGGCTCAAGCCCTCGTCGGCCGGGGCGCGGGTTACGTTCAACCGCGGCAAGCCGACCGTGGTCGACGGCCCCTTCACCGAAGCCAAGGAGCTGGTCGCGGGATACTGGATCCTGCAGGTCAAGTCCAAGGAAGAGGCGATCGAGTGGGCCAAGCGGATCCCGGCCGAGTCGGGCGGGATCGAGGCCGTCGAGATCCGCCCCTTCTACGAAATGGAAGACCTCGAGATGGAAGACTTCGCCCCCAGCCCGGCCGTCGACGCCGCCAAGGAGCTGGGGAAGAAGCTGCCGTCGGGCGCCGGCGGAAAGCCGTAACCGGAGGGGGACGCTGCCTGTGGCAGGTGGGGACGAAGCGATCCGCCGGATCGATGCGGTCTGGCGGATCGAATCGCCCAAGCTGATCGGCGCGCTGGCCCGCGTGGTCGGCGACGTGGGGGCAGCCGAGGAGCTGGCCCAGGAGGCGCTGGTGGCGGCGCTCGAGAAGTGGCCCGAGACGGGGGTGCCCGACAACCCCGGCGCCTGGCTGATGACCACCGCCAAGAACCGCGCGCTCGATGATCTGCGCCGCCGCAAGATGTTGCGCGGCAAGCACCAGGAGCTGGGGCGCGACCTCGAGGCCGAGCAGGAGGCCAGCGGCGACGCCCTGGCGGCCAGGCTGGAACGCGAGCTGGACGACGACGTGGGCGACGACGTGCTGCGGCTGATCTTCACCTCCTGCCACCCCGTGCTGGCGCGCGAGGCGCGCGTCGCGCTGACCTTGCGGTTGCTGGGCGGGCTGACGACCGCCGAGATCGCACGCGCCTTCCTGACCCCCGAGCCGACCATCGCCCAGCGGATCGTGCGCGCCAAGAAGACCCTGGCCGAAGCGAAGGTCCCGTTCGAGGTCCCGCGCGGGGCAGAGCGCGGCGAGCGGTTGGCGTCGGTCCTGGAAGTGATCTACCTGGTGTTCAACGAAGGCTACGCCGCGACCGCCGGCGACGACTGGATGCGCCCCGAGCTGTGCGACGACGCGCTGAGGCTCGGGCGCGTGCTCGCCGGCTTGGCCCCCGAAGAGCCGGAAGTGCACGGCCTGGTCGCCCTGATGGAGATCCAGGCCTCGCGCGCGCGAGCCCG
This sequence comes from Polyangia bacterium, assembly GCA_036498765.1. Lineage (GTDB taxonomy): Bacteria > Myxococcota_A > Polyangia > Fen-1088 > Fen-1088 > JADGRB01. The sequence goes on from DASYEX010000288.1 coordinate 9,418, forward strand.
GACCTCGCCCAGCGGCGAGCCGATCTTGTTGTTGGAGCAGGACCGCGCGCGGTGGGACCAGCTGCTGATCCGGAGGGGCCTCGCGGCCCTGGCGAAAGCCGAGAGCTTGGGCGGTGCCCGCGGACCGTACGCACTGCAGGCCGCGATCGCCGCCTGCCACGCGCGGGCGAGGGTGGCGACCGGGACCGACTGGGCGCAGATCGCCGGCCTGTACGGAGCGTTGGCCGAGGTCACCCCGTCCCCGATCGTCGAGTTGAACCGCGCGATCGCCCTGGCGATGCTGTTCGGCCCCGAGGCCGGCCTGAAGCTGGTCGACGCCCTCGCCGGCGACCCGGCGCTGGCCGGCTACCACCTGCTCCCCAGCGTCCGCGGCGACTTCCTCTTCAAGCTGGGCCGCCTCGACGAGGCCCGGAAGGAGTTCGAGCGGGCGGCAGGGATGGCCGGGAACGCGCGGGAGCGGGCGTTGCTGCTAAATCGGGCTCGCCAAACTTACGCGACATCCGACTGACCTGCGCTGGCAGCGGCACCTTCGCTTGGTGGCCGCTTCCGTAGTTACTCCGCCAGGCCTCCGCGCGGCAATACCGCGTCGGATTGGCCGCGAGGGACCGGCGCAGCTTCTCCCCGGTCAAGAACCACTTGACACCGCCATGCGATATACGTACATATGTACGGTTATTACGTGCCAATTACGTATGTACTGAGGAGGGGCGCGAGATGACTCCGATGAGCGAACGGTTCGAAATGCGAGTCGACGAAGACATTCTGGAGAAGCTGGATCGGTGGCGTAGGGAACAAGACGATCTGCCCTCGCGCGCTGAAGCGATGCGAAGGCTCGTTGAAATCGGTCTGCAGAAGGCGAGCGGTGAGGTAGTTGACTTCACCGACGGAGAAAAGCTGCTCGTTATTATGCTGCGCGACATCTATAAGCACCTGAAGCTATCGAAGGGCGAAATCGATCCAGACTTTGTCGGCGACGCTCTTTGGGGTGGTCACACTTGGGCGCTGAAATGGCGAATGACGGGGCTCTATCACGGTCACGAGGACGACGTTCGTGACGTCCGGTTTGTCCTAAGTGTTCTCGCCATGTGGGATCACCTTGAGCGCGGCTTCGAGAAGCTCTCCAAGAAGGGGAGAGAGGCAGTGGCCAAGGAGGTCGGACCCCTTGGTGAGCACGTCACATTTAGGGGCTTCGACGGAAACAATGAAGCGATTCACATGGGAATCGCCCACTTCTTCGTCGAGAAAATGGACCGATTCGCTCGATTCAAGGGCCGGGACTTCAATTCACATATGCCGATGATAGGCAGCTATCGACGCATGCTTGCCGTATTCGACCAAAAGCAGAAAAGTCTCGCGATGGGAGGTGAGCTCGGTGTTGGTGAAATCGCCGCGATCCTGGACGCGCAGCGACATCCCGATTCCCGAGGCTAGAGCCTAACGGTAGCCGTGGCTGACGCCCTCCAGGGACGACGCCGTTTCCCGCGGTAGACTGCCGCCCTATGACTCGGGATCTCTTGGATCGCTCGGCGGGACCATGTCACAACCGAAGCGTCGGCTATCTGCACGCCGAGATCCCAGCAGAACAGGCGCTCAAGCGCCTTTACTTTCTGCGGGTTGGGTCAGCAGCGGAGTTTGCGGCCGAGCTCGAGGATGAGACCGAGGAGCCGACGGCGGCCCTTCGGTCCCTTCTTCGTGATGCTTCCGGCGATCCGGGCCCCCTGGCCCGATAGACGGCCGTCAGACCAGCCCCGGAATCAGCTGCGATGATCGAAAGACCGTAACGATGTGAGCGCTGTCGCGGACGACTCGATAGACGATTCGATAGGGCGGGCGAACGAGCTCGCGAACGTCCTCGCGCGAATGCTCAGGAACACGCCGTCCGGCTAAAGGGAAACGCTCCAAAATGTCGACGGCTGCCAGGATTCGCTCGATGACCAGCGTCGCGTACTGCGCGGAGTCTCGTCCGATGAAGTCCCGAATGGCCTGAAGATCGTCCGTGGCCTGGGAGGTCCACCGGACGTGGCTCACCCGAGAAACCGCTTCTTTACGTCCTCATGCGGAGTCGTGTCGCCTGACTCCGATTGTTCAAGCCCGTGCTCGACCTTCGCGAGGAAGTAGAGCCGTTCGATCGCGTCCTCGACGGTTGCATCCTCAGGCAGTTGCTCGACCGTCTCGACGATCTTCTGCTTCAGGCTTTCGGGACCCACATCCTCAAGATACCACACGCTCCAAGGCCCTCACCTCCAGCTCTCCACCACCAACCCCGGCACCCGCGCGAAGTGCCGGAGGTTGCCGCCTCGGTGATCACCCAAAACCGGCCACCAATGATCACCTGAAAACCGGCCACCACGGGCCGGGCCGAGACGTTGACGCGGGAAGGGACGATGTGGTCCCACCGCGGGAATGGCCAACGTCTTGGACGAAGAGAAACGAGAGCAAATACTGGCGCTTGGGCGACTGGGCTGGTCGCTGCGGCGAATTGGACGCGAGCTGAGCGTCCGCCGCGAGACGGCCGGGGCGTATCTGCACGCGGCGGGAATCATGGTGCGGCGGTCGGGCGGACGGCTCTCGCGGTGGCCGCCGGCGCCGAAGGCCGACTCTGCGGATTCAAAACCGGCCACCACGGGGGAGGTGATCACCGACTCTGCGGATTCAAAACTGGCCACCACGGAGGGGGTGATCACCGACTCTGCAGCGCGGCAATGTGGTCGGTCGCCATCCGCGAGCGCGTGCGAGCCGTATCGGGACCTGATCGAGCAAGGGCTGCGGCTTGGTCGAAACGCGATGGCCATCTACCAGGACCTGGTCACGGATCACGGCTTCGCGGCCCGCTACAACAGCGTCAGGCTCTTCACGATCAAGCTGCGGGGACAGAAGGTACCCGAGCCGCACCCGAACATCGTCACCGAGCCCGGCCAAGAAGCGCAGGTCGACTACGGCGAAGCGCCTGGCCCCGGAGATCTTCCGCCCTGACCTCGTGCGCGGTCGTGGTAACTACGACGATCGCGTCATCGAAAGGGAACGCCCTTGCACCCTTTGGGGGAGTTGCTTGCCGTGCTCGGCACGGAGGACCGTGAAGTGCGCCCACGGTCCATCCAGCGGTCTTGCGCTACGGTTCAGCTGCCAGAGACCCAAGTCTCGACGGAGGCAACGGTCCACCGGCCGCGCACGAGCTTGAGCCGGTAGCTGCGCCCGCGTCCTGCGTGCGCGCCGCAACCGACGCCGGTCGTGGCCTCGAAGTCCAAGTCACCGGGGCTCCGATCATACCGGTCGCGGAACGCGGCGATGTGGTCGATGGCGATGACGGGCCAGCGGTCGCGCTTGCGGATCAAGGCGTCGATGTTTCGGAGATCACCCTCCGACAGCTCGGTGGCGGCGGTCGTTCCGCCCATGTTCTCGAGACAGGAGCTGTCGCCCCTTCGCGGCGACAGCTCCACGACGCGACGCGATCGCTCGACCGGCGGAGGCAGCGGTTCGGCGGGGGCACGCGCGGCGTCGCGCACGAACTGGAACCATCGGTCGTCTTCGCTGTCGACGCGCTCGAACTGCTTCAGGTCGGGCGGTCCGAGCAGCAAGAGGTAGCGGTGGCCGATCGCGAAGTACGGCGGAATCATCTGACAGTCGCCCCCGAAGGCCATGCGGCCGTGGAGGTCCGTCCAGAACTCCGGGGAGGTGTGGTTGGCGAAGTTGGAGTCTCGGTCATAGCTCGGGCTTCGCACCTCCTCGCCGTCGCCCGAGCCGACGACCTCGATCGTCGCGCCGAGCTGGCCGCGGAAGACCCGCAGCACCTTGAAGGTGTACCGCGCGGCCTGGTCGTCTCCCGGTATGGGCTGACGGCCGCTCGCCTCGGCCCACACGATCTGCTCGGCCCGGGCGACGACGCGGGCAGGGGGGCCGAGGAGGCTGCGCGGCTGGCCACAGGCCAGCGTCAGCCGCGTGCCCGCGCCGCAGACTGCGATCGCCGACGACAGTGCAATCCAACCCCGCGCCGACATCATCCCCGGACGATACTCCGTTCGGCGGCCGGCGGTTTCTGGCGGAACGTCCTGGGATCCTGCGAGCGTTCGGGATAAGAGGCACGGATGAGGATCCTCTGTCTGGCCGCCTTCGCGCTTGCCGTCGGTTGCATCAACCCCGACAACATCTGCCCGCACAAGCCGACCACCCAGGGCGTGTTCGGCGAGATCCTCGACGCGAGCGGGAAGCTCGAACAGAACGTCGAGGTCGACATCTGGACGATCCTCAACGGCGCGCAGGACATGAAGTTCGGCAGCGCCGAGACGACCCGCGGCGGCTACCAGTTCAACGCGGATCCGGGGACGTATCAGGTCTGCGCCAAGACCGTCTGCGCGACGGTGACGGTTCCGACCGGCGTCGTCGAGCAGTCCGGCGTCGATGCCGCCTCCGGTCTGACCTGGGACGCGCCCGTCGCGGTTCCGCCGGCGCAGACGATCGGCCCCTGTACCTTCGGCGAATAGCGCGCGCGGTCGGGCTCAACCGGGACGCGCGCGCAGCGGGCCGGGTCCGGCGCAGAGCGGACAGCCGTCACCGTCGTCGCGCGCCGCGATGGTCTGCCCGCAGGCGCGGCAGTCGGCGCGGGTGCCGTGGAAGCCCGGGTCGTGCGGCTCCACCGCGCCGCGCGGCCGGTCGGCGCGCGCGCCTTCGTAGGTGACGCTCACGGGGACGAAGGCGAGATAGCGGATCTCCTCGCCGCCGCACTCCGCGTCGCCGCAGCCGCTGGGGACCGGCCACCGGTTTTCGGTGGACAGCGCCGTCGCCAGGCCCCCGGGCGCGTGGCAGCGCGGGCAGACGTCCGCGGCGAACAGGGCCGCGCCGCAGCCGGCGCAGTCGACCGCGTACACGCCGTCGACGAACTTCTCTCCGTCGTAGGCCCAGGTCGGGCGCCCGATCGGCTCGGCGGCGAGGAAGGGAAACGCCCCGTCGACGTAGGTCCGGAAGGTCAGCTTGTGGCCGCCGCAGCCCGCGCAGCCCGCTTGGATCAGCCGGTCCAGCCCCGCTTCGTCGAGCAGCCCCATCGCCCGACCTTACCTCGCGCGTGCTCGGTCGCGGCGGCGAAATCAGGGGATGAAAAATCTGGCGGGCGGGGCGAGGATGTCGGGCGAGGGGCTCATGACGAACCACGAAGTCTCGGAGAAGATCGGCGCGCTCTCGGTCGACGGGCAGTGGGTGGCCGACAAGCTGTCGGAGTTTGGTTTCACGATGGACCAGCTCGAGGCGCTCTACCCGGAAGCGGAGCGGGTCGCGTTGGGCTGGGCCGCGCGCGGCGACACGCGGATCGGGATCGATCTCGTGACCGGTGAGATCAAGCGCCGCACCAAGCTGAGGTTCTCGAACACGGTGCGGCCGTTTCTGGCCCGCATGCTGCGCGATCGCCGGCCCGAGCTGCGCGACCTCATCAAGGTGTCGACGACCTCACGCGGCCGCAACAAGGAGCTGAAGGTCGCCCTCGACTACCTGAACGTGATCGCCGTGGTCCATCAGCCGGCGGATCCCGGCGCGCCGCCCGTCACCATCGCGCTGGCCGAGGTCCCCGCCTTCGTCGAGCGGTTGCGGCCGGTGCGCCGCCGCCGCGGCCAGCCCGGCGCCGAGGCGACCGACGGCTGATCGCGCCGGCGGGTGACATGCGGATCAGCCATTGGCGACCGGGCATCAGAGTTCTGAGGGACTGGGACCAGAAACCCTCACCGTTTGGCGGGGTCTTTCGGTACGGGGATTGCTCGAAGGGGGCGCCATGCGTTCAACGTCTCTTCTCGCTTTGACGGTGATGGTGGTCGGTCTCGGGTGTGGCTCCGGGAATGGCGGGGGTACCGGGGGCGGCGGATCCGGCGGCGGGAGCGCGACGGGAGGCCACCTCGGCACGGGAGGCGCGGGGACTGGTGGTACGGCTGGGGCGCTTGGTGGCAGCGGGACGGGCGGCGCGGCCGGGGCGGCCGGCGGGAGCGGCGCTGGCGGCAGCACCAGCACGGGCGGACACGGCGGAGCAGCGGGGAGCGCCGGCCAGGCTGGTGGTGGCGGTGCCGTGGGCGCTTGCCCAGCCTGCGCGGCCGCCGGTCACGCCACGGCCTGTCCGGCGGACGTCGCCACGGCGGACATGTGCCCATCGGCAGGGGCCATCTGCTGCGACGGGAGCGGCGCCCAGTGGGAATGCGGACTCTGCTTCGCGGAGACCTGTCACTGGCTCGGCTATTGCCCGGTGACGGGTGCAGGCGGCAGCGGCGGTCAGGGTGGGCACGCCGGCGGAGGTGGAAACAACGGCGGCGGTGGACAAGGCGGGCACGCCGGCGGCGGCGGGAGCATCGGCGGCGGTCAGGGGGGGAATGCCGCGTCCTGCGCCCAGATCGCCAGCGCCTATTCGACGGCCTTCGTGCAAGCCCGCATGTGCAACGCCAGCGTGAGCACCCTGCAGTGCACGCACCTGGTGGTCTCCTCGCTGACCTGCGGGTGCAGCGGATGGGTCAACGACACCAGCGCGCTCGATCCGATTGCCGCGCAGTGGAACGCTGCCGGGTGCACGTCGCAAGCGTGCCCGGTCGCCTGCATCGCTCCCGGTACCAGGGGCACCTGCCTGGGGATCAACAGCGGCGACGTCTGCATGCCCGCCAGCTGAGCGGCTCACGGTCGCGGCGGCAGCTTGCTGGAACCGTCAGCGGCGGCGATCCCCCGGCGGTGGCGCGCGAGCGGTCGAGCGACCCCGAGCAGCAGCCGGTGCAGCCCTAGTTGCGACTGCCGGCGATGCTCACACGAACCGGACCCAGCCCCCGCGGTGCTGCGCCTTGTACCCGCGGTACCACCGGCAGGGCAGGTAGAGGAGGGCGATGACGGCGGCGGCGCCCAGGTAGGACGCGCCGACGCCGCACTTTTTCTCGAGGCCGAAGAGGCGCGCGCTCTGGACCAGGATCGGGAAGTGCAGCAGGTAGAAGAACATCGGGACCTGGCCGAGGACCATCAGGAGGCCGTTGGGGCGCGGGGTGCGGTGGGCGGCCAGGCGAAACAGGAGGGCCAGGATCGTGGCCATCAGGCCCAGCTCGAGGGCGTCGTAGGTGATCGACGGAGGGTACTTGCTGACGTGGAGCCACTGGAGCGGCGCCCAGGAGTCGCGGAGGAGGCGCATGTTGCCGTAGCCGTCGAGGGCGCGCAGGGCGACGAAGAGCGCGAGGGCGGCGAGGCCGGCGCGGGCGAGGTCGCGACCGGCGGTGGTGCGGGCCTGGGGGGACTTCACCAGGCGGCGGCCCCACCACCAGCCGAGCAGGAGGATCGCCAGCCAGTGGATCGTGGGGTAGGCGACGAGGAGGCGGCCGTAGGAACCGCCCGTCACCAGCAGCTTGAACGGCAGCGCGGGCTCGCCGCCGCGCATGGCGAGGCCCACCAGCAGCTCGCCGGCGCCGATGAGCACGAGGCCGAGGGCGAGGGCGCCGCCGTCGGACAGGCGGCGCAGCGGGGCCATCAGGACGTACGCCGAGCCGATCCCCCACAGCACTTGGAAGATGAGCTTGCCGTTGCTCATCACGGTCAGCGAGATCCAGAGCTCGAACGCGGCGATGATCAGGCCGCGCACGACGATGTAGCGGTCGATTTCCCACGAGGACCCTCGGAGGGTCCCCGTGCCCCCCCGCGACCGACTCCGCCGGGCAGAGCCCGACTCTGTCGACGGGATCGCGCTCGGGCGGTCGCCGGCCGCGACCTGGCGCGAGACGGTGAAGGCCAGGCCGGTGCCCGCGAGAAAAAGGAACGTCGGGGCGCAGAGGTGCGTGATCCAGCGGGTCACGAACTGCGCGGCGGGCAGGGGCGTGCCGGCGTGCCACAGCCAGGCGGCGTCGGTGAAGAGGCGGCCGCCGTTGTAGGCGTCCGAGCTGTGGTCGACGGCCATCAGGACCATCACCAGGCCGCGCATCCAGTCGAGCGCGGGAAGGCGCGAGGCGGCGCGCGCGCGGGCGGCGTCGGCGGCGCCCGCAGTGGCGGTCACGGCTTCTTCTCCGGCGGGGGCGGCGGCGAGGCGGGCCAGCGGGTCGGGCGGTCGGCGACGACGTAGGCCATGGTGGCCATCGCGGCGACGTCGCGGCCGAGCGTCGCGGGGTCGATCTTCTCCAGCGTGTCGGCGACGGAGTGGTGGATGTCGAAGTAGTGCGCGGGGTCGGCGAACAGGCCCAAGAGCGGCACGCCGGCGGGACGCATCGCCGCGATGTCCGAGCCGGCGAACCCGGCGTCGACCAGCGTCGCGCCCAGCGGCGCCAGCAGGGCGATGAGGCCGCGCAAATCGGCCACCGCGGTCGGGCCGGCGTCGATCCGGAAGCCGAGCGGCGCGCCGGCGCCGATGTCGGTCTCGAAGGCGGCGACGTGGCGGGGGAGCTCGGCGGCGTGCGCCTGAGCGTAGCTCTTGCCGCCCTGGCCGCCTTCTTCTTCGGAGGTGTAGAGCACGGCGCGGATCGTGCGCCGCGGGATCAGATCGAGGCGCCGCAGCGTGGCCAGCGACTCCATCACGATCGCGCAGCCGGCGCCGTCGTCCTGCGCCCCCTCGCCGACGTCCCACGAATCGAGGTGCGCGCCGATGACGACCAGCTCCTCCGGGCGCTCGCGGCCGCGCAGCTCGCCGAGGACATTGAAAGACGAGGCCTCGCCGTGCGGACCGTCGTCGAGGACCAGGTGCAGCGTGACCGGGCCGCGCGCGCAGAGCCGCGCCACCAGCTCCGCGTCCTCGACCGACAGCGCGGCCGACGGGATCTGCGGGCCGGGGCCGTAGTGCATCTGGCCGGTGTGCGGCGCGCCGAGGCTGGCGGACGCCACCGAGCGCACGAGCGCCGCGACGGCGCCGAACGCCGCCGCGCGCGTCGCCCCCTCCGTCCGGTAGTCGATCGACTGGCCGTACCCGGCCGCCGCGTTGGGCACGTTGGTCGGGAAGGGGTGGTCGAAGAGGACGATCTTCCCGCGCAGCGCGGGCCCGACCTTCCCGAGCTGGTCGAACGTCGACACCACCGCCACCTCGGCGGTGAGGCCGCCGGGCGGGGTCCCGACGCTGCCGCCCAGCCCCAGCACCGCCAGGCGCCGCGGCGCGGGCGCCACGATCTCGGCGGCCTCCTTGCCGCGCTGCCAGATCGGAACGCGCACCGGATCCAGCGCGACGTTCTCCTGGCGGTCGGCGACGAAGGTGTCGTGCGCCCAGACGATCGCCCGCTCGAGCGCCGGCGAGCCCGTCATGCGCGGCCCGAACAGATCCGCCAGCGCCGCCACCCGCTTGTAGGCCGCGTCGCCCGTCTTGTTGGCCTCGGCGATGCGGCCCGCCGCCTCTCGATACGACGCGACGTCGGCATCGGCCATCGGCGTAGCTTGCCGATGACACCCGAGCGCACAGATTGCCGACAGCGCCACGGCGGCGCTGCGCAGTCGGAAGCAACGAGGAACCACGATGGGTGAAACATACGGGCGAATCGCCCGCGCTCAAAGCTGGGAGCGCGCGGGCGTGGGGTTGGCGGTGTGGGTGGCGTTGCTGCTGTGCGCGCTGGTGCTGGGCGGCTGCTTGCAGCCGTTCGATCCGACGGCCAAGGCCGACATCGACGGCCGGCTGGCGGCGCTGCAGGAGGCCGGGAAGACCGTGCCGGCGCCGCCTGGGTTCGATCCGATGCCGCTCGCGACCGGGCAGTGGGTTCAATACAAGATGATTGACGACAAGGGGCGGCCGTCGTTCCTGACCTACAAGGTGCTCGGCGAGCAGGCAGGCGCGTACTGGATCGAGACGCTGCACGAGACGTACTTCGGGCGCACGGCGCAGAAGATGCTGATCGCGTTCGGCAGTCGAACCGACCCCAACCGGATCGAGGTCCGCGCCCTGGTGCTGCTCGACCGGCGCGGCAACGTCACCCCGGTCCCGCCGGGAAAGATCCCGGTCATGCAGGTCACCTTCCGCAGCCTCGCTGCGGCGCTGGCGATCACCTGGCAGGGGATGCCTCAGGAGGCGGAGACCGTTCCGGCCGGCCGCTTCGAGGGCTGCTACCGGACGCGCGCCGACGCGCAGTGGGGGCCCTGGCGCAGCATCGCCGATTCGTGGCGGCATCCGGCCGTTCCGCTCTCGGGGCTGGTGCGCAGCCAGGGCGTCGACCGCCCGTTCACGATGGACCTGGTCGCCTTCGGCACGACCGGCGCGACGTCCGACTTCTAGAGCGTGCTGCCGTTGACCAGCGTCGTCACGCTGTCGGCCTTCAGCGTGATGGCGCCGTTGGCCATGGTCCCGGCGGCGACGCAGTCGTCGCTGGCCGAGGTGCGGTAGGCGCTGAAGCTCTGGGGGACGCCCGCGCCGCCGATGGTCAGCGTCTTGTCGCTCTGGGCGGTGTTGATGGCGACGATGGTGAACGCGCCCGAGCCCGGGTTGGTGAAAGCGACGACGAACAGGCTGGAGTCGGTGGTGCTGACCTTCACCGCCTTCGCGCCGGGACGGATGTAGCGGTAGAAGTTCTTCGAGACGTAGTAGCGCTTGCCTCGGACCTGCGTGCCTTCCATCAGCGTGTACTGGCCGGGGGCGCCGCCGAGCTCGCTCCCCTGCCACCAGATCCAGGCCGAAGCCTGGCCGTAGCTGAGCGCCGCGTAGATGGCGAACGCCAGATCGCGCGCGCCGTTGTCGTCCGACCAGTTGTCGGTGTAGCCGGAGGTCTCGGTCATCCAGGCTGGCTTCGAATGGGGGGCGTCCCAGTTGGTTCGCACGTAGCTCCAGTAGGTGGCGAGCTGCGAGCCGGCGGTCGGCGCCACGCCGTCCTGGTAGCCGTGGTAGGCGAGGATGTCCAGGTTCCCCCAGCCGGCGCTGTCCATGTACTGGGAGTAGAAGTAGGGCTGTCCCTCGAGCTCCAGCATGTTCTCGGTGCCGAAGATCTTCACGTTGGGAGCGACCTTGCGGACGGCGGGGACCACCGCCTCGATCATCTTGGCGTAGGCGTTGAGCTTGGTGGCGTCGATGTCGTAGACGCAGGAGTTGTAGTCCTCGACGAACATCGGCTCGTTCTGGGGCGAGAGCGCATAGAGGTCGATGCCGGCGTCGGCGTAGTTCTTCACCCCCTGTTCCAGCCACTGTGCGTAGCCGGCGTACTGCGACGGATCGAGGGTGCCGCCGTTCTTGAGCCCGTCGGGGTTGGGCGTGCAGGGCTTGCTCCCGGCCTGCACGCTCGCCACCGTGCACTTCATGGCGGAGGGGGCCGACCAGACGGTGAAGATGAACTTGAGCGGGACGCCCGCGGCGTCGGCGACGGACTTGAGGCCCTGCACGACCGGCTTCTGCTTGGCCCAGTTCGCGTCCTGGTTCGGCTCCTCGGAGTAGTACTCGTTGCGCCAAATGGTGATGCCGAGATCGTTGATGATCTGGTCTCCCCAGGCGTCGCTGTAGAGGTTCTTGGCGTCCGACCACCAGTCGTCCATGGCGCCGAAGAAGCCGAAGCCGTCGATGGTCTGGTACTGCGTGCCGGTGTCGATGGTGACGTTGGGCGTTCCCAGCGAGCCGGCCGCGCCCGTGGCGTCGCCCGTTCCCGTGGCGCCGCCGGAGGCCTTGGCGCCCGCGGAGCCGGTGGCGGTCGTTCCGGCGTTGCCGGCGTTGCCGGCGTTGCCGACCTGACCGCCGGTGGCGATGCCGCCGCTGCCCGTCGCCCCGCCGGTCCCGGTGCTGGTTCCGCCGCCGCTGCCGGTCGTTGTACCGCCGGTTCCGCCGCTACCGCCGGTTCCGCCGCTACCGCCGGCGCCCCCGCAGGCGGACGTGAACGCCGCCAGCAGCGACGTGAGACCGACATACAGAATCCGGACCTGGGTGGGGCGCATGACGACCTTTCGCAGAGGGGCGGGTCGTTCCAGCAGAGCGCCCGACAGACCGCGATCGGCTCAGAAAAGATTTACGGCAGCGTCACCGCGGTGGGGACGTCGCGCCGGTTCGTGTCGCCGAGGCCGAGCTGCCCGTTCGAGTTCTCGCCCATGCAGTCGACGATCCCGCCGCTCTCGACGGCGCAGGCGTGGAAGCGTCCCATCGACGCCTGACGAAAGCTGGTCCCGGGCGCCACCGCGGTCGGCGTGTAGCGATCGTCGTTGTCGCCGACGCCCAGCTGCCCCTCGGCGTTGCGGCCCCAACACCAGAGCGAGCCGTCGGTCTTGACCCCGCAGGCCGCAAAGTCGTCGATGCTGATCTGGCTCCAGTCGGTGTCGGTGCCCACCTGCCGCGGTGCCGCCACCGGGGTCGTTTCAGGCGGCGCGCCCTGCTGGCCGAACGCGTTGCTCCCCCAGCACCAGAGCGAGCCGTCGGCGCGGATGTCGCACGTGGCGTCCTGTCCGGCGTCGAGCGCGGCCGTCCAGTCGGTGTCGGTGCCGACCTGCGCCGGCCCGCGCACCTGCTGCTGGCCCGGGCTGGTGCCGGTGTCGTCGGCGGTGTTGCGCCCCCAGCACCAGAGCGTCCCCGGCGCGCGCACGCCGCAGGTGTGTCCCTGTCCGCCCGCTACGGCGATCCAGTCGCTGTCGGCGCCCACCCGTTCGGGCGTCTCGGCGTCGGGCGCGCCCTCGGCGTCTTGCTGTCCCAGCTGGCCTTCGCTGTTGTCGCCCCAGCACCAGAGCGAGTGATCGGGCGGGATGGCGCAGACGTGGTTGTAGCCGGCGGCCAGCACCAGCGCTGCCGGCGGTTGCGGCAGGACCACCGGCGCGTCGCGGGCGGTCAGATCTCCGAGGCCGAGCTGGCCGGAAGCGTTGTACCCCCAGCACCAGACGGCGCCGGTCTGGTGCGCGAGACCGCAGGCGTGGTTTTCGCCCGCGGTGAGCAGATCGAATCCCACGTCGGCCGCCAGTGGGGCGGGCGCGATGTGCGTCGCCTCGTCGCCGGTGCCGAGCGAGCCGTCGACGTTGGCGCCGAAGCAGCTGCCGCGCCCGGCTTGCAGCGCGCAGGTGAACTCCCAGCCGGCGAAGACGCCGGCGGCATCGCCAAAGTCGCCCGCCGCCGGGGTGAGGACGAAGCCGTCGAAGCCACAACCAGCGAACGCCACGACGAACGCCAGCGCCAGGGCGGGCCTCATCGCGCACCTCATCGCGCGCCTCGGGGAGCGATCACCGTCAGGCCGGCGCCCAGCCAGAAACCGCCGAGCGCGAGCGAGCGATCGCCGGAGACCTCGGCGGTGGCCGCGGGAAAGGTGGCGCCCGCTTGCACCTCGAGCCCCAGCCGGAACGCGCGCAGCGCGAGCTCGGGCCCGGCGCCGAGCGCTGCCTCGCCCAGGAACCCGTGGGTCGAGGCAGCGGTGAAGGCCGGCGAGGCCGCGTCGCCGTGCGCGTCGGCGTAGGCCAGGGAGACGACGACGGCGGCGCCGAACGCCAGTCGGCCGCGTCCTCGCGTGCCCGCGCCGATTCCCAGTCCGGCGGCGCCCATCGACCAGGTCACGTCGCCGGCGGCGCGCTCGGCGGTGCCGCGCTCGAACGCCAGCTCGCCGAGCAGGCGCAGCCGGCCCACCCGCCGCGCGGGGCGCAGGGCGATGCGCGCGGCGAAGGCCGGCGCCGCCCAGTCGCGAACGCGCGCGCCGGCGTCGAACGCCAGCTCCCAGCGGGGCGCCGGGGTCGGCAAGCCGGGCGCCGGCACGGGGGCTGGGCGCTCGAGGAAGCCCTCGGCCCAGGAGCTGAGAAGGAGCTGCGAGACCAACAGAGCGATCGTTCGATCGCGCCCCGGCTCGGGTGGCCCGAGCGTCAGCTCGCGCCCGAGCGGCCGGTTCAAGATCGGATCGCGCGCCGTCATCGACAGCCGCGGCCCGTCGCAGTCGAGCGCCACCTCGATGGGCGGGGCGGCCGGACGCTGGGCGCGGGCGAACGCCAGCTCGATGCCGAGCAGCCGCTCGACCTCCTGTCCGTCGACGCCGGGGCAACCGTGCACGCGGACCTCGATCGCCGCCGCGGCCCGAGCGGCGCCGGGCGCCGCCAGCGCGAGCGCCAAGGCCGCCGCCAGTCCCAGCCGCCGCCTACGGTCCAGCAAGCGCGCGCATGGCGGCCGCGTGCAACCCGGCGGGGTGCGCGGCAAGGTAGGCGCGCGCCGCCGCGCGGGCACGATCGGCCACCCCGGCAGCGTGCCACGACTGCGCGGCCTCGGCGAGCGCGTCCTCGACCAACGGTCCGTCGCGCCGGGCTTCGGCACAGCGTTCGAACGCCGCGGCGGCCGCCGCGCGCCGCCCGCGCGCCGCCTCGACGCGACCGAGCGTGAACAGCGCGGCGGGGATGCGCCGTTCGCGCGGATAGGCGGCCACGAACGCCTCCAGCGCGTGCGCGGCGTCGGCGGGGTGGCCGGCCGCCCGCGCCTCGTCGGCCTGGGAAAGCAGGTCCGCCGCCGACGGCGGCGACGCGGGCCGCGCCAGCGCCACGCGCCGCGCGGGCTCGCCGGCACGTGCGGGAGCCGGCGCCGCATGCGCCGTTCCCGGCGACGCTGCGGACTCCTGGGTCGCCTCGGTCGCCTCGGTAGACGGCTCGCCAGACGACTTGCTGGACGGCTGGTCGGACGCCGTGCCACCGATGGGGAGGCTGAGCGACTCGCCGGCCACCAGATCGCGGGTCTGGTGCTGGTCCGAGATCTCGACACGTCCGCGCTCGACCCGAACCGCGACGGCGTCCGCGCCGATCGCCACGGAAAAGATGGTGCCGCGCACGCGGATGGTCACCCCGGCGGCCGTCACCACGAAGTCGCGCGCCGGGTTGTGCGCCACCACGTAGCGGGCGCCGCCGGCGCGCTGGTGCAGCCGCACGCGCGCCGCGCTCTGCTCCTCGATCTGCACGTTGCCGTCGGCGCTCAACGTCGCCTGCGAGCCGTCGGCCAGCGTCAACCGCGAGGCCGCCGGCTCGGTCGCGCCGCGCATCGCGGCTGTCGGCGCGGGGGCCGGCCGGCGCAGCGTCACGACCAACACGGCCGCCGCGCCACAGGCGACCGCCAGTGCCCCGGCCAGCGCCAGGCCGCGGCGGCGCGCGCGCGTCCGGTGCCGCCGCGCCTCGCCGATCCGCCCCAGCAGCCGCTGCTCGCGCACCTCGCTCCAGGCCGGCTCGAGCGCCGCGCGCAGCTTGGGATCAGGCTTCATGGAGCCTCCGATCGAGCCGCGCCTGCGCCTCGGCGATCCGCCGCTTGGCCGTCGCCAGCGAGATGTCACAGAGGCGCGCCACGTCCGGCAGCGTCTGCCCGTCGACGGCGTGCAGCGCCCAGGGGACGCGCAGCTTGACCGGGAGCGCGCCCAGCGCCTCGTAGAGATCCTGGACCCGCTGCCGCGCGTGCGGATCGGAGGCATTGGGCGTCACGACCTCCACCGCGGCCTGCAACCAGCGCCAGCGCCGCTTGCGCGCCAGCCGTCGGTAGACGCGCCGGACGGCGATCCGCGTCAGCCAGGCGCGCAGCTCGGCCGGATTGCGCAAGCCGCGCAGCGCGGCCGACGCGTCGAGGAAGGCCTCTTGGAGGACGTCGTCGACGTCGGCGTCCTGGCCGAGCAACCGGTAGGTCACGCCGGCGACGTAGCGGACGTGCCGCCGGTAGATCGCCTCGAACGCCCGTTCGTTTCCCGCGCAGGCTTGCGCCACCAGCGCCGCGTCGTCGGCGGCGACCGGAGCGGGAAAGCGGGTGCTGGCGCGCGCGTTCATCTCGGCCACAAGAGCCCGGAGGGGGGGCCTTTCGGCTCAACTAATTTAGCGGATTTTGGCCCGGACCGGGCGCACCCTCACCGGAACGCCGCCAGGCGTCGCAAGTTCGGGGATTCGCCGATCTTCATTCGCCGATCTTCCGCCGGGCGGAGGTCGGCGCCACGTTGTCGAAGCATGAGGGGGCGGTCGTCGCTCTGGGGGACTCTCGCGGTGGCGATCGCGCTCGGCGCCTGTTCGTCCGGCAGCAACCCGCCACCCGACGGCTCGGTCATGAGCGGTGTCCCCCCGGGGTCGAAGACGTCGACCAGCTCCACCGGCGGGGCCACCGACGGAGGCGGTCCGTCATCGACATCGACCGGCGGTCGCCCGGGGCAGGGAGGCCACCCGGGCCTGGGCGGCATCTTTGGCGGCGGGGGCATCGGCGGCGGCCCGTTCGGGTTGGGGGCGGCTGGTATGACCGCCCTCTGCGCCGGCCCGGGTCAGGCCTGCGAGCCTTCCCCCTGCTGCAGCGGCCTCTTCTGCTGCAGCAACACCGGGACGCGGACCTGTGTCCAGACCTGCGGCCCCTGACCGCGGGTTCCCCGGCGGGTGACATTTTTTCGCCCGCCCAAGATGCGGCTTGATCCGCGGATCGGGCCTCGGGCACCATCGCGCCATGACGAGCCGTGCGGTGGTCGCAACAGGAGCAGGTCTTCTTCTCGCGCTGGCGATGGGCGGCTGCGGCCCCTCGATCGATCCGGCGGCCAAGGCCGACATCGACGGCCGCCTGGCGGCGCTGCAGGGCGCGGGCGCCGTGGTCCCGGCGCCCGCCACCTTCGATCCCTTGCCGCTCGCGGCGGGGCAGTGGTCGCAGTACAAGATGGTCGACGACAAGGGGAACCCGTCGTTCATCACCTACAAGGTGCTGGGCGAGGAGGGCGGCGCCTACTGGATCGAGACGCTGCACGAGAGCTACTTCGGCCGCACGGCGCAGAAGATGTTGATCGCCTTCGCCAGCCGCCTGGACCCGAGCCAGATGGACATCCGCGCGGTGGTGACCCTCGACAGGCGCGGCAACGTCAACCCGATGCCGCCCGCGATGATGCCGCTCCTGCAGTCGACGTTCCGGAGCGCGCTCGCGGCGCTGGTCGTCAACTGGCAGGGCTTGCCCCAGGAGTCGGCCAGCGTGCCGGCCGGCCGTTTCGACGGCTGCTTCCGCGCCCGCAGCGAGGCCCAGTGGGGCCCGTACCGGAGCACCGCCGATTCGTGGCGCCACCCCGCGGTCCCCGTGTCGGGCCTGGTCCGCAGCCAGGGGCTCGACCATCCGTTCACCATGGAGCTGGTCGCCTTCGGAATGACCGGCGCCACGCCGGATTTCTAGTATCCTCCGCGCGCCGCTGCGGTCGCCGCGGCCGCAGCACGCATGATTCGCCTCGATCAGATCAGCAAGCAGCACGGCCCCCAGATCCTCTTCGTCGACGCCTCGGCGGCGGTGTTCCGCGGCGAGAAGATCGGCCTGGTGGGGCCGAACGGCGCCGGGAAGTCGACGATTTTCCGGATGATCATGCGTGAGGA
>DASYEX010000289.1:0-3318 GCA_036498765.1 Polyangia bacterium
CGCCAGTGACGCCAAGGCGTTGGCCTACATGGGCCTCACCGGGGAAAAGCGCCTCCTGGGCCACAAGATCGACGTGGTGTTCATCGGCAGCTGCACCAACTCGCGCCTCTCCGACCTGCGCGCGGCGGCTTCCATTTTCAAAGGACGCAAGGTTGCCCCTGGCGTGCGCGCGCTGGTGGTGCCGGGGTCGCAGGCGATCAAGAAGGCGGCCGAGGCCGAGGGCCTCGACAAGGTCTTTCTCGACGCGGGCGCCGAGTGGCGCGAGGCCGGCTGCTCGATGTGCATCGCCATGAACGGCGACCAGCTCAAGCCGGGCCAGTACGCGGTCAGCACCAGCAACCGCAACTTCGAGGGGCGGCAGGGAGCCGGCGGGCGCACGTTCCTGGCCAGCCCGCAGACCGCCGCGGCCGCCGCCGTCACCGGCCGCGTCACCGACGCGCGAGAATTGGCCTAAAGGAGAGACGGACCATGGAACCCATCAAGACGCTGACCTCCAAGACCGTCGTCCTCCCCGTCGAGAACGTCGACACCGATCAGATCATCCCGGCGCGCTTCCTCAAGGCGACCAGCAAGGCGGGGCTGGGATCCAAGTTGTTCGCCGACTGGCGGTTCGACGGCGAGGGGAAGACCAAGGCCGACTTCGTGCTCAACCGTCCCGAAGCCGTCGGCGCCGCGGTCCTGGTCGCGGGGGACAACTTCGGCTGCGGCTCGTCGCGCGAGCACGCGCCCTGGGCGCTCTACGACTACGGAATCCGCGCCGTGATCAGCACCTCGATTGCCGACATCTTTCGAAACAATTCCTTGAAGAACGGTCTCGTGCCGGTGGTGATCGACCAGGCCACGCACGCCAAGCTTCTGGCGTCGCCGGGGGGGAGCGTCACGATCTCGGTCGAGGACAAAACGTTGACGCTGCCCGACGGGACGCGCGCGTCATTCCCCCTCGATCCGTTCGCCCGCTACTGCCTGCTCAACGGCGTGGATGAGCTGGAGTTCCTGCTGTCGCAGGAGGCGGCCATCGCCGCCTTCGAGGCGCACCGCGGCTGAGAATCGGGATTAGCCCGAGCACTGTGGATTGATCCGTCGCTCCGGGGAGCGCTATCATCGAAGGCGACGGAGGCTCGGCGAATGGAGAAGATCCGCGTAGACCCGGGTTCGGCGGCGGTGCTGATGGTGCGGTTGAAGGAGCGACACGGAGAGCTGGAGCGGAGGTTGGCGGAGCTGGAACGCCACCTCTCCCTCACCCCGGACGAGCAGATCGAGCGGAGTCGTTTGAAGAAAGAGAAGCTGCGAACGAAGGACGAGCTGCAGCGCCTGGGCGCGGTCCGCGCGCCGTAGCGCCGGCCGCGAGGAGGCCCGTGGACGAGGCGGCCGAGCACGCGGCGTTCATCGAACGCCTGCGGCGGTCGGGCATTCGCGTCGATCGCGAAGGGCGCTTCATTCACGAGGGCGGCGAGGTCACCCACGAAGGACTTCGGCGCGCGCTCTTCCGCTGGCTCGATCGGCTGCCGCCGCCGGACGGGCGCTACATCCTGCGGCTCGACGAGCGGCGGTTCGCCTATCTCGACGTCGACGACACGCCGCTCGTGGCGCGCGCCGCGCGCATCGATGGGGCCGGGGCCATCTGGCTGGCGCTCTCCGATGGGGCCGAGGAGCCGCTCGACCCCGCGACCCTGACCGCCGATGCGGCCGGCGTGCTGCGCGCCCGGGTGCGCGGCGGCCGGCTCGAGGCGCGGCTGGCGACCTCGGCCGTCGCCGCGCTGGGCGACCTCCTCACGGAGACGCCCGACGGGCGCCCGGCGTGGCGCGTGGCGGGGCGGACGATGCTGATCCCGCCACCACCGGCAAAGTGACGACGAAACGAGCGCCGCCGAGGGGGGAAGCCGCCTCCGAGACGCGTACGTCGCCGCCGTGGTCGAGCATGACCTTGCGCACGATCGCCAGGCCCAGCCCGGTCCCGTGCTCCTTGGTCGTCATGTAGGGATCGAAGATCCGCTCGCGCGCCTCCTCGGCGACGCCGGGGCCGTTGTCGTCGACCACCAGCGACGCCTCGTTCTCGCCCGCGGCGACCGAGATGCGAACCGCGGGCGCGCGGCCGGCGGCCTCGGCGGCCTGCACCGCGTTCTCGACCAGGTTGGCCAGCACCCGTCGGATGAGCATTCGATCGCAGAGCGCGGGGATGGGACCCTGCCGTTCGACCACCAGCGCCTTCTGCCACTCGGGGTGGGCGCGCGAAAAATCGTCGACCACCTGACCCAGATCGACCGGCACCGGTTCGACCTTGGGGAGCTTGGCGAACGCCGAGAAGTCGTCGACCAGGCGGCGGATCGCCCCGACCTCCTCGGTCAGGATCTCCTGCGCCGTGGTCAGGAGGCGCTCGTACGCCGGATCGCCACCGCGGTACTTGGAGGCCAGCTCCTGGACCGCCAGCTGGATCGGCGTCAGCGGGTTCTTGATCTCGTGGGCCAGCCGGCGCGCCACCTCCTGCCAGGCCGAGAGCTTCTGCAGGTAGACGACGCGCGACCGCGCCTCGGACAGCTCGGCCACCATGCGGTCGAACGCGCGCCCGAGATCGTCGAGCTCGTCGGAGCCGCGCGGCGCCACCCGCACGGTGAGATCCCCCTCGCCGACGCGGCGGGCGGCGGCGCTGAGCGCCGCGACCCGGCCGGTCGCGCGCCGGGCGATGAAGAGGCCCAGCGCCGCGGCGATCAGCAGAACGCCGACCATGGCGATCCCCAGCCCGTGAAAGATGCGCGGGAGCACCAGCGGCAGCAGGCGATCGAGATCGCGCTCCTCCTCCATCGCGGCGCGCAGCGCCAGGAAGTTGGCGTAGATCTCCCGCGGGATCCCGAAGGTCAGCTCCAGGACGCGCGGCTCGCCGTCGGGGCTCTTCAAGGCGACCAGCTGCGGCGGGGCCTCGCGCGAATCGGCGATCACCGCCGCGGGCGCCGACCATTCGTCGACGGTGCGCGGGCCCACCAGGATGCGGGCCCGCAGGAGATCGGGGACCTCCGCCAGATCGGCGGCGTGCCCGAAGTCGCTGGCGCCGATCTCGGCGGCCCGTTCGCGGAAGGTGTCCTTCACCTTGTCGAAGTAAGCCCGGTAGACGTCGACCGCCCCGCCCAGCGACTGCCGCACCGAATCCTGGTGCTGATCGGTGATCGCCTCGACGCGGCCGATCGTCACCTGCATCAAGTAGGCGGCGGCGCCCAGCGGCAGCGACGCGACGGTGAAGAGCGCGAGCAGAATCTTCCACTCGAACCGACCGGGCAGGCGCAAGAGCTTCATCGGCGGGTTCTCCCTGGCTGCGGCTTGGGCGGA
>DASYEX010000290.1:0-6566 GCA_036498765.1 Polyangia bacterium
GTCCTCGGGGGTGACGTAGCCGCGGTGGCGCAGGAACGCGTGCGCACGCGCCGCCAGGTTCAGGTAGATCGACGCCCGCGGGCTGGCGCCGAAGGCGATGAAGTCGCTCAGGTCGGCCAGGCCGTAGGCCTTGGGCTCGCGCGTGGCGTGCACGATGTTGACGATGTAGTCGCGGATCTTCTCGTCGATGTAGACCTCCTGCACGACCGACCGCGCTTCGGCGATCTCCTGCGGCGTCGCCGCCTTCTCGGCGACGGCCTTCATCGGAGAGGTCATGCGATCCATGATCGCGCGCTCCTCTTCCTTGCTGGGATAGCCGACCTTGATCATCAGCATGAAGCGATCGAGCTGCGCCTCGGGGAGCGCGTAGGTCCCCTCCTGCTCGATCGGGTTCTGCGTGGCCATGACCAGAAAGGGATCCGGCAGCTTGTGCGTCGTGTCGCCGATCGTCACCTGCCGCTCCTGCATCGCCTCCAGCAGCGCCGACTGCACCTTGGCCGGCGCGCGGTTGATCTCGTCGGCCAGCACCAGGTTCGCGAAGATCGGTCCGTGCTTGGAGATGAACTCGCCCTTGGCCTGGTTGTAGATGACCGTGCCGACGATATCGGCCGGCAGCAGATCGGGCGTGAACTGGATCCGCTGGAACTTCATGTCCAGCGTGTCGGCCAGCGTCTTGACCGTCAGCGTCTTGGCCAGGCCGGGCACGCCTTCGAGCAGCACGTGCCCGCCCGTCAGCATGCCGATCAGGATCCGTTCGATCATCGTTTTCTGTCCGACGATGACCTTGGCGACCTCGGCGGAGAGCTTCTCGACGAACGCCGACTGCTTGTGAACGAGCTCGTTGATGACCCGGACGTCCATTTTTTCCTCGGTTCCCTTTCCCCTGTCTTCCGGTGGCTGGTCGCTGGCGGTTTTTGACGGTCGCGCCCCTGGCGCGGCGCGCAGCTTACAACCCCGGGCTGCCCTAGGATATTTCCACTTCATGTGCTAGCTAAAGGCCGCCATGAGCCGAGACGCGGACCCCAAGGTGACCCGACTCTTCGACAAGCGGACCGTCGACCGCAACATCAAGAAGGGCCTCATCGCCCGCAAGGACTACGACAAGCACATCAAGGGCTTGGAAGACGTCGCCGGCAAGGGCCTGTATGGCGGCCTCGAAGGCAAGGATGAGGCCGCCGAAAGCGACGCGGCGACCGAAGCCGGCGCCGGCGAATAGCGCCAGGTCGCCGGGGGGGCGATTGAAACCTCAGCCGGCCGTGCCTAAGCTCCAGGCATGGCCAGCGGCGAGACGAAATCAGGGAGCGGTTTCACGGTCACCGATCGACGGTCGTTCAGCGACGAGGGGGAGGCTCGCCCCGAAACACCCGGCGGGCCCCCCGCAGCGGAGCCGGCGGACGAGCTCTCCGCGGCGGCCTTCCCGCCGGTCGATTTTCACACCTTCGTGCTGTCGCTGGGCAGCTCGGCCCTGCTGCACCTCGGGGAGATCGAGAACCCCAATGACGGCGTGTCGCAGAAGGATCTCCCGCTCGCCAAGCACACCATCGACCTCCTCGCCATGCTGGAGGAGAAGACCAAAGGGAACCTCTCCACCGCCGAGGAAAAGCTGATGGAGAGCCTGCTCTACGACCTGCGCCTCCGCTACGTCGAGGCCACCAAGAAGCAGCCGGCTCAGCCGAAGTAGCTGGTGTGCAGCACGTCGGAGACGACGTTGCAGAGCGCGTGGAAGGTGGCGCCGGCGGCGATCGAGCCCGTGCGGGCGCGCATCCAGCCGAACACCAACGCCGGGAAGAACACCGCCAACCGTTGGGGGTTGGGGATGACCAGCAGGTGGCCGAGCGCGAACAGCGCGCTCGACACGACCAGCGCCCACCCCACCCGGGCGCCGAACACCGTCCGTGTCGGCGCCCAGACCTGCTCGAGGCGCTCCATGAGGTAGCCGCGGAAGAACAGCTCCTCGGGGATGGCGACCACCACCAGCTGGCTGAAGGCGGTGAGCGCGAACCCAGGCGGCAGCCGCAGGTGCCCCCCGGCCGCGCCCAGCCAGTTGCGGCAGAGCGCGCCGAACAGGTGCGTGAGCGCGTTCGCCGGGATGGTGCACACGTGGCCGTAAAAGACGAAGAACCCGCCGACGAACGCCGGGAAGGTCAGCGCCGAAAACACACCCAGCACCGCCAGGTTCAGCGCCAGGGGATCGACGCGCAGCCCCGCCTCCCGGTAATCGAACTCCCGCCCCGCCCGCCGCGCGGCGATCGCCGGCGCGTAGAGGAAGATGATCGCGATCGGCGCGTGCAAGTTGGCGCGGACGAAGGAGGACACCGCTCCGACCGCGGCCAGCGCCGCCGCGAGCGCCGTCGCGATCGCGAACGTCCAGAGCGGCTCGCGAAGCCCCGACGCGCGTGTCACGGGCAGAGTCTAGTCCAGGCCGCCCGTCAGCGCGGCGCGAACGCACCCAGCGAGGCGATCGCCGCCGCCGCTGCCCGGGTGGCGCCGCGCAGCCTATCGGCCGAGGCGGCCTCGGGCCCACGCTCGCTACTCCGCAGAGCTCGGAGGATCTCATCGAGGTGGCCTTCGAGGCTGGAGATGGCCGCGCGGCTCTCACGCAGCGCCGCAGCCAGCGAGGTCGACCGCAAGAGAGGCGCTTCGCTCCGCCGAACCGTCACCCGCGAGCGCGCCGGCAGGCGCCGGGTGCGGGCCCCGGCAGCGAGCGGTCTGCGTCCGCGTGAAGCCATCTTCGGTTCCACGAGGATTGGCCTCCCGTCGACGGAAGTCAAAAAAGTTCCGTCGACGCCCGCCGGTCCTAACTCTTCCCGAGCAGGTAGCGGCGAGAGGGATCGACGACGACGCCGGGGCCGAGCGCGGTGCGGCCCACCAGCATCGGGAACAGCATGTCGCCGCGGTCGGTGAGCGTGACGGTGATCCGCCGCTCGAAAGGTCCCAGCTTGAGCGCCGTCTCGATGACCGGACGCCGCTCCGTCCGCCCCGACGTGTCGCGCACCATCGCGAACCCTCGCACCGTCGCGCGCACGACGTGAGGCCGCTCGCCGCGGCGCCCGCCCGGCACCGTGATCTCCAGGATGGGGCGCCCGTTGGGCCCGCCCGCCGTGTCGATCGTTCGCATCCGGATCACGTGCAGCGCAGAGGTGCGCGCGCCGGTGTCGATCTTGGCCTTGAGGCGCCCGATCTCCAGCCGCGGCAGCGCCACGTGCTCGACCCACCCGACGCGTGTCTTCCCGTCGATCTCGGCGCGCGGCTCGGTGGCTGCGCCGTCGGCGCGCCGGGCTCCGCCCCGGAGCGCGGGCGACCGGACCAGCGTGAACAGCGTGGTCCCCGCCCGCACCGGCCCGGCGGGCGCCGCCTCGATGACCAGGCCCGGACGCGGGGCGACGAGAGCCGTCGCCGGTCCCGGCAGCGCCGGCTCGAACCGCCCGAGGAGCCCGCGCGCCCGCACCGCGCTCCCCGGCGCGACCGGCGCTTCGAGAAACCCGTCGGCGGGTGCCCGGACCCGCAGCGCGCGGGCGGGCACGCGCGACGGGATCCGACGCGCGTCCGGAGCGGCGCGGCCGTCGGGAGGCGCAAGCACGCCCATCCCGGTCAGGAGAGCGCGCGCCGCCCGGACCAGCGGCTCGGCCGCGTCGGCGTCGGAGCCGGCGCCGGCCGCCGTCAGCTCGACCGCCACCACCTTGGCCGCGGCCGCCGCCGCCAGCAGGCTGCCGGGGGGCAGCGACGCCGGCAGAAGCGCCGCGGCCCCGCTCCGCAACGCCAGCCGGTGAACCCGGGGGTCCTCGAGCTGTCCGCGGGCGACGACCACGCCACGCCGGCCCTGCCGTGGCCCCCCGAGCACGATGAGCGCCTGCGCCCCCACCACGAGATCCGAGAACAGCGCGAAGGCGTCGCGGGCCGACCGCTTGCCGTCGGCGGCACCGGGAAACGGCATCCGCAGCGGCTTGCGGCCCAACGCCGCCGGCCGGCCCCCGAGCCGCAGCACGGGAACGACGACCACGCTACCCGCCAGGGCAGCGGGATCGAGGCTGGCCGCCAGCCGGTTGGCGGCGCGCGCAGCCGTCGATTCGCCACCCCGGATGGCCGCCACGACGCTGATCCGCGGTCCAGGCTTGCTGCCGACGATCACCCAGGCCGGGACCGAACGATCGCCGGCGCCCGCCTCGGCGTGCGCGCGCCTGGCCAGCGGGATCCTCACCGCGCGCGCCTCGCCCGGCGCGACCGAGACGCCCCCCACCCTGACACCCCGCGCCGGCAGCTCTATCGCCACGGGATGACCTTGGAACCGAGAACGTGGACGCCGGGCCGCCGGAGGGTCCGTTGCACGGCCGCGAGTATAGTCATCGCGCGCGCCCGCACAGTGCGGCAGATAGCCCACATGTGGGTCGACCCAGATGACCCGTGGCGACCAATTCTGGGCACTCCCTATGTGGGCACGTTTTTAGCCATTCTTTTTAATGATCGGGCGTAAGCTAATGCACGAACGTCCGGACAGCCCCCCTTTGTCGGAGGTCCCATTATGCGTTGGTTGAACGGGCATCTCGTGAAGTTGGCATTGATCTCCGTCGGTTTCGCCGCCTGCGGCTTCAGTCCGGGCCCCGCTGGCGAAGGCGTGACCAGTGGCGGCGCCGCGAGCTCCGGAAATTCGTCCGGCTCGGGGAGCGGCGGCGGTGGAGGTGGCACGCTCGTCATCACCGGCGTCGGCCTCAACGGCGGGGGCGGCGACGTCACCGGGGGTGGCGGCAGCGGCGCGACCTGCGGCGTGAGCACCAACCCCGTGATGCCCTCGCCGCCCGACATCCTCCTGGTCCAGGACAAGTCGGCGTCGATGAACAACGGCGACGATGACAAGAGCTGCGGCAACGGCTGCGCCTCCACCAAATGGACGCAGCTCACGACCGCGATCGGCAACGTGATCCAGGCGACCGACACCACGGTGAACTGGGGGCTCAAGTACTTCTCTGACAACAACGCCTGTGACGCCAGCATGGCGCCGGCCGTCCCGATCGCGCCGATGAGCGGCGCCGCGGTGACGAGGTCGATCCAGACCAACAAGCCGGGCGGCAACACGCCGACGCGCGACGCGATCACCTACGGCGCGCAGTACCTGAGCACGGTTACCGACACGAACCCGAAATTCCTGCTCCTCGCCACCGACGGTCTGCCGAACTGCCCGATGGGGTGCGCCACCCAGTCGAACCCTCAGGGGATGTGCACGACCACCGACAACCCCGACGAGGACGCGGCGGCCGAGGCAGCGGTCACCATGGCCGCGATGATGGGCTACCAGACCTTCGTCATCGGGATCGGCAGCGTCACCGCCGCGGAGAACACGCTCAACCAGCTGGCCATGGCGGGCGGCCGGCCGCAGACCGGGGGCACGACCAGCTACTACGCCGCCACCGATGAGGCCTCGCTCGAGGCCGCGCTGATGGCCATCGTCAGCCAGGTGGCCTCCTGCACGATCGTGCTGCCCGCCGACTCCGTGGGCCAGACCAACGTGGCGGTCTCGGTCGACGACGCGTCGGGCAAGGCCAGCAAGGTGCCCGAGGACCCGAACAACGGCTGGTCGTTCATCAACAACGGCATGGGGATCCAGCTCAACGGTTCGTACTGCGACGGCGTGAAGGCCAAGACGTACTCGAACGTCCAGTTCCTCTACTCCTGCGCCGGCCCGCCGATCTGCATCGACAAGCTCGCCAACGGCACCTGCGGGGATTGAGGTCGTTTAGATCGGGGGCATTCGCTCGCTTCGCTCGCTCGGTGCCCCCCGCGCCCCGCTCGCTCCGGTCGGCAAAGCCTTCCTCCGCTCGCCTGCACGGGTGAGCGTGGTGGACTTCGTGCGGCGCCGGTCGGAACATTGAACCGGCCGGGCTGGATTTGCGGCTCGGTCTGACGCGCCCTGGGGGCGGAGGTGTGGCATGGTTGCGCCATGCCGACACCGAAGGGGAAGGGGCGCGCGAAGAAGGCGAGCGGAACGCCGAGACGCCGGCGCGGCGTCAAGCTGCGGCCGACGGAGCTGCGCGCGACCGAGCTGGCGCTCGAGGCCCCACCTGCCGAGCTGGCCGCGCTGGCCGAGGCGATCCGCGGCGACGGCGGGGCCGTGCTGGCCACCTACCGCGAGCCGCTGGGCGGGCACGCGCTCATGCTGGCGGCGCTGCCGATCGAAAAGGTCGCGCCCACGCCGTTCCAGCGTGACATCTCCGACGCGCACGTCCGCCGCCTGACCCAGGCGATGGACAAGACCAAGCGCTTTCTCGACCCCATCATCGTCGTCCGCGAGCAGACCGAGAGCGCGGCCTACTGGACGCCAAACGGCTATCACCGCCTGACGGCGCTCAAGGAGCTGGACGCCAAGACGGTCCTGGCCCTGGTGGTGCCGGAGCGCGCGGTCGCCTACCAGATCCTGGCGCTCAACATCGAGAAGGCGCACAACCTGCGCGAGAAGGCGATCGGCGTGCGTCGGATGTACGAGGACCTGGCCGCCGTCCCCGGCGCCAAGGAGGACGAGACCGCCTACGCCCTGGAGTTCGAGGAGCCGGCGCTGGCGACGCTGGGCTTCGCCT
>DASYEX010000291.1:0-3503 GCA_036498765.1 Polyangia bacterium
AGCTCGCCCGACTCGGGCGCCAGCTCCCCGGGCTCAGCCTCGGTGGTCGGCACGGTGGTGGGTGGCCGCTATTACGTGCGTCGGCTGTGCGGCGAAGGCGGGATGGGGCGCGTGTTCGAGGCGGAGCACATCGACATCGGCAAGCGCGTGGCGCTCAAGATCCTCCACCCCGCTTACAGCCAGACGCCCGACCTGGTCGAGCGGCTGCGGCGCGAGGCGCGGGCCGCCTCCAAGATCGCGCACCCCAACGTCGTCGACGTGACCGACTCGGGGACCACCTCGGACGGAGCCTTCTTCTTCGTGATGGAGTACCTCGAGGGGATCGAGCTCGGCGAGCTCATCTACCGCGAAGGGAAGCTGGACGTGGCCCGCTCGCTGCACATCGGGTCGCAGATCGCGCGCGCCATCCAGGCGGCGCACGAGGTGAACGTCATCCACCGGGACCTCAAACCGGAGAACGTCCTCATCCTCACCCGCGACGGCCAGAAGGACTTCGTCAAGGTGCTCGACTTCGGCATCGCCAAGAGCGGCAAGGACGCCGACATCGAGAACGAGAAGGACACCAACGGCGATCTGCGCCGGCGGCTCACCAGCCCGGGCATGACCATGGGGACGCCCGAGTACATGGCCCCCGAGCAGGCGGCCGGGCGGCCGGCCGACCCGCGCTCGGACGTCTACGCCGTCGGCGGCCTGGTCTACGAGATGCTCTCCGGCAAGGCCCCCTACGAGGGGTCGAACTTCATGGAGATCCTCCACAAGAAGGCGACCACGATGCCGGCCTCGCTGGCGGGTGTTCGCCCGGACGTCCCGGCCGAGCTGGAGGCGCTCATCATGCGGGCGATGGCGCGCGACCCCGACGACCGGCCACGCTCGATGGACGAGTTCGGGCGCGAGCTGACCGCGCAGGCCACCGCGATGTTCCCGGGGTTCGGCTACATCGCACCGATGGAGTCCGACAAGGTCCCGCAGGCGGGCGTGCTGGGCGCCCTGCGCGGGGCGGCGCGGGCGAGCGGGCTCTACCAGCGGTTTGCCTTCTTCAAGCGCAACAGGTTGGCGCTGGTCGGCGCGGTCGGCGCGCTGGCGGCGTTCGTGGTCTACCTGGTGGTGAGCTCGTCGATTCACGCGCGCCACGTGCGCGAGGCGTCGGCGGCCGCCGCTGCCTCCGCCAAGGCTGAGGCGATGGCGCAGGCCGAAGCCGCGCGGGTCGAGGCCGAGGCGAAGGCGAGAGCGGACACCGCCAAGGCGGCGGCGGCGGGGAAGGCGGAGGCCGAGGCGGAGGCGGCCGCGAAGGCGGAGGCCGAGGCGGCCGAGAAGGCCGACGCCGACGACGCCGACACGGCGGTCGACGGCGACGGACACGACGTCGCCGCCAAATCCAGGAGCGCGGCGCACGGCGGGGCCTCGGAGGCGGAGAACAAGCGGCTGCTCGCGGAGGGGACCAGGCTCCTGCGCGCCGAGCGGTTCCCGGAGGCGCGGGCGGTCTTCCAGAAGCTGGCCAAGTCCAAGCACGACCGTGGCTCGGCGCTGGTCGGCCTGGCCGAGATCTCCTTCCAGGAGAAGAACTACACCGAGGCGGTGCAGTCAGCCTCGCAGGCCGTCGATCGCGGCGGCGGCGTTCAGGCGCGCGTGCTGCTGGGCGACGCCCACTTCCGCCTGGCCCACTACAAAGAGGCGGCCAAGGCCTACGGCGACGCGCTGAAGCTCGACCCCAAGAACGCCAGCGCCAAGACCGGCCTCAGCGCCGCCACGAAACGAATGTAGCTGCGCCCCGCCTCGCGTAAGCTGCGCGGGTGCGCGGGGTCGTCGCCGCTTGTCTGTTGCTGGCCGGCGGTGGGATCGCCGGCGGTCCGGAGTGGCGCGCCGTCTCGACCTCCGGGACCGCGGATGATCGCCACCGGGCGGTCGAACGTCTGCGCGCGTCGCTCGGGACGGCTGAGGTGCCGCCGCCGGCCTGGCTGACAGCCCGGCGCGGTCGAGCCCCGGACCGCGACCTGGAGATCGGCGAGTAAGGCGAGGCGCCGGGGTGACTCGCGTCCGGGCGGCTTTCGTCCTACGATCCCCAGCCTAACGGCGACAATGGCCGAAACCTACCCGCTCAAGTTCGGAAAGTACGTGCTGCTCAAGCCGATGGCACGCGGCGGGATGGGGGCGATCTTTCTCGCGGCGGCCGGCGAGCCCGGCTTTCAGAAGTTCTGCGTCATCAAGAAGGTGATCGCCGAGAAGACCGATCGCGCGAAGGCGAACCGGTTCCTCGACGAGGCCAAGGTGGTGCTGCGCCTGGCGCACGCCAACCTGGTCCCCACCTTCGACGCCGGCGAGGTGGACGGCGAGTTCTTCATCGCCATGGAGCTGTGCGAGGGGAAGGATCTGCGCGAGATCTGGAACCGCTGCGTGCGCACCAAGACCCGCATCCCGCTCGACGTGGCGCTGCACGTCGCCCGCGAGCTCGCGCGCGCGCTGGCCTACGTCCACAGCCACGCCGACCTCAACCTGGTCCACCGCGACGTCGCGCCGCCCAACATCCTGCTCAGCTACTTCGGCGAGGTGAAGCTGACCGACTTCGGCCTGGCCCGCAGCGTGCTCAAGCAAGAAAACACCGCGCCGGGCGTGGTGTTCGGGCGGGCGTCGTATCTGTCGCCCGAGCAGGCGCGCGGCGAGACCGCCGACGCGCGCACGGACATCTACAGCCTGGGCATCGTGCTGTGGGAGCTGGTGACCGGCAACCAGTACCTGCAGCTCGGCAACCTCGATCCGGCGACCGCCATGTCGCTGGTGCGCCACCCGCGCGCGCAGCCGCCGTCGTCGAAGGCTCCCTGGATCACGCCCAACCTGGACGCGCTGCTGATGCGGGCGCTGGCCCCCAACCGCGAGGACCGCTTTCAATCGGCCGAGGAGATGCGGAAGGCGCTGTCGGACATCATCACCCAGATTTCGCCGCGCGCCGACGCCGAGCGGACGGCCGACTTCTTGAGGGGCCTCTACCTGGAGATCGCCAAGGAGGAGCGGGAGGAGCGCGATCGCCTGCTGGCGGAGAGCGCGGCGCTCTACGCCCCGCCGGCGCCGACGCGCCCCTCGAACCGCATGCCGGTGCCGCTCTCCCTGCTCGAGTCGGGGAGCACCAAGCTGCAGTTTCCGAAGGAGGAGGAGTCGCTGGGCGTCGACTTCACCGGGCGGGTCATCGACAGCCGCTACCGGGTCATCCGCAAGATCGGCGAGGGGGGGATGGGGACCGTCTACGCCGGCGAGCACGTCGAGATCGGCAAGGGGGTGGCGATCAAGATCCTCCACCCGGCCTACTCGACGCAGCAGGATCTGGTGGAGAGATTCCGGCGCGAGGCGCGGGCCGCCTCGAAGATCGGCCACCCGCACATCATCGACGTGACCGACTTCGGGGAGACCGAGGACGGCTGCGCCTACTTCGTGATGGAGCACCTCGACGGGATCGATCTGGCCGACGTGCTGTCGCACGAGCGGCGGCTGGCGCCCGAGCGCGTCTGCCAGAT
>DASYEX010000292.1:0-3199 GCA_036498765.1 Polyangia bacterium
CAACGATTGACCGTTCGGAAACAGACGCGCGGCTAGCGTGTCTGTATGGAAGAACGACGCCCCCTTCGCCTGGTCGTCGTCGGAAACGGGATGGTCAGCCACCGTTTTCTCGAGCTGGTCGCGACGTCCGCGGCCCAGGAGGTCGGGCCCGCGTTCGAGGTGACGGTCGTCGCCGAAGAGCCGCGGCTGGCCTACGATCGCGTGGGTCTCTCCAGCTTTTTTGACGGCCGCACGCCGGAGGAGATGACCCTGCCGGCGCCGGGCCAGTACCAGGCGGCCGGGTTCACGGTCCGGCTCAACGCGCGCGCCACGGGCCTCGACCGCGCGCGGCGCGTGGTCACCGCGCAAACGCCAGGCGGTGTCCAGCAGCTCCCCTACGACCGCCTGGTCCTGGCGACGGGATCGTCGGCGTTCGTACCGCCGATTCCGGGGCGCGACGCGCCCGGTTGCTTCGTCTACCGCACCATCGAAGACCTGGAGGCGATCCGCGCCTGGTCGGCCGCGCGGGAGGGCGGCGTCGGCGCCGTCATCGGCGGCGGCTTGTTGGGGCTGGAGGCGGCCTACGCGCTCCAGAAGCTGGGGATGAAGGTGCACGTGATCGAGTTTGCGCCGCGCCTCATGGCGCTGCAGCTCGACGAGACGGGCGGCGCGGTGCTGCGCCGGCGGATCGAGGACCTGGGCGTCGAGGTCCACACCGCGACGTCGACCAAGGAGATCATCGCCCACAATCGGGACCCCGGCGACGACGGTCGCGTGCGCGCCCTCCGCTTCGCCAACGGCGACGAGCTGGACGTCGATCTGCTGGTCTTCTCGGCCGGCATTCGCCCGCGCGACGAGCTGGCGCGCGCCGCCGGACTGCCGGTCGGCGAGCGCGGCGGCATCGTGATCGATCAGAGTTGCCGCACCGAAGATCCCGCCATCTACGCCATCGGCGAGTGCGCCTCGTACGAGGGGCGCTGCTACGGCCTGGTGGCGCCCGGTTACCAGATGGCGCGTGCGGCGGCGGCGGCGCTGTGCCACGCCGGCGCCTCGGAGGCCGCCGACGCCGTGTTCACCGGGTTCGACATGAGCACCAAGCTCAAGTTGATGGGCGTCGACGTCGCCAGCTTCGGCGACGCGTTCGGCGCCCACAAAGGCGCGCACGTCGTGAGCCTGCTCGACACCAGCGCCGCGCTCTACAAGAAGCTGGTGCTCTCGCCCGACCGCAAGCACCTCCTGGGCGGCATGCTGGTGGGCGACGCCAGCGCGTACGGCCAGCTCCTGCAGCTGGCGCAGAACCAGGTCGTGCTGCCGCCCGAGCCCGAGACGTTGATCCTCCCCGCCGGCGGAGGCGAGAAAGAGCGCCCGGCCGGGATGGGCGTGACCTCGCTTCCCGACGCCGCGCAGATCTGCTCGTGCAACAACGTCAGCAAGGGTGAGATCTGCGACGCCATCCGCGCGCAGAAGTTGACCGCGGTCGGCGCGGTGAAGAGCTGCACCAAGGCCGGCACCACCTGCGGCTCCTGCGTCCCGCTGGTGACCGATCTGCTCAAGGCCGAGCTCAAGATGGCGGGCGTCGCCGTCAGCAACCACCTCTGCGAGCACTTCCCCCACAGCCGCCAGGAGCTCTACTCGCTGGTGCGCTTCCACCAGCACCAGACCTTCGAAGCGCTGCTGGCGCAGCACGGGCGCGGCCGCGGCTGCGAGATCTGCAAGCCGGCGGTGGCCTCCATCCTCGCCTCGGCCTGGAACGAGCACGTCCTCAAGCCCAAGCACCGGCCGCTGCAAGACACCAACGACCGCTACATGGCCAACATCCAGCGCGACGGGACCTATTCGGTCGTCCCGCGCGTCGCCGGCGGCGAGATCACGCCGGCCGGCCTGGTGGCCATCGGCCAGATCGCCGGCAAGTACGGCCTCTACACCAAGATCACCGGCGGGCAGCGCATCGACATGTTCGGGGCGCAGCTCGAGCAGCTGCCGCACATCTGGCGCGAGCTCGTCGACGCCGGCTTCGAGTCCGGGCACGCTTACGGCAAGGCGCTGCGCACGGTGAAGTCGTGCGTGGGCAGCACCTGGTGCCGCTACGGCGTGCAGGACTCGGTGAGCCTCGCCATCCGGATCGAGAACCGCTACAAGGGGCTGCGCGCGCCGCACAAGCTCAAGTCGGCGGTGTCGGGCTGCGCGCGCGAGTGCGCGGAGGCGCAGGGGAAGGACTTCGGCGTCATCGCCACCGAGAAGGGTTACAACCTCTATCTCTGCGGCAACGGCGGCATGAAGCCGCAGCACGCCCAGCTCTTCGCCACCGATCTCGACGAGGCGACGCTCATCAAGTACGTCGATCGCTTCTTGATGTTCTACGTCCGCACCGCCGATCGGCTGCAGCGGACCGCCACCTGGCTCAACAACCTCGAGGGAGGCCTCGACTATCTCAAGAGCGTCATCGTCGACGACGCCCTCGGCATTTGCGCCGAGCTGGAGGCGGAGATGGCCCACGTCGTCGACACCTACGCCTGCGAGTGGAAGGCGGCGCTCGAGGACGGCGAGACGCTGCGCCAGTTCCGCGCCTTCGTGAACACCGACGCCGCCGACCCCAGCATCATCAACATCGCCGAGCGCGGGCAGCACCGCCCCGCGACCTGGTCGGAGAAGGCGAGTCGCGTGGGCGGAGCCGGGCTCGGCCCGGCGGAGCCCGTCGCGGGAGGGAGCGGGAACCCTTCCAGGGTGCCCGCATCTGACAGCTCTCCCGCCCTGGTGGTCGCCGCGGGGGGTGGCTAGCGTGTCGGCGGCCGCCGTCGAGCTCGAGGAGGCGCTCGACTGGGTCGACCTCTGCGCGCTCGACGACATCACCCCCGACACGGGCGTCGCCGCGCTGGTGGGCGGCCGCCAGATCGCCCTCGTGCGGGTAGGCGCGGGCGACGAGGTCTACGCCGTCGACAACTTCGATCCGTACAGCGGCGCCTTCGTCATCGCCCGCGGCATCGTGGGCGATCGACAAGGTGTCCCCAAAATCTGCTCGCCCATCTTCAAGCAGAGCTTCGATCTTCGAACCGGCCAGTGCCTCGACGATCCGGCGGTCCGGCTCGCCGCCTACGCGGTGCGCGTCGCGGGTGGACGGATCCAGATCGCCCCGCCCGGAGAGCCCGAGCCCGCGGGCCAGGCCCCCAAGAGCCGCTAACCGCAATGCCGTTCACATAGCGCCGATGTGACCGGCGTGGTG
>DASYEX010000293.1:0-8947 GCA_036498765.1 Polyangia bacterium
ACCTCGCGCGGGTTCTCGTACAGGATGGGCACGCCGGTTTTGATGCCGGGACCGACGATCAGTGGCTCGATTTCCAGGTGGCGGCGGCAGAGCTGGGCCAGCGGCGCCAGGGCCGGTGGCACCACCGAGGAGATGGCCACCGCCGTCACGGCGTCGAGATCGAGCGCGGCCCGGCGGAAGAGCTCGCTCAGCAGCGCCGCGTACTCGTCGGCGGTGCGCCCGCTCCGGGTCTCGAGGCGCCAGTCGGCGCGCAGCGTCCAGGGCTTGCCGCGTTCGCGTTCGAACAGGCCCAACGAGACGTTGGTGTTCCCCACGTCGATGGCCAGCAGCAGCGTGCCCTCGGCGGCGGAGGCGGGTCCCGCAGACATCGCTCTAGGGTAACATGCCCGTCCATGCCGCCCCGCGCACCCCGCCTCCGCCGCCGCGCGCTCACGACGTTCGCGGCTCTGGTCGGCTTCGCGGTGGCGGTGTTCGGGGCGTTCTGGCTGGTCGACTACTTCCTCATCGACGCCACCACCGCGCACCACAAGGAAGGGCCGCTGGGGCAGCTGTTCGACTTCGACGCGCAGACGATGCAGAACGCGCTCGGCAGCCTGTCGCAGGTGGTCGCCTCGGTGCTGGGCATCGCCATCACCGTCGTCTCCATCGTGGTGCAGCTGGCGGCGACCCGCTACACCTCGCGCGTCGCGGATCTCTTCTTCCGCGACAAGATCAACATCGGCGTGATGGGCTTCTTCGTCATCGCCTGCGTCGAGGCGGTCTGGGTCAGCTTCACGGTGCGCGGCGACTACGTCCCGCAGGCGACCGTCACGGCGACGGTGTTGATGTCTTCGGGGAGCCTGCTGATCCTGGTTCCGTACTTCGCCTACGTGTTCGACTTCCTCGACCCGGAGAAGGTGATCGCCCGCATCGGCGTTCAGACGTTGGAGCGCGCCACCGCGCGCGACGCACGCGCCAGCGACGGCGGTCGCACCTTCACGGCGCGGCAGGCGCAGGCGGTGAGCGGGCTGGCGCACCTGGCCGACATCGCGGTGAACGCGCTCGGGCAGAAGGACAAGGTGATCGCCTCCGACGCCTCGGCGGCGATGCGGCGCCTGCTGGTCGACTACCAGAGCCGCAAGGCGGAGCTGGAGAGCGAGTGGTTCGCCATCGGCGCCCCGCTGCGCGGCGACCCCGACTTCGTCGCGCTGGCCGACGAGTCGCTGGACGATCTGGCGCGCCACCGCACCTGGCTCGAGTGGAAGGGGCTGCGCCAGATCCGCGAGGTGTACAACGCGGCGCTCGACAGCATGCCGGAGATGGCCCACGTGGTGGCCATCGACACCCGTTACGTCGGCGAGGCGGCGCTCTCTACCGGCAACCGCGAGGTGTTCGCGTTGGTGGTGAAGTTCATGAACACCTACCTGCGCGCGGCGCTGAACGGCAAGAACGTCCGCATCGCCTACAACGTCTTCAACCAGTACCGCCAGCTGGCCGAGGCGCTGCTGGCGCCCGAGGCCGACGCCGACTGGGCCGAGGCGCTGGTCGTCGAGGTCGCCGCCCACTTCAAGTACTACGCGCGTCTGGCGCACGCGAACGGCATGGGGTTCGTCACCGAGACGGCGGCCTACGATCTCTGCGCGCTGTGCGAGGTGGCCAGCGCGCGCCGCTCGGCCGCGCACGATCAGCTGCTGGCAATCTTCCTGGAGATCGACGACCGCGCCGAGGAGCGCGCGCTGCGCGGCGTCCGGAAGGCGCAGGCCAAGCTGGCCTCGTACTACCTGGCCAACGGGGAGGCGTCACGCGCGCAGGCGATCTACGAGGACATGAAGGACGAGCCGCCGGAGCGGCTGCGCTCGATCCGCGACGAGATGCTGGCCATCACCTCCAAGGACTTCTGGGAGGTGGTCGACCGCGGCACCAACTTCGACTACGTCTCCGCCGCGCGCAAGGAGAAGCTGCGCCAGTTCTTCTCCCAGTTCGCGTCGCTGGTCATGCCGGCCGCCGAGTAGCGGCACCGAGGCTACGGTGACGGGGGCAGCGCGGGTCCCTGGCCGAGCTGAGCCACCTCCGCGTCGGCCAGCGCGCGCGAATAGATGGCGACGTCGTCGAGAGCGCCCGTCAGCGCGAAGGGGGGATTGAGCGAGGCCGAGCGGGCCAGGTAGAGCGACGGACTGCCGGGAAGGATGCCGCTGGTGGTGGTGACCTTGTCGACCGGGGCGCCGTTCAGGTAGAGCGTCAGCGTGGAGGCGTCCCCATCGACCACCGCCGCGAGATGGGTCCAGCTCCCCGTCACCAGAGGGGACGAGACGCTCCAGTAGCCCTGGGGCGCGTTCGGTCCATAGAAACGGAACACGTAGGTCCAGCCTGTCTGGCCGAGCAGGGCGTAGAGCGCCCAGCCGCCGGTTAGCGTCTCGGTGCTGATCATGTTGGCGATCGGCGGGGTCAGCTCGTAGGGCTGGATCAACGCCCACGCCGACACGCTGTAGCTCGCCGGCGGGAACGGAATGCCCCCGGCGCTCATGGAGCTCGCGCCCGAGAAGTGCAGGGCCTGCCCGAACTGGCCGGAGATCCATCCCGGACCGACGATGAAGCCGTTGCGCCCGTTCCCCGAACCGTCGTTCGCCAGCGTGCCGGTCCCTTCGTCGAGCGGCCAGTAGGCGACCAGATCGTTCGCCAGCGTGTTTGGCGCCAGCGTGGCCACCTCGATCGGCCCCGGCGAGCAGCCGAGGCAGCCGAGGAGGCCCCCGGCGGCGAAGGCGACGGCGAACCGGCGTCGAGCGCGCACGCTCAGATCCCCCCCAGCAGCGTGACGCTGCCGATCAAAGACGGTCGGCCCGCCTGAGCGAGCTCGCTCCCGAAGAAGCGAACCGACGGGTACGGCTCGGCGACGAGCGCGTGAACCTCCACGCCCAGCTCGAAGCGATGACGGCGCAGCGGCAAGCGGACGCCGACGCCGGCGTCGGCCGCGCCAGCCCAGCGTGCGCTGCTCACCGCCGCGTAGGGGGCCGATTCGTGGCTGTCGGCGGCCAGGCGCAAGGCGCCGGCCCCCAGCGACACCATCGGCTCGAGCCGCCGCCCGCGCCTGAATCGAAAGATCGCCTCGGCCAGCAGCACGGTTTGAGACAGGCCGACGTAGCCTCCCCCGGGCGTGTCGACGCGCGCGGCGGTCCCCAGGCCCGCGAAGGTGATCCGCGCGCAGAAGCGCCGGCCGAAGGCGTGCTCGATCCGGGCGATCGAGAGGATGGCGTTCCAGGGGCCGCGGATCGCGTCGGCGGTCCCGCCGCCCGCCTCGACGGCCCAGGTCCAGTCGGCCTCTTCCAGGGTCGCGGTGGCGAAGCGCTCGACCACCGGCGGCGGCGGCGGCGGTGCCTCCGTGCTGGGAGGCGCCGCGATGGCCAGCTCGAGGAAGCTGGCCCGAAGGAGCTCCACGGCTCGCACCGCCAGCACCTCGGCGACGCGCGGGGCGTCCGCGCCCCCGGCGTTGACCTTTCGCACCACGGTCTTCCCGGTCACGCGATCGATGACCCACAGGTCGGCGCTGCCGGGATCGGCGCTGGCGACCACCGCCACCAGCGCGGTCGCGGCGCCGTCCGAGGGCGGGGCCAGTTTCTCCAGCGAGCCACGGACGTCGGCCCCCAGGGAGAGCTCGGTGACCTCGGCGGCGAAGCCCGCCGCGACCAGCTCGCCGCGCAGGCGAACCAGGGCCTCGGTGACCGCGGCGGGCGCCGCCGGCGGCCGGATCAGAATCACCTTCGGGGGAGGTTGCGGGGCGGGCGCGCCACGCGCGCGCGGCGTGCCCAACACTCCAGTGGCAATTGCGACCACCGCAGCCACGATACGGCCGCTCCGCGGGGTCAACGGACGTCGTTGCGGGCTTGGTCGCGCAGCGCCTGGGCCGCACCGGCGTAGCTGCCGCGCGGGAACCGTCGAACGTATTCGTCCGCCACGTCGCGCGCCGTCGTCACGCCGTACAGATCGCGCATGGCCACCATCTTGCGCCCCAGCGCCTCGGCGGCGTAGGAACCCTTCGGCGCTTCGTCGAGGTAACGGTCGTACCAGCGGAGCGCGTGGATCAGCCCCGCGCCGTCGTTTTCGTCGAGACGTCCGAGGAAGAAGGCGGCGTCGGCGGCGCGCTGCGAGCCATGGAAACGGTGGCGCTGTGCCTCCAGGGCCTGGCGGGCGAGATCGTCGCGCCGGCGGTAGCGGGCGGCGTCGGCCAGCGCCGCCAGATCATCGGAGCTGGCCAGGCGTAGCGTGCGCGGCAGGTCCCGCCCGGCCGCCTCGACGATCGACGCGAAGTCCCCGGCCGCCAGCGCGGCGGACCACGAGCGTGAGGCGTCGGGCGCGGCGGCGTGAACGGGCGCCCGCGCCGCCGGCTTGACCGGCGCGGGCGCCGGGGCCATCTCGGCGGACCTCGGCTCGGCGAGCGCCGGAGGTGGCGCGACCTCGGCGACGGGGGCGGCGGCCACGGTGGTGTCGCTGCCGAGCGCGTCCTCGCCAGCGCGATCGTCGATCGCGCGCAGCAGGACCCGGGACTGTCGCATCGCCACCGTCAGCCGCTGGCCGGCGTGCATGGCGATGGGTCCGCCCGTGACCGGACCCTCGACGGAGATCGAACCGCGCTGGAGCTTGACGTCGAGCCGTCCGCTCGATTCGTTCCAGGCCGCCGTGAACACGGTGCCGTGGACGTGGATGACGAACGGACCGGCGTCGACCCGCCAGCGCGCGTGTGGCTTCGGCACCACGTTCACCGAGGCCAACCCGTCACTGATCGCGACGTGCGCGCCGTGGCCGTCGACGGATTCGAGCCGACCCTTCGTGCCGCGGTCGAGCGCGATGACCGTCCCGTCGGCGAAGCGGAGCTCCGGCGCCACGTCGGCCGCGGCCTGGATCAAGCCGTCGGACGAAAGCGCCCCCCCCTCGACCTCGTAGGCCAGCGGCGTTGCGCCGTCCCCCGGGTGGAGAAACCGCGGCGCGACGAGGCCCACCGCGAAGGCCGCCGCGCCCGCCGCGGTGAGCGTCAGCGACCAGGCGATGCGCCGGCGGCGCGCGAGCCGTGCCCGCAACCGCTCGCGGCCGCGGGCGTGCTCGGTGGCCGACATCTGCCCGAGACCCTTGCGGGCGAGCGCGGCCAGGGTCGCCGCCCGGGGTCCGAGCTCGCTGTCGTCGTGCCCGTCGTGCCTCACGCGGGCGGCCTCCGCTTTCCCGGCATCCCGGGCACGCCGTTCTTGGGCCGCAGCTGCACGTCGGTGTCGACCAGCTCCGAGAGCCGCGTCGAGGCGTGCCGCAGGGTCCGCTTGACCGTGGCGAGGGAGATCGCCATCGCCTCGGCGATCTCCTCCAGCGTCATCCCCTCCACGTGCCGCAGCACCAGCACCAGCCGCTCGCGCGTCGACAGCAGGTTGAGGAGGCTATAGAGCCGCCTCAGCGCGTACCGGTTGTCGACGTTCATGAACAGGAGCTGGTCGTCGGGCACGTCGCCCGTCTCCGACAGCGTCAGCCAGCGCCGCGCGCGCCGGCGCCGCAGCTCCCACTTGACGATGCGAACCGCGAACGAGACGACGAAGCTGCGCAGCGCCTCCGGCTTGCGCAGCGACCCGATGCGCGCGAACAGCCGGTAGAAGATCTCCTGGGTGACGTCCTCGACCTCGGCGTCCGGCCCCAGGGCCCGGCTCACGATCCCGTGCACGAGCGGCGCGTACCGATCCCAGGCGAGCTCCGGAGCGTTCGCCTGCCCGTCGATGAGCGCGCGCGCCAGCGTGGCGTCGTCCGCTTCGTGCGAAGCACCGTCCGCCGGTGTGACCAGCCGCAGGCGGCTTTGTCCCGAGGAGTACACCATCTCGCGCGCCTTCAGCATCCTACTCCTCCCTTCCCGGCAACGGGTACCAATTGCCGGCACGCCGGGCACGCCGCGGCGCGAAAAATCAGGTTTTGCAGCAAATTCTGCGGGGGGATAATCTTCGTCGTCATGCGTCCGGCGTCTCGGTCATTCGGGTTGGTACCGCTGGCCGCGGCGGGCTTGCTGTTTCTCATTGGTGCCCCGGTGGTGCGGGCGGCATCGAATGCAGACGGCGCCTCGTCGGGCAGCGACGCCGCAGGGAGCACGAAGAAGACCACCCGCAAGCCCAGCAGCAAGAGGCGCGCTCCAAAATCCAAGGGAACCTCCCCGGAGGCCAAGACCGCGCACGCGAAGCCGACGCACCTCGCCCGGCAGAGGTCCGGGAACGGCTCGTCCGAGACGATCAACGAGAACGTGAAGCTCACGCCGTTCCCGAGCAACCCGGACGCCGCGAAGAAGGCGCTCGCCCAGAACCGCCGCGACCAGCTGGCGGACGCGGAGAAGGCGGCGCGCAGTCCCGACCAGGCCGATCGCTGGCAAACGGTCCTCTTCCACCTGCGTAACCTCGACGCGCGCGCCGACGCCGAGGGGTGCTTCTGGCGGGTGGTCGCCTACTACCGCCTCGGCCAGATCGAACGCGCGCGCTCTCTCCGCCAGGTCTGCGATCTCGGCGGCAAGGACGCGGCGCTCATCGAGCTCGAGGACGAACAGGCGGCGCGGCTTCAGCCCCCGACGGCGCTCGCCGACAAGGAGCTCCCCCCCGCTGTGGCCAACCCCGCGCCCTACGTCGGCGCCGGCCCCACGCACCTCGATCGCTGACAGGAAGACCGTGCTCGCAGCTTGCTGAGCACT
This sequence comes from Polyangia bacterium, assembly GCA_036498765.1. Classification (GTDB taxonomy): domain Bacteria; phylum Myxococcota_A; class Polyangia; order Fen-1088; family Fen-1088; genus JADGRB01. The sequence continues at coordinate 6,674 of DASYEX010000293.1, forward strand.
CGAGCAGGCGAGGCCCGGGGCAGCGAGCCGGCTCCGTAAGAATCAACTCTGCGAGGCGAGGCGGGGGATTCCGGCCTCGACGAAGCTGCGGACCGTGTCGAAGAACTTCTGCAGCGGGATCGGCTTGCGCAGGAACGCGGCCGCACCGGCGGGACGCTCGCGCGCGACGGCGCTCAGCACCACCACCGGGATCGGCGAGAGCTTGGGATCGCTCTTCATCGACGCCAGCACCTGCGAACCGTCGACGAGCGGCATCATCATGTCGAGCACGACGAGGCTCGGCAGATCCTCGGCCGGTACGCCGGCCAGGAACTCCAGCGCCTGGCGGCCGTGACTCGCCGGAATCACGTCGTACCCTTCCGCCTCCAACAGATCCTGCAGGATGTCCCTGATTTCGAGATCGTCCTCGACCAGCAGAACCTTCTTTTGCGCCATCGCCCTCTCCACGTGAAGCAACATCCACGGTGCGCGATTGCACGCGCCGGATCAATACGGAAGTCGATCCGTATTCGCGAATACAGCATGAAGACGGCTAACGAACTTCGGTCGAGGTTCACTCAAGTGGTATCGCGCGAGGCCGGATCGCGTATGATCGGCGACCCCGAAGGCCCGGATAAGGAGAGCCAAAACATGCGTAGAGGCCTGAACTTCCTGAGCTTGGCGGTGTTTCTGTTTGCCTTTGCCGGTGTGGCCGGCGTCGCACATGCAGAGGTGGTTCAATACATGTCCCGACATCCGCTCCCCAAGCGGGTCGGGCACGGGTTCTGCGAGATCGACGTTCCCCACTTTCACGATTACCCGCCCTCGGACCCGCGGCTCTATCGCCAGGTGGACGGGCAGAACTACTTCGTCGGCGATCCCACGCCGTACGGGTATGAGGGACCGCGCTACTCGTTCTACGGCCCGCATCCGATCGCCGACGCGAGCGTGCACTTCGGCGGACCGGCCTACTGCTACATCAACGGCCCGCACTACCACTGGTACGCGCCGCAGGCCGACGCGCACTTCGAGATGAGAGGCGGCGCCTACTGGTACACGGGCGCGTACGATCCGGTCTTCTATGCCGATCAACCGCACTTCGTGGTGATCAACGACGTCTACGCGCCGCTCGCCTACGAGCGGCCGGTCATCGACGTGGCGATCGCGCCGCCGTCGTTCCACGCCGAGTTCATCGTCGGCGGACCGGCCTGGCGTGGGCCCACGCCGGTCTGGTACCGGCCGGGCCCGGGCTGGCACGGACCGGGACCCGGGCCGGGCTGGCACGGCGGACCCGACCGGCGCGAGATGGTCATGCACGAGCGCCACGAGGAGTTCCGGCGCGAAGAAGAGCACCGCGGATGGGAACACGAACACGATCGCGGGTGGCACGGCGGCCCTCCCGGACACGAGCCGGGCGGTCCGCACGGCGGGTGGCACGGCGGTCCTCCGGGACACGAGCCGGGCGGTCCGCACGGCGGCTTTCACGCCGCGGGCGGTCCTCCGCAGAACGGCGGCGGCTGGCACGGCGGTGGTGCTCCGCAGAACGGCGGCGGCTGGCACGGCGGCGGCGCGCCCCATCAGGGCGGCGGCGCGCCCCATGCGGCGGGCGGACATGGCAACGGGTTCCACCGCTAGAGGACGGAAGAAGATGATGACCATGCGACGCGCTTCGTTCGCTCTCACCGGCACCCTGGCTGCCGGTGTCCTTTGCCTGTCGTCGGCCGGGTGCCACAAGAACGCTGGCCCGGGCGCCGCGCCGCCCGGATCGCCACCGGCGCCGGGTGCGCCTGGGGCAGTGGTCGCGGCGCCGGCCGCTGCTCACGTCGACGGAACGGCGCACACCGACATGGTGGAGAACGCCTGGCGGACCGCCGGGCTGGCCCCCGAGGGGTTCGCGGCGCTCCAGCCCGTCCCCTACGGCGCCTCCTACTGCGAGGAGGGTCGGGTCCAGAGCATCGACACGGTCGTCTGCGAGTACCACGATCAGGACGCGCTCGCGAAGGGGCAGGCCGGGTTGATGGAGCAGTGGGGACGCGAGGGTGGGCACACGGGCGTCGCGTACCACCAGAAGCTGACGATGATCGCCGTCGTCGATCGCGCGCGGCACGATCCGAACGGGAAGATCATCCACCAAGTGATCGACACCTTCCGCAAGCTTTAGACGGCTCGATGCCGCGACCGCCTTCGGACGACGAGGCGCGGGCCGACGACGAGGTCCGGGCCTTCGGCGAGGCGATGCGCGGCGCGCGCCCGCTGGGCGAGGGTCCGCGTCGCGTGCGCGGATCGGGGCGGGCG
>DASYEX010000294.1:0-7251 GCA_036498765.1 Polyangia bacterium
GGCGCTGCCGCCGGCGACCCGCGCGGCGTTGCCGCCGCACCCGCGCCGGCCGTGGCTGACCGTGTTCGGTTCGACGCGATTCTTCCTGGCGCTGTTCTGGTGGGCATTGCGGACTCTCCCCGATGACTCACCGGAGATCACGGCCCTCAGGCGGCGGATGCGGTGGAGCGCCGTCCGCGAGATGCTGTTCGGCGCCGCGTTCGTCACCGCTGTCCTGGCCCTCCTGAGGACGGGGTGGCGGCCGGCCTGGCCTCTCGGCTGAGCGCCGCGGCCCTGCAGCGCGGGGGCGTGAGCTTTTCCAAGGGTGCTCGGGACACCCACACGCCATGCGACGGATTTCGTTCTGGGTGGTCGGACTCTCCCTGGTTGGTTCCCTGAGCTTGACGAACGGCTGCGCGACGGGCGACACCGCCGTGAGCGGCGGCTCCGGTGGCTCGACGGGCAGCGGCGGCGCGAAGTCGAGCTCGGGCGGTTCCACGGGCAGCGGCGGTTCCACGGGCAGCGGCGGTTCCAGCAGTGGCGGGTCGACGGGCTCGGGCGGCTCCCAGACGGGGTCCGGCGGCTCGCAAAGCACCAGCAGCGGCGGGACGACCGGCTCGGGCGGCGCCGCGTCCGGCGGGACGACCGGCTCGGGTGGCGCGCCCAGCAGCGGCGGGACGACCGGCTCGGGCGGCGCCGCGTCCGGCGGAGCGACGGGGAGCGGCGGGTCGCAGAGCACCGGAAGCGGCGGCACCACCGGATCGGGTGGTGCGCCCGCCACCGGGGGGAGCACGGGCAGCGCGGGGGCCAGCGGCAGCGCGGGCTCCAGCGGCACCTTCGGACAACCGCCGTGCGGCAACAACAGCGCCGGCACCGCCATCGCCAAGGGCGTCGCCTGCACGAGCTCGGATCCTCAGCTCTGCTACAAGACCTGCGGCCCGGAGAAGGCCGGCGTCAAGTCGGAGACCTGCACGGGGAGCATGTACATGGAGATGTCGAACCCAAGCTGCAGCTTCGACCCCAGCAAGAGCTACTCTTGCTACAAGCTGCCGGCCACGCAGGACGCGACGTGCCCGACCACCGCGATTCCCTCGGGCGGTGCCTGCACCATCGCGGACTGCATCGTGTGCGGCATGTCCGCCGGCTATACGGACTCCAAGGGCACTGCGAACACCGGCTACTGTGTCTGCCAGGCGGGCGGCACCTGGAGCTGCGCCACGGCCACCGCCTGGCCCTGCCCGAACGGGCCGGGTTGCTAGCCGACGAAAATGTCGAGCATCATCGGCGGCGTCCGTCCCGGTGTCGTTGACCGCTCTTTGACGCGACTGCTACGTCACGCAGTGAACAAGCACGCGTCCATCCGAGCGCTGGTGGTGTTCGACGGTTTGCGGCTCGGCCGCCATCCCGGCGATGGAGGTGTCGGCATCGGCCAGGCGAGCGGCTAGCGCCGGGGCTCCGGGGCACCGATTCGATAAAGGACGTGCCGCCGCAGCGGGCTGCGGGGCGGAAGATTCGGGTGATCGAAATCCTCGGCCGGGTCGCGCTGCATCCCGAGCTTCTCCATCACGCGACGGGATCGCGCGTTCGCCGGCGTGGTCATGGAGACCAGCTCCGTCAGGCCGAGCCGCTCGAAAGCGCAGGCGAGCACGCCGTGCGCCCCTTCGGTGGCGTAGCCGAGGCCCCAGGTCGCGTGCGCGAGCCGCCAGCCGATCTCGACGCAGGGGGTGAACGGCGCGGTAAACGACGGCTCGGCCAGCCCGATGAACCCGATGAACGGCGCGCCGCCCGACACCTCGACGGCCCAGAGGCCGTACCCGCGCGCGTCGAACGCGGCGCGGATCTTCTGCGCCGAGGCGTCGCTCTGCGCGCGCGTGAGGCAGGACGGGAAGTGCTCGCGCACGCGCGGGTCGGCGTTGAGCGCGGCGAACGGTGCGAGATCTTTGTCGCGCCACGGCCGCAGGATCAGCCGCTCGGTCTGCAGCACCATCGCCTCACTCACGCCGCGAGCATAAAACAGGAGCGGCCTCGACGGCCCCCAGCCGATCGCCGGCCGCGGTCAGTGCGGATGCCGGTGGTGGAGATCGTCGGCGTGCTCGTGGTCGTGGGCGACGGCGTCATGTTGGTGGGAATGGCTGTGGGCGCCTTCCGGCATCGGGTCGTGGCGGTGGTCGTGGTGCCCGTCGTCGTGGCGGTGGGGATGCTGGTGGGTGAGTACCTCGTGGCGGTGCAGGTGGCTATGGTGCTCGGTCACGTGGAGCCAGAGGCCGGCGCCGATCAGCAGCCCGGCGATCGGCAGCTGGAGGCCGGGCCAGGGGACGCCGAACGCGAACGCCGTCGCCACGCCGGCGAACGGCGCGACGGCGAACACCGAGGCCGTGCGGGCCGCGCCGACCTGCCGCTGGGCGCGCAGGTAAAGCTGCAAGCTGGCGCCGTAGCCGACGGCGCCCAGCGCGAGCAGCTCGGCCACGGCAGCGAGGGGCGGCGCGGCCGTGCCCGCGATGAGGCCGGCCAGACCGGCGGCCGCGCCACCGAGCACTCCTTTGTAGGCGACGACGCGCAGGGGATCGTGGTCGGCCAGTGGCCGGGAGAGCAGGTTGTCGAGGGCCCAGCCGAGCGCGGCGGCGGCGACCAGCAGGGCACCGGAGATCGCGGCGGGGAGGCGGATCGAGCCGACCAGCGTCGCGGCCCCCGCGCAGATCAGCGCCGCCGCGAGCAGAATGCGGCGGCCGAGGAACTCACCGAGCACCAGCCGGGCGAGCAGCAACGTGAACGGCGCCTCCAGGGCCAGGAGCAGCGAGGCAGTCGCGGCGTCGGTGCGGGCGAGGCCGAGCACGAGGAGCACCGGGGCGACGGCGCCGCCGACCAGGGCGACCGCCGCCAGGCGGGCCAGCGTGCCGCGCGTTCGGAGGCTGCGCCCGTCGCCCGCGGCTCGGCGGCGCGCGAGGCCCAGGAGGAGCGCGCCGAGGGTGGCGCCGAAATAGAGCAGCGCCCCGGCGTAGAGCGGTCCGACCCCGGCGCTGGCGCGCTTGAGCAGCGGCGCGGTCGTCCCGAACAGCAGCGCCGCCAGCGCGGCGAGGGCCACGCCGCGCTGGATCTGGCCGCCGCTGCTCATTGGTAGATCCTAGGCGGCGGGCGCGGCGCTCACCACGCGGTTTCGCCCCTCTGCCTTGCCGGCGTAGAGCGCGTCGTCGGCCTGCTTGAGGCAGGCGTCGACGCGCATGGGGCGGTCGAACACGGCCACGCCGAAGGTGAGCGTCACACTGTCGCCGAGGCCGGCGCTGTCCGAGAGGCCCCCCTCCGCGGTCGCGCGCAGGCGGTCGGCGACCTCGCAGGCGGTGGTGAGATCCGTCTCGGGCAGGAGGAGCAGGAATTCCTCGCCGCCCCAGCGGGCCAGGGCGTCGCCGCCGCGCAGCCGCTCGGCGAAGAGCCCCGCCACGGCGCGCAGGACGCGGTCGCCATGGCCGTGCAGGTCGTTGATCCGCTTGAAGCGATCGACGTCGGCCATCACCACGCTGAAGACGCGGCCGGTGCGCTGGAAGCCGTGCGCCGCCTCGCGCAGTCGCTGCTCCATCGACCGCCGGTTGAGGAGGCCGGTCAGCGGGTCGGTGAGCGCCATCGACTCCATCCGCCGCTCGGCGGTCGTGGAGGCGCGCCGAAAGTAGAAGCTGACCAGCCCCAGCGCCAGCAGCGGGATCGCCAGGTTTCCGTAGCGGAGCAGCGGCGCCGCCGCGCCGAGGGGCATGCTGGTGGGCGCGAGCGCGCGCAAGGCGAGCAGCGTCGCGAAGAGGACCGTCGATGTCAGGGTCACGGCCCGGCTCGCGAGCCGGTCGTTGAACATCACGAACGGGATGAGCGGGACCAGGTAGTACTGAAAGCCGCTCGTCCAGCCGAGCGCGGCCGTCGCCAGGACGGCGTGCGCGACCACCTCCGCCGTGATGAGCCCCATCCCCAGCGTGCAGCGCCCGCGCCGGTTGGCGAGCGCGGCGCCGACCCAGATCCCGACGCTGGCGACGTTGAACGCCCCCAGGCGCGGGTGCCCCATGGCCAGGAACATGGGGACGAACGCGGCGTGGGCGGCGATGCCGACCCAGCTGACGTTGCGGATGACGGCGGCGATGCGCGGCGGGGGCGCCACCACCGCCGGGATGCCGGTGGTGACGCGGCGGATCGGCCCGGCGGCGTTTGGGCCGGTGGAGGGCACGCGAGACTCAGGATAGGGAGCGCGCCCCGGCAAGTAAAGCGCCGCGGCTGGCTAGGGCGCGCTGGCCAGCTCGACGGCGGCGGCGACCTCGGCGTCCTCCGCGGGGCCGCCGTGACCGCCGCCCTCGTCAGGGTGATACCCGGCCTCGCCGTGCTCGGCGTCGTCGAGCCCGAGCTCTTCCACCTCGACGCTCGGTCGCAGGCCCATCGTCGCCTTGAGCGCGTAGCCGATGACTGTCGTCGCGACGATCGAGAGCGCCAGCGTCAGGCCCATCGCCTTGAGTTGCTCGAGCCAGAGCGTGTGTCCGACGATGCCGGAGAGGTTCGTCGAGAGGTTGGGGTTGGCGTCCGGCGTGGCGAAGAACCCGGTGAGGAGCGCGCCCAGCGTACCGCCGACGCCGTGCACGCCGAAGGTGTCGAGCGCGTCGTCATACCCGAACATCGCCTTCAGCTTGGTGCAGGCGAGATAGGGGACGACGCCGGCCAGAAGGCCGATGGCGACCGCACCCGTCGGCGTGACGAAACCGGAGGCGGGGGTGATGACGACCAGACCGGCCACCGCGCCCGAGCAGAACCCGAGCACCGTCGGCTTGCCGCGCGTCATCCACTCGAGCGCCGGCCAGACCGACGCGGCGACGGCCGTCGCCAGGGTGGTCGCGGTGAAGGCGCCCGCGGCGATCCCGTCGGCGGCGACCGCGCTGCCGGCGTTGAAGCCGTACCAGCCGACCCAGAGCATGCCGGTGCCGATCATCGTCAGCACCACGCTGTGGGGGAGGAAGGCGCGCCGTCCAAAGCCGGTGCGCTTGCCGAGGATCAGGCAGAGGATCAGCGCCGACCAGCCCGACGACATGTGCACGACGGTGCCGCCCGCGAAGTCGATGGCCTTGATGGCGGCCTTGGGGTTGGCGACGCCGTTCATGAGGCCGTCCACGCCCCAGATCATGTGCGCGAGCGGGAAGTAGACGACGAACATCCAGATGGCGATGAAGGCCATGACGGCGGAGAACTTCATCCGCTCGGCGATCGCGCCGACGATCAGCGCCGGCGTGATGATGGCGAACATCAGCTGGTACATCGCGTAGACGTTGTGCGAGACCCAGGGCGCGTAGTCGCCGTTGGGCAGTGAGGTGACGCCGTGGAGCAGCGCGAACCCCAGCCCCCCGAACACCGGCGTGCCTTTGGCAAAAGTCAGGCTGTAGCCGCAGAGCCACCAGAGGATGGTCACCAGGCCCGCGCAGCCGAGGCACTGCGCCATCACGGACAGGATGTTCTTGCGGCGGACCAGCCCGCCGTAGAACAGCGCCAGCCCCGGCAGCGTCATGAACAACACCAGCGCCGTCGAGGTCATCATCCAGGCGTTGTGCCCGGGGCCCGAGGTCTGCAGCGCCGTGGGCGCCGTGTTGCGGACGTAGGCTTCGAGGTCGGCGACGCGCGTGGCGAGGTTTTGGGCTTCCATGGTCGAAATGTCGGCGATGCACGCCGCACCAATCAAGCGAATTGACGGTCTCGACCCGCAGAATAAACGTCCCGGAAATGGTCCGGAAACGGAGCCGAAATAATTGGTAACCGGCCGGAAACAATTGTCGGTGATCGTGCAGATCGAACGACCCGCGGCGGGCAGCCTTGCTTCGGAGCGGGATCTTGAGAACGATGAGCGGCGTGAAGTTCGGATTCTTCGTCGATCCCGATACCACACGCTATTGCGGTCTGCGCCTTCGGCGACTCAAGGAGGCGATCAAGAAGCCGGAGGTGCTGGACGCGCTCGTCGACGAGCTCGAGCTCGGCGGCGCGCTCGGCAACAAGATGGCGGCGATTGACCAGCGGATCGACGAGCTCTGCGCGACGCAGGGCTCGCGCTGGTTCGAGGTGCCGCCGCCCGAGGTGCTGTCGGCGTCGATCTTCCGGGCCAAGAAGCTGGCCGGCGCGTTCGCCGACGATCTCTGGAAGCGGGTGTCGCGGGTGCAGGATCTGTCGGCGGCGTTGACCGGCTGGCTGCGCATCGGCGGGTTCGAGGCCTTCACGGGCGGCGCGCCGCCGGCCGGCCGCGCGAACGTCATCGGCTATCGCGGCGGCGGGATGATCGCCACCGCGCGCGCGTTCGGCATCGAGGCGACCAATGACCCGGCCGAGCTGGATCGCGCGCTCGAAGCGATGAAGACCGCGCGGGTCTACACCAACGTGTCGTACATCGCCTGCACGCCCGCGCTCATCGCCGAATACCTCTGGGCCCGCGCAGCCGTCAGCCCGCGCTGGGAGGCCGAGGCGCTGGGACAGAAGCTGCGCGCGGCGGGTCACGGGCTCCTCCTCGTCGAGGGGGACGCGGTCGCGCAGGCGATCCTTCCGCAGGAGCGCAAGCCCGACAAGGCCAAGCTCGCCGAGATCGCCAGCGCGATCATGAGCAACGATCCGGGCCGCGCCTAGCGCGAGCGCTCAGCCCAGATCGAAGACCAGGATCTCCGCGGCGTCCTGGGCGCGGAACGCCAGCGCGCGTTCGTCGCTCACGGCCGCGCCGTCGCCGGCAGCGAGCGCCGTGCCGTTGAGATCGATCGCGCCGCGGGCCACCTGGACCCAGGCGTGCCGGCCGGCGGCCACCGCCTGGGTGAGCGTCTGGCCGGCGTCGAGGTGCGCCACGTGAATCTGGGCGTCCTGGTGGATGGTGACGGCGCCGTCGCGGCCGTCGGGCGAGGCGACCAGCCGCAGCCGGTTCCGTGTCTCTTCCGGGGACAGCGTCTTCTGTTCGTAGCTGGGGGTGATTCCCCGGCGCTCGGGCAGGATCCAGATCTGCAGGAAGTGAACGGGTTCGGTCTTCGAATGGTTCCACTCGCTGTGGGTGACGCCGGTCCCGGCGCTCATGCGCTGGACGTCACCCGGGCGGATGACCGAGCCGGTCCCCATGCTGTCCTCGTGACCGAGCTCCCCCTCGAGGACGTAGGACACGATCTCCATGTCCCGGTGCGAGTGGGTCCCGAAGCCGCTCTCCGGCTTGACCCGGTCCTCGTTGATGACCCGCAGGGTGCGGAACCCCATGTGCCGCTGATCATGGTATTCGCCGAACGAGAACGTATGCTGGGT
>DASYEX010000295.1:0-14194 GCA_036498765.1 Polyangia bacterium
AGGATCTGCGGGCCGGCCTGGAGCTGGGCGAGCGGGTCCACCGCGGTGAGGCGGCCAGGTACCAGATCGAGAAGCGCTACCTTCGCAAGGACGGCACGCCGGTCACCATCTCCGTGAACGGGTCGATCGTCAGGGACCGGCAGGGACGGCCGCTTCACTACATCGCCCAGATCGAGGACATCACCGAGCGAATCCACGCCCAGGAGGCGCTCCGGTTCTCCGAGGCCAAGTTCTCGGGGATCGTGTCGATCTCGGCCGACGCCATCATCTCGATCGACGAGGCCGAGAAGATCACCGTCTTCAACACGGGCGCCGAGAAGATCTTCGGATACAGCCGGGACGAGGTGCTGGGCGCGCCGCTCGATCTGCTGATCCCCAGGTCGGCGGAGCAGGGACGCCGTCACGACGTGAGCCGCCTCGCCTCCATCTGCGGCCGGCGGAAGACCGGCGAGGAGTTCCCGGCGGAGGCGTCGATCTCCAGCCTGCAGGTCGGAGGCACGCGGCTTCTCACCATCGTGCTCCGCGACGTCACCGAGCGCGAGCAGCTCGAGCACGAGCAGAAGATCCTGGCCGAGGTGGGGGTCGCGCTCGGCGCCACGCTGGACTACGAGCAGACCCTGGCCAGGGTGGCGGGGATCGCGGCGCGCGACTTCGCGGACTGGTGCATCGTCGAGTTGGTCGAGCCGGGCGACCGGCTGCAGCGGCTGAAGGTGGTCAGCGCCGATCCCGCCAAGGCGGACGTCGCCGAGCGCCTGCAGACGATCCGGCTCGACCGGGAGCGGCCGCACCTGACGACGACGCGGGTCACCGCGGGGCAGGCGTTGCTGGTGACCCGCTTGACCGAGGCCGACCTCGAAGCGGCGGCCCAGGGGCCCGACCACCTGCAGGTCCTGCGCGCGGTCGAACCGGCTTCGATGATGTCGGTGCCGCTCGTGCTCCGCGACGGCCTGGCCGGCTCGCTGACGTTCATCTCGTCGAAGCCGTCTCGGCTCTACGGGCCGAACGACCTGCGGCTGGCCAAGGCGCTGGCCGAGCGCGCGTCGCTGGCCCTCGAGAACGCCCGCCTCTACCGGTCGGCGCTGGAGGCCACCGGCCTGCGCGACCACGTGCTCGGCTTCGTGGCGCACGATCTGCGCAACCCCCTGAGCGCGATCTCGCTGCACGCCGCCGCGCTCGGGGCAAAGCGGCCCCAGGCGGATCGGCGGACGCCGCGGCACCGGGAGGCGATCGAGCGCGCCGCGCGGCGGATGAACCGCCTCATCCAGGACCTCCTGGACGTCGCCGTCCTCGAGGCCGGGCGGCTCAACGTCGAGAGGGTGCCGCTCGCCCCGTTCGAGATTGTCGCGGAGGCGGTCGAGGTCCAGCACGCGCTGGCCGCGGCGTCGTCGATCGCTCTGCGCGTCGACGTGGCGCTGGACGTGCCGGAGATCCTGGGCGATCGCGATCGGCTCTTGCAGGTGTTCGAGAACCTGATCGGCAACGCCCTGAAGTTCACGGACACGGGCGGGCAGGTCACGGTGGGCGCGGCCCGGCGCGAGAGCGGGGCGCTGTTCTGGGTCGCGGACACCGGACGGGGGATGACCCGCGAAGAGCAGGTGCGGGCCTTCGAACACTTCTGGCAGGCCTCCGCGCGCTCCGGTCACCTGGGTGCGGGCCTGGGCCTCCCGATCACCAAGGGGATCGTCGAGGCCCACGGGGGCCGGATCTGGGTGGAGAGCACGCCCGGCCGCGGCAGCACGTTCTTCTTCTTGATCCCGTCGTCGGCGCCGCTGGACGCCCGGGCGGCAACGGCCGACGGGCGCGGCGTCAGGGCGTGATCTGGATGTCGACCAGGCAGAGGTCGAAGGGGAGATCCGTCTGCAGCCCCGGCACCAGGATGGCGGCCTGCTGGAGCGGCGTGCCGGCGGTGAGCGGCGTCTGCGGCGTGCCGCCCGTCCAGCAATTGGTGACGAAGCTGGTCCAGGGGACCATCTGCCCGCTGGTGAGATCGACGCACCAGCGATCGGTGCCGCTGTGCGGGTCGGTCCCTTGCAGCTGCAGCCGCAGGTCGGTCAGGCCCGGGTTGCTGACGGTGACGGTGATGCCGCCCGAGGCCGGAACCGGCCAGGTGCCCGCGGTGCCGCCGTCGACCTGGGCGACGTTCCAGCCCAGCATCGCGAACCCGCTGTAGTCCGAGCGCCCGGTCACCGTCCCGTGCATGCAGAAGCTGTTGCCCGAGAACGGCGGCGTGCAGCCGCTGCTGCAGTCGGGGGTGATGGTCGCGGCGCCGGGATCGGTCGCGGTGAAACCGTAGCCTGCCCAGGGCCCCGCGGCGACGAAGCCGTTCGTCACCACGTCGCTGGGGACCGTCCCGTCGGGGCCCGCGCCCGGCCCGCCTCCCGCGCCCACGGCGCCGTCGGTGCCGGGCTTCGCGCTGCTGGTGCACGCGGTGCCGAGCAGGAGGGCCGCCAGCGCGGCAGACAGTGGGGAAACCGGGGAGAGGGTCTTCATGGCGCGCGATCCGGCCACGCCTCGCCCGCTTTGTCCAGCCGCCGGAGCCCGGCCGCCGGGCGCGCCGCGGTCAGCGTTTGACGTGGCGCTGGAAGAAGGTCCAGGCCTCGTCGGCGAAGTCGAGGTCCTGGTTGTTCTTGCCGAAGCGCTTCCAGAGGCCGCTCCACGACGGCGTCGGGCTGGGCCAGGCGTGTCCCATGCCGACCGCCTTGTAGTACCAGAGCTCGCGCCCGTCGGGACCGGGCCGGTAACGCTGGCGTTCGATGGTGCTGTCGGCGCGCCCGCTGTCGGGCTCATACGAGTCGGTCTGGACGAGGTCGGGGAGCGCGTCGAGCTCCGGCGGGCCGGTGAGCCCCAGCGCGGCGACCCACACGTCGCGCGCCTTCTCCATGCCGGGGTAGTGCGCCTCGGGATACTCGCGCGAGCCGCCGCCCTCGTAGGTGATGAACGGGTCGCTGGTGGCGGCGACCATCGCCACCGACACCTTCTCGGTGCCGGGTTTGGGATGACAGTGGAGGAGCCAGCCGCCGGTCGGCTGGTAGGGGAGCGGCACCACCGGCGCGATGGCTGCCACGAGATCGGGCGCCTCGATCGCCAGCTCGAACGACATCCCGCCGCCGGCTGACATCCCCGTGGCGTAGAGGCGCGCGCGGTCGATCGGCGTCTCCGCCGCCAGGCGATCGAGCAACTGGCGCACGTAGGCCACGTCGACCCCCTCGTCCTCGTGCCGCGCCAGGCAGCCCGAGAGGAAGCCGCCCTTAGGGGTGGAGATGTGCTCGCGCGGGCTGGGCGGGTTCGGCAGGCCGTTGCCGTAGACGACGATGAAGCCGTCGCGATCGGCCAGGGCCTCGAACCGCGTGTGCGTCTGGTAGTAGGCGATCACCTCGGCGCTCGAGGAATAGCCGGGGAAGACCAGCACCACCGGCGCGGGCCGCGGCGGCAGGTTCGCCGGGACGTAGATGAGCGCGCGCCGCTCGACGTCGGTCGCGCCCAGCGTCTGGACGACCTGAGGGTCGGTGAGGTGCTGGCGGAAGGTGGTCACGCAGCCGCGCGACTGCGGGTCGCCGGGCGGCCCTTCGAGGTGGACCGGCCTCTCGGTGCAGAGGCGCAGCCGGAAGGGCGCGGCCGCGGGCGGCGGGGCAGGGCTGGTCGCGGCGACCGAGGTTGGAAGCGCCGGCGCGGGCGCCGGTGCCGGCTTGGTCGCGCACGCGCCGGCGACGAACCCCAGCAAGACGAGACGCCGTGACATGCGCGGGACGATGTCACGACGCCGCGAACCCGGCAATCTGTCGCGGCGTCGCCCGCGGCGTCGCCGCCGCTACGGGCAGGTCGTCGCAGGCGGATCCGGGCAGCAGGCCAGGATGGTCTTGTTCGACGTCATGGTCACCGTGGTGGTCATGTTCGTATCGTGCGCGGCGGTCGTGTCGCCGTCGGTGCCGGTCCAGTAGCCCCACACGAAGATCGAGTTCGCGACCGCGTTCAGGTTGACGACCGTGCCGGGCGCGAACGACATCACCGGCGGGACGCTGGCCGGGTAGGCCGTGCCGTTCTCGGTGACGTCGCACCAGCCGAGGTAGTTCTGGACGGTGAGGGCGTAGGTGCCGAGACCGCCCGTTCCCGCCGTGCCGGTGGTCCCCGCGGCCCCGGTGGTCCCGGCGGCGCCGGTGGTACCCCCGGTGCCGACCGCGCCACCGGTCCCGCCTCCCGGCGAGTTGTCGGAGGTGCACCCGATGGTCAGCGAAAGGGAGAGCGCCGCGAAAGCGAGCAGAGGCATTTTCATGATCACGTTACCGTGCCGCCAGCCCCTCGGGCGGTTGAAGGAAACTGGACCCTGGAAACGGGAACGGTTGCTCTGGGCCCGCCCAGCCTCACCTTCACTGGTCCGCATGGAGAGCGCGCCGGAGGCATCGCCGCCCGAGCAGGAATCGCTGCGCACGGTGATCGTCGCGCTGGTCGCGAACGCGGTCATCGCGGCGGCGAAGTTCATCGCGGCGCTGATCACGCGCTCGAGCTCCATGCTGGCGGAGGCGTTTCACGCCACGGCCGACACGGGGAACCAGATCCTGCTGTTGCTGGCCGACCGCCGCGCCCGCCGCCCGGCCGACGCGCACCATCCGTTCGGGCACGGCCGCGAGGCGTACTTCTGGGCGCTCACCGCGGCGCTGGGGATGTTCTTCACCGGGGCGCTGCTGGCCGTGCGGCAGGGCATCGAGGAGCTGGTCCGCCCGATCCACGTCGCCTCGCCCGGAGCCGCCTACGTCGTGCTGGCCGTCGCGTTCTGTCTCGACGGGGTGTCGCTCGGGCGCGCCTATCGGCAGCTCAAACGCGAGGCCGCCGCGCTGGAGCTCGAGTTCCTCGAGCACTTCGAGCTCACCTCGGATCCGGTCGGCCGCGCGGTCTTCGCCGAGGACGCCGTCGGGATGTTGGGCGACGTCGTGGCCTTCGCCGGGATCCTCATCGACCAGCTCACGGGCTCGCCCATCCCCGACGCGGCGGGGGCGCTGGTCATTGGCCTCTGCCTCGCCGTGGTGGCGATCGACCTGACCCGCCGGAATCGGGACTTTCTGGTGGGCCGCCTGGCATCGCCGGCGATCCACGACGGCCTCCGCCGGCTCATCTGCCGCCAGTCCGGCGTCGTCGGTGTCCGGGACCTCTGGATCACGTTCGTGGGGCCGCGCCGGCTCTGGGTCCTGGCGCGGATCGCCACCGACGACGCGCTGGACGGTCCGGCGCAGAAGCGCCTCCTGCGGACGATCGAGGACGCGGTGGTGCGCCAGTCCCCGAGCTTCGCCCGCGTCGATCTCATTCCGTGCTGAGCGCGCGCGGGGAGGTCCGGCGGTAACCGAGCTCGCCGCGCTCGGGATCGAGCATCACCAGCGTGTCGTCCCCCGTGAGGCGCAGCGTGACCGGACCGGTCGGCTTCGCGATGGTGAGCGACTCGACGGGACCGCCGGCGAGATCGAGCGCCGTCCGGAAGTACGCGGCGCCGTCGACGTAAGAGACCAGCTCGCCCGTCTCAGAAACCTCGAAGTACGAGCCCGCCGCCTCGCGCTCGACCTCGGCCATCGCCGCCGCGAGCGCCGCCGGATCGGGGAGCTTGCCGGCCAGGCGGGCGCGGTGGAATGCGCGGACACCTGCGTCGAGGTGGAACTGCCAGCGCCCGACGACCGCCCGCGGATCGAAGAGCGGCGGCCTCATCGCTGGTAGACCTGCGGGTTCCACCGCTCCATGAAACGGTCGGGCTGTTGAAGCGGGGTGAAGCCGTAGCGGGCGTAGAGGCCGTGGGCGTCGCGCGTGGCGAGCACCCAGCGTCGGATCCCCCGCGACCAGTACGACTCGGCGAGGAACCCGTGCACGAGATCGCGATCGATCTTGCCCGGATCGGTCGTGACGAAGCAGGCGCTCATGCGCGCATTCTAGCCGCGGGTCGTGGTGGCCACGCCGGGAGCGTCACGAAACCGACGCGCCAGCGACGGAGGTACGACAACGTCGGTCGGCTTCCCACGCCTCCCTGCAAGTTCGCGCCGCGATCCGTAAGCGGGACGACGTCTCCGGCGGAAAATTGCGCGATCCGGGTTCTTTGCTCAATTCATGCGTTCCAGCGTCGATGAAAATGGACCGCGTGGGGACGGTGGAAAACTTGGAAACGACACCCGAGAGGTTCGGGCGCTACGTCCTGCTCGATCGGATCGGCGCGGGCGGGATGGCCGAGGTGTTCCGGGCGGTGATGCCCGGCGTGGAGGGGTTCCAGCGGACGTTCGTGGTCAAGCGTATCCTGGCCGAGCGGGCGCAGTCGCCGTACTTCGTCGACATGTTCGTGCAGGAGGCGCGCATCAACGCGGTCCTCCACCACCCGAACATCGTCCAGGTCTTCGACTTCGGCCAGGTGGGCGGCACCTACTTCCTGGCGATGGAGTACGTGCGCGGGCGCGACGTCGCCGAGATCTTGCGGCGCCTACGCCGCCTCGAACGACGATGTCCGGTCGGCGTCGCGGCGTCCATCGCGCGCGAGGTGGCGGTGGCGCTGGCCTACGCGCACGCGCTGGCCGGCCCGGACGGCCAGGCGCTGCACATCGTTCACCGCGACGTGAGCCCCTCGAACGTCATGTGTCCGCGCACGGGCGGGGTGAAGCTGCTCGACTTCGGGATCGCCAAGACCGTCGGCGAGTCGGAGGTGGAGAAGACCGGCGTCGGCCTCTTCAAGGGGAAGATCTCGTACATCGCGCCGGAGCGGATCAAGGACCAGCCCGTCGACGGCCGCTCGGATATCTTCTCGCTCGGCATCGTGCTGTGGGAGCTATTGGTCGGGCAGAAGCTGTTTCGCGGCAAGAGCGAGCTCGAGACGCTCCAGAACGTCGCGGGGATGGCCGTGCCGCCCCCCTCGTCGCTGCGGCCCGACGTCCCGCCGGAGCTGGATCGCATCGTCGCCCGGGCGCTGGCCCGCGACCCGGCAGAGCGCTTCGCGACGGGCACGGAGATGGCCGAGGCGCTCGACGGCGTGCTCGAGGCGCTCCGCTACCAGGCGCGGGCGTTGCCCGATCTGCTGCACGAGATCTTCGGCGCCGAGCTCGCCTCGCGCCAGATCCCGACCACCGGCCTGGCGGCCGAGCTCCTGGCGGCCGCCAAGACGGAGACCTCGAACGCCGCCCCGCGAACGGGGAGCGGCGCCGGCGCGCTGGAGGACTACAGCGTCTCGATCGGGACGGCGGCGCCGGAGCCGGCGCGGCGCGGGCCGGGCTGGATGTCCTACGCCGCGGCGTCGATCGGGACGGCGACGTTGTTGCTGCTGCTGTTTGCGCGCGGGGGGGGCGGGCGGTCGCAAGGCGCGACGATTCCGGGCGCCGCGCCTGTCACGGCGGCCGTCCTCGCTGCGCCGGTGGTGGCTTCGCCTGCCGCCGCGGCCACGCCGCCCGAGCCGGAGCCACCCGCCGTGTCACCCGCCGCGGAGGCGCCCGCGGACGTCGCCGACGCGCCCGCCGCGAAACCCGCGCACCATTTGCGCTGGTCGGGGAAGGGGCGCGTCACCCGGGGTCTGTCGGTCGACCCGTTCGCCGAGGCTGCGTCGCGCGGGGGTCGATGAGCGTCACCCGGATCTGCGCGTTGGCGGCGGCGCTCGCCCTCACCGGCGCGGCCGTCCCGCTGGCGGCGGCGCCGCCGAGCCCGGCCCAGCGCGAGGCCCGCCACCATTTCGACGAGGGCGAGTCCCTGTACAAGGGCGGCCACTACGCCGACGCGCTGGCCGCCTACCAGGCCGGCTACGACGCGCAGCCGCTGCCCGGGTTCCTGGTCAACATCGCCCAGTGCCAGCGGCGGCTGGGGGATCTCAAGGCGGCGCGCGCGTCGTATCGAAAGTTCGTGCTGATGGCCCCCGACTCGCGGCTCGTTCCCGAGGTCGAGGAGCTCGTCAAGCAGCTCGACGACCTCATCGCGGACCTGGCGAAAGGCGGCACGGGCGACACGGCGCCGGCGGCCGCCGACGTCGAACCCCACGCGACCGATCCGGCGGCGCCGGCGCTGGTGGTCGCTCAGCCGCCGCCCCCGGCCGAGACGCCGCTGGTCGCCACGCCGGCGCCGGCTGCTCCCGAAGCGCCGACGACGACGCTGCCCAGGCGCTCGCACGCCCGCTGGTGGATCGTGGGGGGTGCCGCGCTGGCCGCCGTCGCGGGGGGCGTGGCGACGGCCGTGGCGCTCTCCTCTTCGAGCACGACGACGCTCCGGGCGGGAACGTTGGGAACGCTCAGCCGTTAAGAAGCAACGACGATGGCAGATCTCTCAACCCGTGGGCGACTCGCCTTGGCGCTGGCGCTGGTGGCGACGGCCGGGTGCCGGAGCGCGACCGAGCAGCCCGGGCCCGGCGCGCTGCTGCTCGACGTCCACCTGGCGCCCGGCGCCCAGACGCCGGACGAGCTGCGGCTCTCCGCCTACGACGACACGGGCCCGCTCTGGCAGGGCGCGCGCTTCCCCGCGTCGGGCGCGCTCGCTCCGCGAAGCGCCACCGACCTGGGGACGATCTTGCTCCAGCCCGGCGCCACGGTCGGCGCGCTGCGGATCGATCTGCGCGGTCTTCTGGGCGGCGTCCTGGTCGATGAGGCGACGCTCTCCATTCCGTCTGCGTCGATCTCGGGCGGCACCTCCGACGTGACGCTGTCGACGTCGCTCGCCCTCGACGGCGACGGTGACGGCGTGCCCGATCCGATCGACGACTGCCCAGGGGTCGCCGACCCCGCTCAGACCGGCTGCCCGGTCGACGCGGGCCGCGACGCCAAAGCGGAGGGCCACGACGCCGGCCGAGACGCCGCGGTCGTGCGCGACGCCGGCCGTGACACCTCCCGCCCGCGCGACGCCGGGAGCCCGCACGACGCCGGTCGCGACGTGCCCCCCGCCAAGGCCAACGGGGTGAGCTGCACGGGCGTGGGCGAATGTGCCAGCGGCTTTTGCAAGGACGGCGTCTGCTGCAACAACGCCTGCAATCAGGCCTGCAACAGCTGCGCGCCGTCGGGGACCTGCACCGCGGTGAAGAGCGCCGAGGACGACCCGGAGTGCGTCGCCCCCATGACCTGCAACGCCAAGGGGAAGTGCGTCGCGGGCGGCTCGTGAGCGCGGGCCGCTGAGGCCAGGTTCCTGCGGGTACCCGTCGACGGGCCTCGTGGGCTGCCCGGCGCGCGGTGATCGTGACAAAAATGTCCGGCGCATCGCCGCCTCAACCGGCCTCCCCACGAAAGCCGGCGAAATCGTGCGGGCGCGGATGGCAGTAGTCTTGCTTCTGGATCGCGCATGACGAAGCTCCTCTGCTGCGCGGGAACGTTGGGCGCGCTCGCCTTGGGTTTGCTCGGACCGGTTCCGCTGGCGCGCGCTTGCTCGCCAGCGCCGGCGCCGCCGGCGACGGCGATCCCGCGCGCCGGGACGACCGCCGTGTCGACGGCAACCTCGATCGTCGTCGTTTCGACGGTGGAGCCCTTCGGCGTCGGCGTGCTGGCGAACGGCCTATCCGTTCCCGTGTCGGGTTGGTCGGCGCTCGGACCGGGCATCGACGGCACCGCCGGCCCGAGCAACTACTGGCAGCTTCGACTCGGCGGAACCGACGGGCTGTTGTCGGCCTCGACCGACTACGTCGTGACGTTGCCCGGCGGAACCGACGGCGGCGCGGCTACCCTGACCAGTTTTTCGACGGCGGCCGGCTACGACAAGGCCTCCGGCACCCCGCCCGAGTTGCGCAGCGTCCATCTCTGGCGCGTCCGTTATCCCGTGGCCGACATCGCCTCGGGAAATTGCGTGCTCGCCGAGTACGCCAGCTTCCTCACCGTCGACTACGATCCGGGCACCGTCCCCAACACCGCGCCCGACTCGGTCATTCAGTCGTTCCAGCTCGCCCCCGACACCGGCGGCCCCATCCAGACCTTCATCTACACGGGCGAGACCCCCTTCACGGGGCTGGCGCCGTCCGGCGACTATCCGCTTCCGCTCGGGCAATGGCAGCCCGACCTCGATCCCACTCGTCACTATTGCCTGAGCGTGGGCGCCATGGGCGACGGCAACCTGGCGCGCCTCCCGAGCGGCAGCACGCCGGCTTGCGCCGACGTCGTCCAGCTCTCGGCGACCGGCGCGCCGCCGCCTCCGGCCGTCAGCGGCGGTGCGGCCGGCACCGGTGGCGGAGTTGGTGGCGCGTCGGGTGCGGCGCCTGGATCTTCCGGGGGCTGCTCGACGGCGGGGACGCCAGCGAGCTGGTTCACGCTGCTGGTGCTGCTCGCGGCGGCGGGCAGCCTCACCAGACGCGTGCGATGCGTGGTCCGTCCGCCGCGCGAGTTGCCGTAGCCGTTGCGTCCGACCCCGCGCGCGGGCACGATGGCGCGATGTCGGAGAAGCGGCCGGGACTTTGGGGCCGCCGCCTGCGCATGTTCCTCGGTTTCTCCATCGCGATCGTCGCCGTCCTGCTGGTCCTGACCTGGATCTCGACAGACCACTTTCGCGCTTTCGGCGGCGCGCCGGCTGGCGAGCGGCTGGCGCGCATGCAGGCGTCGCCCGAGTTCTCTGGCGGGAAGTTTCGCAACGCCGAGCCGACCGCGCTCATGGCCCCGGGCAGCTACGCGGGCGCCTTCCGGCACTGGGCCTTCGGCGACGAGATGCGCGTCCCGATCTGCCCGCTGCCGCTCGAGACCGACACGGCGGCGCGGCTGGCGTCGCCGCCGGCCTCCGGTTTGCGCGTCACCTGGCTCGGGCACTCGACGACGCTCATCGAGATCGACGGCGCGCGCATCCTGACCGATCCGGTCTGGGGTGAACGCGCCTCGCCGTCGCGCTGGGTGGGGCCGAAGCGCCTCCACCCACCGCCGCTGGCGCTCGCCGATCTGCCGCCTGTCGACGCGGTGCTGATCTCCCACGAGCACTACGACCACCTCGACATGGGGACGGTCATCGCCCTCGGCCAGCGCGGCGTCGTGTTCCACGTCCCGCTGGGCATCGGGGCGCACCTCGCCGCCTGGGGGATCCCGGCCGCGCAGATCGTCGAGCAGGACTGGTGGCAGGAGACGACGACACCGGGCGGCGTCCGGATCGTCTCGACGCCCGCGCGCCACTTCAACGGCCGCGGGCTCCCCTGGCGGGTGGGCGCCCTCTGGACGTCGTGGTCGGTGGTCGGGCCGCACCACCGGATCTTCTTCAGCGGCGACACGGGGATGACGGCGGGCTTCGACGAGATCGCCCGGCGCTTCGGGCCGTTCGACGTCGCGCTGCTCGAGATCGGTCAGTTTCACGAGAGCTGGGGAACGATCCATCTCGGGCCCAAAGGCGCGCTGGAGGCCTTCGCGCACCTTCGCGCCGGGACGCTGCTGCCGATCCACTGGTCGACGTTCGTGCTCGCTTACCACGCCTGGTCGGAGCCGGCCGAGACGCTGGTCGAAGAGGCGGCCAAGCGGGGGATCCCGGTCGTCACGCCCCGCCTCGGCGAGCCCGTCGAGCCGGTCACCGCGACCGGGGCGCCCGCGCCCCCGTCGACCACCGCCTGGTGGCGCGCGCTGCCGCCCATGGCGTCCCAATGTCCTTGAAGCGCCGCTGACGGACCGAATCGGTTCGCCTCTGCTCGCCTTCTGCTATGAAGGACGCCCGATGAAGTTGCTGGATCTGGGTTCCCGGCTCCGCGCGCGCACCGTCGGTGCCGCGGTCGGGGCCGTGGTGGCCGCGGTTTCCGTCGCCGCGCCGGGCGCCCCGGCGGAGGCGCCGCAGCCGCCCGAGCCCGCGCCGGTGCGCCTGACGCTGAACGAGGCGGTCTCGCGCGCGCTGGCGCGCAACCCGACGGTCGCCGTCGCCGTCGCCGAGATCGACCGCGCCGACGCGCTCATCAAAGAAGCGCGGGCCGGCTGGTACCCCACGCTGAACGGCTACGCCAGCTACACCCGGCTCGATCACGGGCGCTTCGCCGCCGGCGTCCAGGAGCTGGGAATCAACGAGGTGGCGGCCAACCTGACCTTGACCGTGCCGCTGGTGGCGGCGCCGGCCTGGGCCAACACGCGCCTCGCCAAGGACAACCGCCGCATCGCCGACGCGAGCGCGCTCGACGTGCGCCGCCAGGTGGCCCAGGCGGCGGCGCGCGCCTACTTGAACGTCGTCGCACAGCACCGCCTGATCGCCGCCGCCGAGACGGCGCGGGTGAACGCCAAGGACCACTACGACTACGCCCACACGCGCCTCCTGGGCGGGGTGGGGCGGAGCATCGACGAGGTGCGGGCGCAGCAGGATCTGGCCAGCGTCGACGTTCAGGTCCAGGCGACCTACGTCGCCCTGGCCCGCTCGCGCGAGGCGCTGGGCGTGCTGGTGGCGGACGCGGCGTCGGTCGACTCCGTCGAGGAGGTCGACCTCGGCGCCATGCCCTCGCTGCAGAGCGCGCTCGACGAGGCGCCCGGGCGGCGGACCGACATCCACCTGCTCGACGAGCGGGTGGCGACGGCGCGGCGGTCCGCCGACGACGTCTGGGCCTACTACGCGCCGTTCCTGAGCGCGGTCGGGCAGCCGTTCTTCCAGGACCCGCCGACGCTCCTGCTCCCCAGGACCGGGTGGCAGGCGCAGCTGGTGCTCACGCTGCCGATCTACGACGGCGGCCAGCGCACCGGCATCTCGCACGAGCGCAACGCGCTGGTCGCCGAGGCGCGCGCCAACCTGGACGCTGGCTTGCGCCAGGCCAAGTCCGACGTGCGGGTCAGCTTCGAGGAGATGCTGCGCGCCGACCAGGGGCTGGCCTCGGCCCGCGACGCCGCGCGCCTGGCCCACAAGGCCTACGACCTGGCGACGCTCGCCTACCGCGCCGGGGCCAGCACCAACATCGAGGTGCTCGACGCCGCCCGCCAGGCCCGCGACGCCGACACCTCGACCGCCGAGGCCGAGGACCTCTCGCGGCAGGCCCGCCTCGATCTGCTGGTCGCCGCCGGGCGGTTTCCGTAGTCAGATGAATTCGTGCCACTCCGCGGACGGTTGCGAGACAATCAGTGGATGGGGCGCGGCGGCCGTTTCGTTCTCGCGAGCCTGACGATCGCCGTCGTGGCCGTCGGGTTCGTGCGGGCAAGGCCCCGAACCTCGGTTCCACTCGAGAAGCTTCGCATTCTCCAGGTCGAGCTCGACGTCCGATCGGAGCGATCCGTCGGCGTGCTGATGGCTCCCGCCGCGTACGACAATGGGACGGACAGCGCGGCGCCCGGAAAGTGCGTACCTCCCGCGGCCAACGCCACGGCCACCTTCAACGGGAAGCTGCTCCAGCGGCTCACGGGCGTCTATGCGGGCGGTGACCTGCAATACGATCGGGACTGCCTGCTGGAGCTCGTCTTTCCCGGAGGCGCAATCCCGCCCGGTGCCCGAGCCTCCGGGCGGGCATCACTGGAGATCGTCGAAGGCCGGACGCGCGTGGCGCTGGAGATTCCTGACGGTTTGACGGCGCGCTCGCTGGCGTTTGTCTCCCCGCCTGACGGCGTTCTGCACCCCGGCGAGTCGGTGACGCTTCGCTGGCAGCCGGGAACGGACGACATCACGAAGGGCGCCATCGAACTTCGTCCGCGGGGTAGCCGCGACATCAAAGAGGGGATCGTCATCGTGAACAAGGATCTCTCCATCCATGGTGATCGCATTGTCTTCACGGTTCCGGCGGCGTTGCCGTCGAACCTTGGCCGCGAGGTCGAAATCAGGTATCTCGGCACCGCATTCGTGGCCCCTCGGTCGGGTCCTTGCCCGGTCGACCGGTGCTCGATCCATGTCATGTTCGACGTCGCGCCGCTCGGGGCGCAGCTCGTCCGATCCTGAACGCTCCCCGGCGGAGCTACTGGCGGCGGGCGCCGAAGATGGCGGTGCCGACGCGGACGATGGTGGCGCCCTCGGCGACGGCCACCTCGAGATCGGCGCTCATCCCCATCGACAGCTCGCGCAGGTCCACGTTCGGCCGGGCGCGGGCGGCCTGGCGGTCGCGGAGCGCGCGCAGGGCCGCGAAGTGTGAGCGGGCGTCGTCGGGATTCTCGGTGAGCGGCGGGATCAGCATCAGGCCCGCGCAGGTGACGTTGGGGAGCGCGCCGAACCGGTCGAGCAGCGCCGGCAGCTCGACGGGCCCGACGCCGCGCTTCTGCGCCTCGCCGGCGACGTTGACCTGGACGAGACATGCCTGCGGCGCGCCCCGCGCAGCGATGGCCTCCAGCAGCGCGATCGAGTCGACGGTGTGCACCAGGGCGACCTG
>DASYEX010000296.1:0-11268 GCA_036498765.1 Polyangia bacterium
GTGCCCAACTCCGAGCGCGCTCACCGGGCGGTGGTGGTCGGTCCTTTGCTCGCCAGTGGGCCGGCCGTCGCGATCGGCGTCCCCGGCGCCGCCGCGCCGGGAGCGGTGGTCTTCTATTCCGTGTCGGGCGGCGCCACGCCGGCGGTCGCCTGCGCCGGGATCCTGAACGCACCCGCGCCCACTGATGCCGCCTTCGGCGAGGCGCTGGCGGTCGGCGACTTCGACGGCGACGGCCTCCCCGACCTGCTGGTGGGCGCGCCGCCGAACGCCGTCTACCTGTACCGAGGACCGCTGACTCTTCCCGCCGTCCCCACGGCGACCGTCGTCAAGCCCGCCAACAGCGCCGCGTTCGGTACCTCGCTGGCGGCGCTGAACCTGGACGGCAAGAAGGGCGATGAGGCGCTGGTCGGCGATCCCGAGGTGACCCTCGCCGGCGTGAACGCCGCCGGCGACGTCACCGTCTACACCGGGCCCACGCTGATTCCGCTGACGGCGCCGCCGACGGCCGCGACGGTGGCCCCGATGCCGCTGGTGCTCACCGACCACAGCCCCGGTGCGGGGGAAGGATACGGATCGGCGGTCGGCGGGCTCCCGTTCTGCGGCGCGGCTCCCTGCACGGCGGCGACGCTGACGCCGCTGCCGCTGGTCGGGGCGCCCGGCGCGGCCTTCACCTACTTCACGCTCGGCCCCGTCGACCCCCGCGTGAAGTGACGGGATCGCGCCGAGTTAGAATCGACCCATCAACAGGACGCCGCCGCCGCTGCCGGTGGTCCAGCCGAGCAGCGTCGGGCGGCGCGCGGACGACGTCCTGCGGTCGTACTTCGCCGGGTCGTCGTTGGTGAGCAGCAGGACGGCCCCGGTGACGGCGGCCGCCGCCCCGACGCCGGCCACGACGTAGCTGATCTTGAGCTTGGTGTTGGCGTCGTCGATGCGCTGATTGGCGGCGTCGAGCATCGCGGCGCAGGAGGCCGGCAGCACGTACTTCGGATTGCAGTAGCCGGTCAGGTTGTTGTAGACGGTGTTGTAGTTGGTGTTGGCGCTGTCGAGGTCGCTGTGTCCGATCGCGAAGAGGACCGAGCCGGTGATGAGCGCGGCGACGCCGACGCCCCCCACCGTCCAGCCCCAGAGCCGGCGCGTGTGGATCCCCGCCAGGTAGGCGTCGCGGGTCTGGGCGTCGGCCTGCAGGTTGACCGTGGTGTTGAACGTCGCGCCGCGCGCGATGGTGACGTCGAGATCGGTGGGCTCGAACCCGGCGCGGGTGATGAGCAGGTGGTGCGGCCCGACGGGCAGGCGGATCGCGCCCGCCAGCGCCTCGGGCGGGCGCCCGTCGATCGCGACCTCGGCGCCGGTCTCGCTGGCGGTGATGGCCAGGCTGCCGCCGGTCTGGGCCAGGGCGGCGGTGTCGATCTCCGGCTCGAGGGTGACGTCGGCGACGGCGCCCAGATCCAGCTTGATGTCGGCCGAGGCGGTCCGGTAGCCGTCGCGCCTCACCTCGACGTGGTGCGGTCCCGGGTTGAGCGCCAGCGTCTGCGTCAGCGGCGTGCGGCCGCTCGCGTTTCCGTCGACCCAGACGTCGCCCGCGGGGAGCGAGCAGTGCAGCGCCAGGTGCGCCAGCGCCGCCTCGCCCGGAACCAGCACGAAGCTCAGCTTCTCCGTTTCGCCGCCGGCGATGTCGATCGTCTTGCGCGAGGGCGGGTACCCGGCGGCCACCGCGCCCACCACGTGATGGCCAGCCGCCACCCGCAGCGTCCCCGACAGCGGCGTGTGCGCCGCCTCGACGCCGTCGACCTCGATCGCGGCGGTCACGTTGGTGTCGATCTGCAGGAAGGAGACGAAGGTCCACTGCTCGGCCCGGACGCGCTCGGCCTTCTGGCGCTGCTCGGGCGCGAGCTTGGCGCTGCTCTTGAGCAGCGTGTCCAGCGCTTCGACCGCGTCGACCGGGCGTCTGAGCTCGGCATAGACGAGCCCGATGTTGAGCAGCGTCGACGGATCGCCGGTCAGCTCGTAGGTCCGCTTGAACTCGACGAGCGCGCCGGCGTTCTCTCCCTGGTTGAACAGGCGCAGGCCGCGGTCGAACCGCTCCGCGGCCTCCTTGCGGGCCTCGGGGGAGAGCGGCGCCGTCTGCGCGCGCGCGCCGGTCCCCGCCAGTGACAACACGATTGCTCCGAAGGCGACGGTGAGGGCGAAACGCATCAGGGTTTGCGGAAGGGATTTTGGTCCATGAGTCCGTGCTCCTCAGCGCGGGTTCGTCTGACGGGGGCGGGTAGGGCGGGCGTCGTCGGCGACTCGGCGGCGCTCGCCGGATGTCCCGAGGTGGGGGCGTGCGCGGTCGTCCGGCGCGAGGCACCGTGCGGAGTCGGTTGCGGCGCCTCGGCCGGCTTGAGCACCACCGACAGCGCCGTCGGGGCGCCGGCCGCCACCGTGACCGGCGTGTTCTGCGGGTCGCGTCCGGCTGCCTCGATGGTGACGAAGTGCGCGCCCAGCGCCACCTCGCCGAAGTCGACCGCGCTGGTCGCGCGAGCGACCTCTTTGCCGTCGAGGCTCACCTTGTCGGCAGGTCCCCCCTCGACCCGCAGCTGCAGCCGGCCGGTGGTGGGCGGCGCGGGAGCGGCGGCGCCGGGCACCGGCGACATTGTCGAGGGGGGCTCCGGCGGCGGAGAGGCCCGCCTGGTGCGCGACAACATCGCGCCCCCCACGAGCACCACCAGCGCGGTCGCGCCGATGACCAGCCCGGCGCGCTTGGGGGTGGTCGCCGGCGGCGCCGTTACCAGGACCTGGCCGATCGACTGGCTCATCGTGGTGACCGGCACCGGCGCGGCCTGCGCCGTCAGCGCCGCGGTCCGCGGCTGGGTGATGGGCTTGTCGCCGTCATGGAGCGCGACCTCCAGCAAGCGCGACAGGTCCTTCGCCGATTCGGGGCGCTTGGCCGGATCCTTCTCCAGGCACATCAGGATGAGGCGTTCCAGCTCCGGCTCCATGGGCCGATGCTTCGAGGGGGGCTCCGGCTTCTCCGACATCTGCTGGTAGATGAGCTCGCCGAAGGTCTCGCCGCGGAAGGGGACCACCCCCGCGAACATCTCGTAGAGGATGATGCCCAGCGAGTAGATGTCGGCCCGCGCGTCGACCGCGCGCCCCATGCACTGCTCGGGGGCCATGTAGCGCGGCGTCCCCATCGCCGCGCCCGTCTGCGTGCTCTTCCCGGCCGGGTTGTCGAGCAGCTTGGCGATCCCGAAGTCGAGCACCTTGGCGTAGGAGTCTTCGTGCGCCGGCGCCGCGATCCAGATGTTCTCCGGCTTGAGATCGCGGTGGATGATTCCCGCCCGGTGCGCCGCCTCGAGCGCGCTGCAGATCTGCCGCAGGATCCGCCGCGTCTCCGTCGCGGTCATGTCCCCCGCGTCCATCCGCTGCGCCAGGCTCGCCCCGTCGAGGAACTCCATGACGAAGAACGGCCGCGCGTCCGCCAGCGTCCCGAACGAGAAGATGTCGATGATGTTCGGGTGCCCGATCTTGTTGGTCGCCCGCGCCTCCTCCACGAACCGGCGGACGAGATCGGGGATGGAGGCGCAGTGCGGGGCGAGCACCTTGACGGCGACCCGCTTGCCGATCACGGGATGGTGGCCCGCGTAGACGGACCCCATCCCCCCTTCGGCGATCTTCCGATCGACTACGTACTCGCCGACCTTTGCTCCAGGGGCGAGATCGCTCTCGGCCGCTTCAGCCACCTCAGTGACACTACCACGTCGCTACGGGCAGGTGACCTGGTACCCCGAGTACAGCGAATCGGCGATCCAGGCCTGATCGTTCGAATCGAGGTAACAATAGCGGCCCACGGCGCTGACCCCAGCCACCTTGTTGGAGTTATCGACCAGCTGCGCCGCGTAGTAGGCCTGCGGGCTGACCGCCGTGTTCGGCCAGCACCAGATGGTGTTGTCCGTCTTGAGCGCACAGACTCGGCTCGACCAGTTCATCACCTTCACGACGCCGGTGAGCGGGGTCGCGGCGGCAGTCAGGACCTGTGACGGCACATTCGAGTAGCCGGTGTTGAGCCCGTTCCCCAGGTCCCCGTAGCTGTTCTGTCCCCAGCACCAGGCGCTCCGGTCGTTGGTGGTCGCGCAGTTGGTGTAGTTGTAGTAGTTGGCGATGATGCTGGTCACCACGGTGTTGACCGGGAAAGCCACCTGCGTGGGATGGACGACGTAGCGAGGCGACGTGGTCGTGTTCATGTTGTCGACGCCGTTGCCGATCTCGCCGTAGTAGTTGTCGCCCCAGCACCAGGCGGTGTTGTCGCTCTTGAGCCCGCAGGCGCTGTAGTAGCTGACGGAAACGGATTTGAACCCCGTGACGGCCGCGGAGGCGGCGTCCACCACCGGCACGGCGTAGTTGGAGTTGGCCATGTCGCCGGTCCCGAGCTGGCCCGAGCCCCCGTAGCCCCAGCACCACAGCGCGCCCGCCGTTCCCACTGCACAGGCCGAGTACCCTGTATCGGCGACCGAGATGGCCGTGATTCCGATCAAGGGCGTGTTGCTGGCGAGGTCCGTGGAGATCGAGACCTGCTGCGGCGCGGTGGACGACGGCAGAGCCGTGGAGTCCGACCCCGTGCCGAGCGCGCCATACGTATTCGACCCCCAGCACCAGACCGTCGAGGTCGCGTCTGCCTTGATGGCGCACTTGAAGGTGCCGTTGTACGAGACGGCCTTCGCCTTGAACAGAGTCCCGTCCGTGTTGGTGGTTGGAGTTCCCTGGATGAAGACTGAACCGTCGCCTTTGAGGACGGCGTAGTTGTCACACGCCGTCGCACACCCACAGCTACGGCCGCCGCACACGAGCGATCCGGTGCAGGTCTTGTTCGCGCAACATCCTTGACCAGCGCCACCACAGGCGCAGGTTCCGTTGACGCAGGCGAGGCCAGAGTTGCAGCTGCTGGCGCCGCAGCAAGCCTCGCCGGCGTCGCCGCAAGCGCAGGTTCCGCTCACGCAGGTCAGGTTGACGTTGCAAAGGGCCGTGGAGCCCGTCCCGCAGCAGGTGATCCCTACCGTCCCGCACGGCTGGCAGGCACCGGCGACGCACTGCTTGTTCACGCCGCACGACGTGGCGGTGCAAGCTCCGCCGGCTCCACCCTGGCCTGCGGCGCCCGAGCCCGCCGCTCCCGATCCCGCTGCTCCCGCCGCGCCCGATCCGGCAGCTCCCGCTGCGCCGGAAGCGCCCGCGAGGCCGCTGGCGCCCGCGACACCGCTGGCACCGGCGACCCCGCTCGCGCCCGCTGTGCCCGACGTGCCGGCCGAGCCCTGGTAGACGCCTCCACCATCGGTGCGGCCGGCGTTCACCTGCATGACGTCCCCGGTCATTGGATCGATCTGCGTGGGGGTCGCGCAAACGCCGGACACAGCGCACTTCTGGCCGGGGGCGCAGTCGACGTCGCCCGCGCACTGGTTGCGGCAGGTCTCGTCGCGACCGCACACGAGCGGCGGCGTGCAAGCGCTGTTGTATACGCAGTGGGCTTCCGTCGGCGGCTGGCAGGTGAACGTCGTGGCCGCGACGCCGGCATCATTCTTTGCCGTCGTCTTGAGGCACATCCCGCCGCCCGTGCAGTCGCCGTTGGCGGCGCACTCGGCGTGACAGAGTCCGAAGGTGCAAATCAGACCGACGGCGCAGTCACTGTTGAACGTGCAGGCCGTGGCGGGCGGCTTCGCGGAGCTTCCTCCGCAGCCGGCGAACACCGACGCCGAAACCAGGACCAGACCCAAGGCGATCGACCGAATCGAGACGTTCATCCTCACTAGCTCCCCGTAAGAGACGGCTTGGACCATATCAGAAGTCGGCCCGAGCTCAGCCGTCAAAATCAGGCTGCTGCCTCACGAACGTCTGGACCCGCAAACTATTCCGCAGGTCCTTCTCTGTGTGCGGCCCACCCAAGCGTACCGCCACAGACTTTCTGCGCGTACCCCTTTGGTCGCGAGCCGACCGCGTCGCACCGGGGCGACCGCCGAAGCGGCCCGCTCCGTGCGCCGAACTGGGTCTCGGCCTTGGGCAGAGGTTCGCGGACTAACGCCGGTGCTTCTTGGACGCCTTCTTGGAGCCGGAGTCCGAGGCCACGATGCTGCCGAGGCCGTCGTCGCCGGTCTTGCCGCTCGAGGGGTTGTCGGGCTTGATGCCTTCGGAGTCGAGCAGGTTGTCGAGCGAGTCCTTGCGCTTCGGCTCGGAGACGGCGACCTTCTTCTGCTTCTTGGGCGTCGGGGCGGCGGCCTTCTCGATGTCCATGGTGGGGAGGCTGGCGCTGCCGGCGGCGTCGATGCCCTTGGCGCGCTCGGCCTTCTTCGGCGGCGCCTTCTTGCGCTCGGCGTCCTCGCGGCGCCCCTGCTCCTGAATCGCGGCCAGGCGGTTCTTGTCGATCCCCTCCTTGGGGCCGACCACCTTGTTCTCCCACTCGAATTGCTTGTTCTCGTTGGCGGAGACCTCGGTGTTGGTGTCGCCGCTACTCTTCTTCCTTTTGTCGGCATGGGCGGCCGTGGCGCCGGTGACGATCAGGAGCGCGAGGGCGGCCGACGACGCGAACTTGAGCTGCATCTGGGTCCTCCGGGGGGTGGGGGTTCCTCGTCGATTATCGCTTACAGGAGACGCCCGGCAACCACATTGTGGTTCTGATCATCAATACTTACAGACGACTACATATGCGACTTCCGCAACTCCGCGCGTATACTGCGTCGCCTTCATGGCGCCCCCCAGCAAACCGACCGGGTCCAAGATGTCGCGCGTCCGGAACATCGGGATCGTCGCGCACATCGACGCCGGCAAGACGACGGTCAGCGAACGCTTCCTCTTCTATAGCGGACGCATCCACAAGATCGGCGAGGTCCACGAGGGCGAGGCGACGATGGACTGGATGCCGCAGGAGCGCGAGCGCGGCATCACCATCACCGCCGCCGCCACCAGCTTCACCTGGCGCAACTTCGACATCCATCTGATCGACACCCCCGGCCACGTCGACTTCACGATCGAGGTCGAGCGCAGCCTGCGCGTGCTCGACGGGGCGGTGGTGGTGTTCGACGGCGTCTCGGGCGTCGAGCCGCAGTCGGAGACGGTCTGGCGCCAGGCCGACAAGTTCCGGGTGCCGCGCATCAGCTTCATCAACAAGATGGACCGCGCGGGAGCCGACTTCGGCTCGGCTGTTGCCGAGATCCGCGAGCGCCTGGGCGCGCGGCCAGTCCCGATCCAGCTGCCGATCGGCGCCGAGGATCGCTTCACCGGCGTCGTCGATCTGGTGCGGCAGGTGGCGCTGTATTTCTCCGGCGACGAAGACGAGGGGGCGCGCGAGGACGTCGTCCCGGCGGCGATGGCCGACGAGGTGGCCGCGGCGCGCGAGAAGGTCATCGAGGCGGCCGCCGACGTCGACGACGCGATCGCCGGCGCGTTCCTCGAAGGCGCCGCGATCGACGAGGCGGCGCTCAAGGCCGCTGTCCGCAAAGCGACAATCGACTGCAAGATTGTGCCCGTGCTCGCGGGCGCGGCGCTGCGCAACAAGGGCGTGCAGCCGCTGCTCGACGCCGTCTGCGACTACCTGCCGTCGCCGCTGGAGGTGCCGCCTGTCGCGGGCACCGTGCCCGGAAGCGAGGCGCCGGCCACCCGGCCGCCTGACGACGCCGCGCCGTTCTCGGCGCTGGCCTTCAAGGTCGCGATGGACGAGGGGCGCAAGGCCGTCTACCTGCGCATCTACTCGGGCGTGCTCAAGCCGGGCGACGACGTGCAGAACGCGCGCACGCGCAAGAACGAGAAGGTGGCGCGGCTCTTCTCCGTGCACGCCAACCGGCGCGAGCGGATCGAGCGCGCCGGCGCCGGCAGCATCGTGGTGGCCATGGGCCTCAAGGACGCCGGCACGGGCGACACGCTGGCCGCGCCCAAGGCGCCCATCATCTTCGAGCGGATCGACATCTACGAGCCGGTCATCTCGCGCGCCATCGAGCCCAAGACCCAGGCCGAGAAAGAGAAGCTCGACTTCGCCCTCGGCAAGATGGCCGACGAGGATCCCACCTTCCGGTGGAACGAAGACGCCGAGACCGGCCAGACGATCATCCGCGGGATGGGCGAGCTGCACCTGGACGTCATCGTCGACCGGATGCGGATCGAATACGGCGTCGAGGCGACGGTGGGCAGGCCCCAGGTCGTCTACCGCGAGACGCTGGCCAAGCCGGCCGACGGCGAGGCGCGGTTCGAGCGCCTCATCGAGAACGAGACGCTGTTCGGCCACGCGCGCGTCCACGTGGCACCGCGCCCGCGTCACGCCGGCAACGAGCTCAAGCTGCAGGTCCCGAGGCCCGTGCAGACGCCCGGGGCTCCCAAGATCCCCGAGACGCCGCAGGCGATCCTGGACGCCGCGATGGAGGGCGCGCGCGAGGCGATGCGCTCGGGCCCGCAGGGCTACCCGATCGAGGACATCGCCGTCACCATCACCGCGATCGAGTACCGCCCCGACGCCTCGAACGCCGCCGGCCAGCGCGCCGCGGTCGGCGAGGCGCTGCGCCAGGCCTTCCGCGAGTCGGGGACGCGGCTGCTCGAGCCAATCATGAAGGTCGAGATCGCCTGCCCCGAGGCGAACGTGGGCGACGTGCTCGGCGACCTGAACGCCCGCCGCGGTCAGATCGAGGACGTCGGCTTCCGCGGCCAGCAGCGGGTCATCACCGCCAAGGTCCCGTTGCGCCGCATGTTCGGCTACGCGACCGATCTCCGCAGCGCGACCCAGGGCCGCGCCAACTACTCGATGCTCTTCGACAGCTACGACGCCTGGGAGTAGACGATCGATCTCTCGACGTCCGCGATGCCTCGGTGACGCACGTGGCCAGGTCCGACTAGCGTCTCCGAAGCGGAAATCCAAGGCTCGAGCACCTGATTCCGGCTTTCCAAGCGAGTGCCTCGTGTATATGTGTTTCCGCTGTGCCCGGCAGAATCGGTGAGCGGCGCACCAAGTCCATGATTGGTAGAAGGCGGAGAGCGGACCTCTTCGCCGGCTTCCTCGCGGCGGTCGCGGTCGCTTCCTGTCACGCCTCTTCGCCGGGACCGTCGAGCAAGAAGGATGCGGGCGGTGAGGCGATCTCCTGCGGTCGCGACGGCGGGACCAAAGCCGCCAACGGCGCGGCGTGCGCGTGTGGCGCCGCTTGCGCGAGCGGGTTCTGCGTCGATGGCGTCTGCTGCAACAGCGCCTGCAGTGACACTTGCAAGTCGTGCAACACGAAGTCCGCGCCTGGGACGTGCAGCTTCGTGGCGGCCGGCGACGCGCCCCGCACGCCTGACATTTGCCCGAAGAGCGCTGTCTCGACCTGCGGGCTCGACGGGACCTGCGACGGGAAAGGGGACTGCCGCGCCTACCCGGCGGGCACTGCCTGCCAGACCGGTTCGTGCAGCGGCGGAGCGGTGCAGGGGGCCCGCGTGTGCGACGGCGCCGGCAGCTGCGTGACCGGACCGGCGAAGATCTGCGCCCCGTTCAACTGTGACCCCACGACCAGCGCCTGCCGCACGCAGTGCGCGTCCGACAGCGACTGCGCGGCGAACATCAAGTGCGTGAACGGCAGCTGTGGCAAGCGGCAGACGACCGCTCCCTGCACCGACGCCAGCCAGTGCGCCTCCGGCTACTGCGTCGACGGTGTCTGCTGCAACAGCGCCTGCACCGGGCCCTGCGTCTCTTGCAATCAGACCGCCAGCCCCGGCATCTGTGGGCCGATCGCCGCGGGCGTCGCCGACCCCCGCGCCATCTGCGTGAAGTCCGACGCCTCGACCTGCGGGCTGACGGGCGTTTGCGACGGTTCGGGCGGCTGCGCCAAGTACGCGGTCGAGACCGTCTGCACGGCGTCGTCGTGCAGTGGCGGCAAGCTGAACACGGCCGGCACCTGTGACGGCCTCGGGACCTGCCGCCCGCCGGGGGTGGTGGCCTGCTCTCCCTACGCGTGCGCAGGCGGCGCGTGCGTCAGTCAATGCACGAGCGACAACGACTGCGCCAGCGGCCACACCTGCGTCAACGGGAGCTGCGGCCTCAAGACCGTCGGGCAGCCGTGCGCCGCCGGCAGCGAGTGTGGGAGCGGCTTCTGCGCGGACGGCGTCTGCTGCGCGACCGCCTGCGCCGGGGGGTGCCGGAGCTGCGCCCTCTCGACCTCGCTCGGCACCTGCTCGCCGGTGGCGCTGGGCCTCGCCGATCCGCACAGCGTCTGCGTCGACAAGCACGCCTCCTCGTGTGGGACCGACGGAACCTGCGACGGCACGGGCGCCTGCCACAGCTACCCGATGGGCACCGCCTGCGCGGGCGAGACGTGCACCGCCGGGATCTACACGCCGACCTCCACCTGCGACGCCAACGGCAATTGCCGGGCGCCCGACGAGCTCAGCTGCACGCCTTACGTCTGCAATGGCGCGCGCTGCTACACGGCGTGCAGCAGCGACGCCAGCTGCTCCAGCGGAAACTCGTGCGTGCAGGGCTCGTGCGGTCCCAAGCCGAACGGCGCGTTCTGCTCGCTGGGGACCGAGTGTCAGTCCGGGCAGTGCGCGCAGGGGATCTGCTGCGCCACCGCTTGCGCCGGTTCCTGCGTGTCGTGCGCCCTGGCTGGCTCGCTGGGCCTCTGCACCGCGGTGCCGACCGGCCAGCCCGATCCGGCCGCGGTCTGCGCCGACCAGGGCGCGTCGTCGTGCGGCACCGACGGCAAATGCCAGGCCGGCGCTTGCCAGAAGTACCAGCAGGGGACCGCCTGCGCCGGCGCCCACTGCCCGATGCCCGGCGGCACCTTCACGGCCGGCGGGACCTGCGACGGCGCGGGCAGCTGCAAGACCCCTGCGCCGGTCTCCTGCTTCCCGTTCATCTGCGGCGTGAACGCCTGCGAATCGGCCTGCACCGGCGACGGTGACTGCGCGGCCGGTCAATACTGCAGCGCCAGCGGCTCGTGCGGCCTCAAGCCCAACGGCGCCGTCTGTCAACAGGGCAGCGACTGTCAGAGCGCGGTCTGCGCGCAGGGCGTCTGCTGCACCACCGCGTGCACCGGGACGTGCATGTCGTGCGCCCTGGCGGGCGGCCTCGGCGCCTGCTCGCCCGTGCCGAGCGGCGGCTCCGATCCGGCGGGCGTGTGTGGCAACCAGGGGGCCCAGAGCTGCGGGACCACGGGATTCTGCGACGGGGTGGGCCGCTGCCAGCTGTACGCCGCGGGGACCCAGTGCGCGCCTTCATCGTGCCCGGCCGGCTCGGCGCTGCAGACGTTGGTCCGGTCATGCGATGGCGCCGGGACTTGCAAGCCGGCG
>DASYEX010000297.1:0-7309 GCA_036498765.1 Polyangia bacterium
GACGGCGCCGCCTGCTGCGGCGCCCGATCGCTACTCGCCCGCTGAGATGCAGCACGGCCCGTCGCTCTACGAGACCGGTCGAATAGCGGTCGTCCCGCCCTCGAAGGGCGGCCTCAAGGTCGACGAAGGAGCGATCGACCGGCCGCCTCCGGGCCGGCCGCTCCCGGCCGTCGCCGAGCGCTCGCGCCACAAGCGTAAGCCGCGGGCCCGCGCGCAGCGGACGCCCTAGCTACCGCGGGCGGCGGACGCCGTACTTGACGATCGCGTAGACGGCGCGCACGCCGTCCTTCCAGCCGATCTTCTTCCCCTCTTCGTAGGTGCGGCCGCGGTAGCTGACCGGGACCTCGTAGATGCGCAGGCGCATCTTGGCCACCTTGGCGGTCAGCTCGGGCTCGACGCCGAAGCGGTTCTCCTCGATGACGATCGCCTTGGCCACCTCGCGGGTGAACGCCTTGTAGCAGATCTCGATGTCGGTGAGGTTCAGGTCGTTGAACATGTTCGAGAGCAACGTCAGCCCCCGGTTGACGACCATGTGCCAGAAGTAGAGCACCCGGTGGGTCGAGCCGATGAACCGCGACCCGAACACCACGTCGGCGTTCCCGTCGAGGATCGGCTGCACGAGGCCCGGGATGTCGCGCGGGTCGTACTCGAGGTCGGCGTCCTGGATGACGACGATGTCGCCGGTGGCCGCCTCGAACCCCGCCCGCAGCGCCGCCCCCTTCCCCCTGTTCTCGGGCTGCAGGACCAGACGGACCTCGTTGGCGCCGCGCGCGGCGCCGGGGTTCTTCAGCCAGCGCGCCAGGCCCTGCTCGCGCAGCTCGGCGAGCTGCTCGCGGCCGCCGTCGGTCGAGCCGTCGTCGACCAGCACCAGCTCCTTGTCGAACTCGACCGCCACGACGCGCTGGATGATCTCCCGCAGCGTCGCGGCCTCGTTGTAGACCGGGATGACCAGCGACAGCTTCACAGCAGGGGCCAGTACCACGCGCCCTGACGCGTGGTCAACGGATCCGCGAGGTTGGCCGACCCGCGCGGGGGCGGCCCCCGCCCCCGCGACGCGCGCCGAGGACGAGCATCCCGAACACGACGAGCCCAAATGCGAGCGGCCCGGACCGTCCGACTCCGGTCTGGCAGCCGCATCCGCTCGAGCCGCTGCCGGCCACCGGTCCGTCGGCGCCGGCGTCATGACCCGTCTTCCCGGCGCCCGCGCTGCTGCCGGCTGCGCCGCCGTGACCGCCGGCGCTGGAACCAGCCGCGCCGCCGGCCACACCTCCCGGACCACCTGCGGTGCCGCCTCCGGAGACACCACCGCTCCCCGACGAGCCGCCGCCGGCTCCCGCGCCGCCCCCGGCGCCCGCGACGGCCGCGCCGCCAGCGCCGCGCGCACCCGCGGCACCGCCGCCAGCCGCACCGCCCGCGCTCCCACCGGCAGCGCCGCCGTGACCGGCCGAGCCCGCGGCGCCGCCCGAGGCGCCCGCAGCGCCTCCACCAGAGCCGGCCTTCCCGCCAGCACCCGAACCACCGCCGTTCCCGCCGGCCGCCGCGCCGCCACCGGAGCCGCCAGCGCCGCCCAGGGGCGCCTCGTACGCGCCGAGGTCGACGGCCGCGCCGTTGACGCCGTCGCCGTCGAGCGGGCGAGCCCGCAGGTCGAAGTCATGATCGGGCGCCCCTGCCGAAGTCCCCGTGTCGATCGCGGGGCTGCCACCGAGGAGATGATAGTCCATCGCACCGACGTAGCGCGGATCGGCCGAGATGGTCCCCGGCCCGACGGTGAGGTCCCGGTAGTCGCCCAGGCCGTTGTGCCAGAATTCGGTGTAGCTCACGTTGGTCGCGGAGGTGGCGTCGTGCGCGATCCCGTACTGGCTGCTGTTGGTGATGAGCGTGTCGACGATCGTCGCCGTGATCCCGGGAGTCTCGACCCACACGCCGGTCTGGTTGCCGTCGATCGTGCAGTTCTGGATGGTGACCACCGGCGTGGTCAGCGAAGCGGCGATCGCAATCCCCTCGCGTGCGTTGTGGTCGACGATCGCGTTGGTGATCGTCGCCGTGCCGATGACAACGATTCCCACGCTCGCCATCCCGGTCACCCGGAGGTCCGACAGTGTGGCGTCGACGAGCGAGAGGCCCGTCACCCCATTCTGAATGACCGACTGCTTGATGGTCACCACCCCGGGAGAACCCTTGTTCGCCACAACGCCGATCCCGGCCCGCTTGATGAGAGCACCGGTCACGTCGACGACCGCGTCGGGCGCGCCGAGAACGATCCCGTACCAGCCCTCCGCCGAGGTCGCGCCAGGCGCATCGAAGCTGGCCGGGTTGGCCGGGGTCCCCTTCACGACGAGAGATCCGTTCACCGTCAGCTCGATGGACGGGGTCGAGATCCCTGCGTCGGTCGCGTCGGTCGGGCCGAACTGAACGACGGTGCCGGCCTCGATCGTCAGCGTCGCCTCGGCCTCGACGGTGATGTCGCCCGAGACCAGGTAGGGGCTCCCCGCCTGGGTCCAGGTCTGCGTGCCGGTGTTCCCCGGCTGGACCGTCGTGGCGGCCGTCGCCGGCCGCGCGCCGGCGAACAGCAACAACAGCGTGGCGACGCCCCTCAGCCCCGCCCGCCGCATCAGCCGCCCAGCACGTTGCGGGCGATCACCATCCGCTGGATCTGACTGGTCCCCTCGTAGATCTGCAAGAGCTTGGCGTCGCGCATCAGCTTCTCGACCGGGTACTCCTTGGTGTAGCCGTAGCCGCCGAAGATCTGCACGGCGTCGGTCGAGGCCTTCATCGCCGCGTCGGCGCCGTAGGCCTTGGCGTAGCTCGAGACGATGCTCTCCGGCTTGCCGGCGTCGATGCCGGCGGCCGCCTTGTGACAGAGCAGACGCGTCGCCTCGTAGGCGATGGCCATCTCGGCCAGCATGAACTGCACCGCCTGGTGCTGCGCGATGGGGACGCCGAAGGTCTTGCGCTCGAGCGCGTACTTCTTCGACTCGTCGAGCGAGCGGCGGATGATCCCGGCCGCGCCGGCGGCGATCCAGGGGCGCGTCCGGTCGAAGGACCGCATCGCCACCTTGAACCCCTCCCCTTCCACGCCGACCACCGCGTTCTTGCCGACCTTCACCTCCTCGAAGATGACGTCGGTCGTGTTGGAGCAGCGCTGCCCCATCTTGTTCTCTTTCTTGCCCACCGAGAGGCCCGGCGTGTCGCGGTCGACCACGAAGCAGGTGATCCCCTTGTGGCGGCTGGTCCCCTCCTCGCGCGCGAAAACAGTATAGAAGCTGGCCTTGCCGCCGTTGGTGATCCAGCGCTTCTGGCCGGTGATGACGTAGTCGTCCCCCACCTTCTTGTAGCGCGTCTTCATCCCGGCCACGTCCGAGCCGGCGTCCGGCTCCGAGCAGCAGTAGGCGGCGAAAATGGGCTTGGCCAAGAGGCGCCCGAAGTACTCCTTCTTCTGCGCCTCGGTGCCGGCGATGATGATCGGCATCGTCCCCAGCATGTTGGCGGCCATCGTGGTGTTGACGCCGGTGCAGCCGTAGGAGATCTCCTCGAGCACCAGACAGTGCGCCAGGCAGGAGAGCCCCAGGCCGCCGTAGGCCTCGGGCAGCTCGCAGTTCATGAGGCCGGTCTCCCACCCCTTCTTGCAGATCTCCTCGGGGAAGGTGCCGTGCTCGTCGAGCTCGGCGGCCACCGGGATGATCTCCTTGCGGGCGAAGTCGCGCGCCGTTTCGCTGAGCTGCTTTTCCTCGTCGGAGAGCTCGAAGTTGGGCATGGCCCAAGGATATCGCTATTTGGGATTTTGGGCCGAGCCCGATGCGGCCGGCGCCTGTGCGGCCTGCCGCCGCGCCTTGCGCTCCTCGCGCTCGGCCGCCTTGCGCGCCTCGAGCGCGATCGCGTCGCGCGTCGCCTTGGCCCCCAGCATGAAGCCGATCACGATCCCCAGGATGAAGATGACGGGGATGTAGATGAAGTGCGACGACGGCGGGATGCCGATGCCCAGCGCCAGGATCATGGACGCGGGCCCGCGCGATCGAGCTTCGTCTTCAGGTCGCCCAGATCCTTGCGCACCCGGCCGAGGCCGCGCGCGATCGAGACGACGTAGGCCAGCACCGCGATCCAGATGAAGCCGTAGGCCGCGGCCACGAAGCGGCCG
The DNA here is from genome assembly GCA_036498765.1 of Polyangia bacterium. Lineage (GTDB taxonomy): Bacteria > Myxococcota_A > Polyangia > Fen-1088 > Fen-1088 > JADGRB01. Next base: position 4,136 of record DASYEX010000297.1, read on the forward strand.
GCCGGGAGCTCCTCACGGACGGCGCCGCTCACCTTCTCGAACTCCTGGGCCGAGACGAGCGTCGAGGACAAACAGCAGAGCGCGCCGGTCCAAATGGCAAAAGAGCGGGTGAGCAGTGCTCGGATCTTCTTCCTGGTCATGATGCAGCCTCCAGCAGGTCCTCGACCTCGAGCCGCAGCTCGGCGAGCTCGGCGCGCGCGTTCTCCAGCCGCAGGCGCAGCGCCAGCAGCAACGACCAGACCAGCAGCATGAGGGCGAACGCGCTCCAGAATGCCGGGCGCATGCGCGGGTCCAGCGTCGGGACCACCGTCGTGCGCGGGTGGACCGTCCGCCAGATGTCGACGCTCTTGTAGACGAGCGGCACGTCGATCGCGGCGAACAGCGCCAGCGCCGCCGACAGCTTGCGCCCGGCCGGCCCCGCGTACCGCCGCGCCAGCAGGTAGGCGATCATGATGAGCTCGAGCAGGAGCGAGCTCGTCAGGCGCGCGTCCCACTGCCACCAGACGCCCCAGGCCTTCCGCCCCCACAGCGGGCCGGTGACCAGCGTACAGGCCCCGAACAGCACCGCCAGCTCACCCGCCGAGGCGGCCAGCCGGTCGCCCGCCTCGGAGCCCTTGAAGAGATAGGCGACGCTGCCGCCCGCGCAGACGAACGTGGAGAGAAAAAGCATCGTCGCGCAGGGGACGTGGAAGTAGAAGATCTTCTGGACCAGGCCCATCACCGGCTCGAGCGGCGCGCCCACGATCATCGACGGGACCAGCAAGAACCCGACCGTGGCGGCCGCTGCGACGGCGACGAACCCGATGCCGATCGACTGCGGGAACCCGGGGCGGGTTTCCCCCCCCTCCCGCGAAGGACTCCGCCGAGCCGAGCTCGGCTCCGTCCGCGCGCTTCGCATGGCCGGATAGTACCTCCGAAACGGCGCCGAGGCTGCCTTTGCAGCGTCGATCCGACGAGGTGATAAGCTTCGCCGGATGCGGCGCTTGCTTGTCTGTGTGGTCCTGGCGGCCGGCTGCCTCTCGCCGGTCGACCCGCCCGTGACCGAGCGGCAAGGCGCCGTCGGCGAGCCGATGAACGGGTTCCCCTCGGCGCTCGAGCGGCTGGGCCTGATGGCGATCAACCGCGCGCGCTCCGATCCCCAGACCGTCAAGGGGGCGCAGTCGCAGAGCTACCCGGCGCGCCCGCCCGTCATCTGGTCACTCGTGCTCAACCAGTCGGCGCGCTTTCACTCCATCAGCCTCGAGACGTCCGACGTCACGCTGATGCACCCGTCGCCCTGCACGCTGAACACCGACGTCGCCAGCAGCGGCTGCACCGGCGATCCGAGCTGCGCCTGCGCCTCGCCCGTCCCCTCGGCCTGCGCCGCCTGCGCCAACGTCGGGTCGACGACCTGCGGGACGGATCCCTTCGTACGCATCGGCTATTTCACGACGGGCTCGGGGATCTCCGCCACGGGCGAGGTCGCGGCGGCCGGGTACGGTGATCCGATGGCCGTCGTCGACGGATGGATGGACGAGGCGTCCGGCTCCGACGGCCACCGCAAGAACCTCACCGACCAGGGAATCACCTCGAACACGATGGGCTACGGGCACGCGAGCGGCGCGAACTGCTTCAACACGTTCGACGTCTCCGACTCGGGAAACTTCAAGACCGTCAACGTCCCCAAGATCCCGACCGCCGCGGTCAGCCCGGCCAGCGGGAAGGCCGGGACCTTCACCTTCTACGCGACCTGGGCCGATCCCTCGCTGGGCGCGCCGGCGTCTCTCAAGGTGGCGCTCGACGGGGTCTGCACCCCGATGACCCTCGAGCTCGGAACGGACAAGCTGAACGCGACCTACAAGGCCACCGCCACGCTGGCCGCGGGTTGCCACACCTACTACGTCGTGGGGGTCGACGCCTCGAGCGCGCGCGTCAGCTACCCGACGACCGGCGCGTACAACATCCCTGTCGGCAGCGCCACCTGCAGCGCCGACTACGTCGCCACCAACTCCGGGGGCGACTGCGACCCCGGAACCGCGACGACCGGCGTCGCCGGCGCGAACGGCCAGGCCGGCTCGTCGGGCGCGACCGGCCAAGGTGGATCGTCGGGCGCGCCGGGGAGCGGCGGCAAAGGCGGCGCCTCCGGCACCGGAGGCACGGTGGCGACGGGCTCCGGCGGCGCCACGGCGTCGGGCGGCGCCACAGGGTCGGGCGGCACGACCGGCTCCGTCGGCACGACGGGCTCCGGCGGCGCGACCGGCTCCGGTGGCGCGACCGGCGCGGCCGGCTCGGGCGGCGCCAAGCTCACGGACTCGGGCTGCAGCTGCGACGTCGCGACGCCCGATCTCCCGTCGGCGGCGGCTGGTCTCCTGTTGCTGGCCCTCTTTCTCGTCGCGCGTCGGTCGCCCAAGCTGCAACGCGAGCGCCGGGCGCGAGGACGCTAGTCATGTCCGACGACGGCACGCTCTCGGCCTTCCGGCCGGTCCCCCGCACCGGGGTCATCTACGTGACCACCGAGGCGGCCAAGCGCGGCTTCCGCTCGACCGATCCCGCCTGGTCGAACCTCGGCCAGGGGCAGCCCGAAACCGGTCCGCTCCCCGACGCTCCGCCGCGCGTCCACCGGATCTCCATCGACGTCGACGATCAGGAGTACGCACCCATCCCCGGCATCTGGGAGCTGCGCGAGGCGATCGCCGGCCTCTACAACCGCCTCTACCGGCGCGGGATGCCCTCGCAGTACAGCGCCGAGAACGTCAGCGTCTCGGGCGGCGGGCGCGCGGCGCTCACGCGCGCGGCGGCCAGCCTCGGGCAGGTGAACCTGGGCCATTTCCTCCCCGACTACACCGCCTACGAGGAGCTGCTGGACATCTTCAAGGCCTTCACCGCGATTCCGATCCTGCTCGAGGGAGAGCGCGGCTACGCCTTCACCGCCGACGATCTGCGCCGCGAGGTGCAGGGGCGCGGGCTGTCGGCGCTTCTCCTCTCCAACCCGTGCAACCCCACCGGCAAGCTGGTGCAAGGTGAGGAGCTGGCGCAGTGGGTGGCGCTCGCGCGCGAGCTCGACTGCGCGCTGCTGCTCGACGAGTTCTACTCGCACTACATCTGGACCGGCCCGCCGGGCCGCCTGCCCGTCGAGAGCGCCGCCCGCTACGTCGAGAACGTCGATCGCGATCCGGTCATCCTGTTCGACGGCCT
>DASYEX010000298.1:0-13540 GCA_036498765.1 Polyangia bacterium
CGCCCGGGCGAGCGTTGGGCCCGCCGCCCACCAGCCCGGCGGTCGAGTAGACCATCGTCGTCTCGAGCGCCTCGTCGAAGGTCAGTGGCGGCAGGATGCCGGGGAGTCGCTGCGCCAGCATCGTTTTCCCCGAGCCGGGCGCGCCGACGAAGAGGAGGTTGTGGCCGCCGGCCGCGGCGATCTCCAGCGCCCGGCGCGGAACCTCTTGCCCGCGCACCTCGGCGAGATCGGGGCCGGCAACCGTCCGGACCGGCTCGGGCGGCGCGGCGATCGAGAGTCCCCCGCCCGCCTCGCCACGCAGAAGGCCCACCAGCTCGCCCAGGTGCCGGGGCGCCTGAACGTCGAAACCGCCCACCACCGCGGCTTCGCCGGCGTTCTCGGGCGGGACGACCAGGCGGCGGATCTGCCGCCGTCGGGCCCAGGCGGCGATCGGCAGGACGCCGCGCACCGGCCGCAACGTGCCGTCGAGCGCCAGCTCTCCCACGAACAGCGTCTCGGCCAGCGCGCCCGCGTCGAGCTGACCCGCCGCGCACAGCATCCCGACGGCGATGGGGACGTCGTAGGCCGCGCCGTCCTTGCGCAGATCGGCGGGCGCCAGGTTGACGGTGATCCGGCGCGGCGGCAGCTTGAACCCGCTGTTCTCGAGCGCGCCGCGAATGCGGACCCGCCCCTCGCGCACGCCCGCGTCGGCCAGCCCGACGATGTTGCAGCAGGGGAGCCCGATCGCGACGTCGACCTCGACGTCGATCGGAGCTGCTTCGATCCCGACCACCGCGGCCGAGGCGACACGAGCGAACATGCCGCCCCACATTGCGAACGCAATGCCAGCCCCCGCGCCCGGAAGAGGTGGCTCGGTCGATGAGAGACGACCGCCGCCCGGTCACGCGTCCTAACTCCGGCCAAAGTGTCCGGACCGGGGCTTTTCAGTCGCCTTCAACGACCGGCGCGAGCGCAGCCCGACTTGGCCGGGCGAAGCGAGGGGGCCCGGGGTCCGCGCCCGGCAGGGCGCCGCACCCCGTAAGAGCGCCTAAAACGTCAGGCGCAGGCCCAAGCGCGCGCTGAACGGTGCCTGGTAGGCGAGCGGCTGCCCGAAGTTCGGGTTCGTGCCGATCCGCTGGCCCGAGGTGTTCTTGGCGAACTTCAGGTCCGAGGCCGTGCCGTTGGCGATCGGCGGAGCCGCGTCGAACGTGTAGTTGTCGTCGGTCACGACCGCGGTCTGCTGATTGAACATGTTGAAGAGGTCGATGAAGCCCTCGAGGTTCATCTTGGGGCCCAGCGCCCGACCGTAGGCGATCTTTCCGTTCAGCTCGGTGACCGTGGGCGTCCGCCCCGCCGAGCCGCGCGGGAGGAGCATGACGACCTGGTAGGCGGTCCCCGGCTCCAGGTTCCCGAAGTAGTTCCGGGGCTGGCCCGAGCGCGCGCTGAACGAGAGCCCCAGCGTCACCCGGCCTCGGCCGAGCTCGTGGCTGTAGAAGCCGTCCACGTGCAGGATGTGCGGCCGGTCGTTGGGCAGCGGGCCATTCTGGTTCACGTAGAGCTCGGGCGCGTCGTAGGTGTTGTTGCCGTTGGGGGCGATGTAGTTGGTCTGGGTCTGGTACAGGCCCTCGTAGTTGCCGATCAGGCGCGAGTAGGTGTACGAAGCGCGGGCGAACCAGTTCTTGGTGAAGCGCTGGTTCAGCGACAGGGTGATCGCGTCGTAGGTGCGCTCCGGCGGCGGCGCGTCCTTCAACGTCTGCAGCGTGCCCAGGTTGTACTGCGCGGCCGCCAGCGCCGAGGCCGCGGCGGGGTCCATCGGATTGGCGGTGACCGCCATCTGCGCGTTGTTGACCTGGGCCTGCGCCGTGTTGATCGCCGACTGGGGCACGTTGCCCGGGTTGGCCAGGACGCCGTTGGCGAACCCGGGGCCGTACCCGTCCTCGATGATGTTGCCCAGCCAGCGGTGCTGGTAGTCGAGCCGGACGGTCATGCCTTCCAGGACCTCCCGCTCGGCGGTGGCCGTGATCTCGTTGTTGTACTGGCCCTGCATGTTCGACTGGGCGTACTCACTGTTGAACACGGGGCTGGCGCCCAGCGTCGGGCTGCACTGCCGCGACTCGTTGTTTCCGGCCCAGGTGGCGGCGTTCTGCAGGCCGGCGGGGCAGGTCGAGGTGAAGCCGAACGTCTGGATGAAGTTCTCACCGCCGAAGTAGCGGGCGGCGACGTCGAGCGGGATGGCCTCGTAGTACCGGCCGTAGGAGACCGAGACCTTCGAGCGGCCGTCGTTGAATGGGTCGTAGACGGCGCTCAGCCGCGGCGCCAGATCGTCGGTGCTGAAGATTGAATTGCCGTTGAGGTCGTTGAGGCGCTGGAGATCGAGGCGGAGGCCGGCGTTGATCGTCAGGTTGCGCAGACCGTTCGGGCTGTAGCTGTCCTGCAGGAAGAAGGCGTTAGCGAGGCTGCTGATCGACGTGTCGAGGGTGTAGCGGTAGTCCGTCATTACGCCGGGAGCACCGGGCTGCAGGTTGCTGATCGGCCGCATCCCGGTGGTGTACTGGACGGGCGTCTCCCCCGGTCCCAGCGTGAAGTAGGTGGTCGTGTTGTAGAGGCCCCCCGGGAGCCCCTGCTGGTTGTTGGGGAAGAACGCTTGCTCGAACGAGCCGCCCGAGTACCAGCGCGACAGATCGAACGTGTTGTAGTCCACATGGTAGCCGTACTTGAGCTCGTTGTGCCCGCCGGCCTCGAAGATGTGGGTCGACTTGAGATCGCCCGACCAGCGGTAGGCGGAAGACTTGCTGATGAGGCCGAAGCCGCCGGTCTGGTAGTAGGGGTTCACCGGGCAGGGGGCAAAGCCGGTCACCGGGTTGACCGCGCAGCCCGGGGCGTTCTCCATCGTGCCGAGGTCGGTCCCGCCGTACTGGATCTCGTTCAAGTTATTGAGGTCGGCGTAGGGGGAGCGGTCGTAGTAGTACTCGTTGTGCATGCCGGCCATGGCGTCGATCTGCCAGTGGCGGTCCATCAGCTTGGACGTCCAGTGCGCGTTCACGTCGGTGTTGACCTTGGTCAGCTCCTCGAGGGCGCTTCGCGGATCGGAGGCCAACGAGTTCAGGCCGTACTGGCTCTTGAGCTCCTGGTTGAAGCTGGGGGTCCCCACCAGCGTCAAGGTCAGCTTGTTGTCGGGACGCGGGATGAAGTCGAGGTTGGCGGCATAGAAGTAGGTCCGATGGGTCTCGGGCTCACGCGCGGTCCAGTCGCCGAGCTGGTGGACCACCGGCGCGCCGTCCGCGCCCAGCACCGGCTGTCCAGTGAGGTTCCCGGCGGCGTCCCGCGCCTCGGTCTCGGCGTAGGTGTAGCGCAGGATGTGGCTGTCGGTGATGCGGGGGGCGAAGCCGGCCCAGAAGAAGAGCTTGTCCTTGATGAGCGGGCCGCCCACTTCCACGCCCAGGCTGTCGTCGAAGTCGGGCTTGCGCACGCCGGTCAGCGAGCTTCCGACGGGGATGATCACCTTGGGGTCGGCCGCCAGCCAGTAGGGTGACGCGTAGAGGAAGGCGCTCCCCTTCCACTCGTTGGTCCCCGACATGAGGACGGTGTTGACGATGCCGCCCATGGCGCCGCCGTATTCCGCCTGGTAGCCGCCGCTGTTGACGTCGATCTGGGTGAGGAACTCGATGGGAATGTTCGAACCGCCGCCGATGGTGGCCGCTCCGCTCTCCAGGTTCCCGAACCGCAGGCCGGTGACGTTGAGACCGTTGATGAGATAGATGTTCTCCAGGCCGGTGGCGCCGCCGATGGAGACGTTGGTGCTGCCGTCGACGAAGGCCCCCGGCGCGCGCTCGATCACGTCGCCGAAGGTCCGGCCCACCGGCACGTTGAGCGTGAAGGTCTGGTCGAACTGGCTCGCCACCCGGGCGCTGCCGACGTCGACGGTGGGAGGTTTGCCGACGATGAGGTAGGTCTGCTGCGGGGCGGCGGCCGCGGCGGCCGCGATCTTGGCGTTCACGCGCACCATCTTCTCGGCGGCGACGGTGACGCCCGATTGTTCGACCGCCGTGGAGGTGTTCGCCGCGTAGAAGCGGATGACGTACGTCCCGACTGGCAGGGAGGTGAACGTGTACTCGCCCTTGTCGCCCGTCACGACGGCGTCCTCGCCCTGCGGGCCGGCCACGATGACGGTCACGCCCCCGAGGGGCGCACCTGTCGCCTCGTCGGTCACCCGGCCGGTGAGCCGGCCCGTCGTCTCCTGCGCGCGCGCCGCACCGCCGACCACCAGCAGCGCCAGTCCCAGAGCCGCAGCACCTATCCGAATCCGAGCCATCTGACCTCTCTTTCGGGGCATCAGGGTTGGAAAGACCGTAGAGGCGGCAGTCACATCGCGCTCGTGGCGAAGGTGGCGGTCGCGGCCGTACCCAGCGCGTCGCCGGCGAGGTCAGTCGTGGTTGCGGGAACGGTGATGGTGATCATCGAGCTCGCGGGCCAGGTCGTCCTGGGCGTGACGGTCACGTTGAGGCCGTCCGTCGAGGCGACGTCGAATAGGAAACCGGTCGCCGGCGGCACCGCCGTGACCGTGACGGCCAGCGCCGTCGGATCGACGGTGTTGCTGAAGGTGATGGTCGCCGGGGTCATGTCGGGAAGCGGGTTGGGGGCCGCGGCGTCGGCGCCGGCGTCCGCGGGCGCAGCCGGCGCCGGGGGCGCCGCGACGATGGCGATGAACGGCTGGGTGATGAAGGAGATGATTCCGTCCATCAGCAGGTTCGACCCCGTGAACGGGGTCCGACCGTCCTTGGCCAGCACCTTGGTCTTGTCGAGCGCGATGGTGACGGTCCTGCTCGTCGGGAGGGTCGGCAAGCCGGTGAACAGGATGTTGGGGCCGGCCGAACGGAAGTCGCCCAGCAGCGGGAAGATGACCTCGTTGGGCGAGCCGTTCGAGGCGTAGTCGCCCAGGAGCGCGATCCCCGGCGCCGGCGGCACGAAGGTGGAGGTCGCCAAGGTCATGAGGCCAGCGGCGTCTCCGGGATCTAGCGGCGCGGTGTCGAGCACGCGGTCGAAGACGTAGAGCACCATCGAGGTCGGGGCAAAGGAGCAGCTCCATTTGCCGGCCGCCGGCGGTGGCGTCGCGGCGTCGACGCCCGCGTCCGCGCCTCCATCCGAGGCTGCGCCCGCGTCAGCGCCGGCATCGGCGCCCGCGTCCGTGAGGGCGAGCGGGGCGGCCACCGTCGCCGGGGCCGCGAGGCAGCGGCAAAGATTGTTGGTGATCACCGCCTCGCAGACCGCGGTCGTGGCCGCCGGGTCGCAGGGGCCCCCTTCGCCGGTCCCGGCCGGGCAGGTGAGGGTCGACGCGGTGACCGTGGTGGCGGTCGGGCCGTAGGCGCCGGGCTCGAGGACCGAGAGCTCGGTGAGCACGGGAGCGCCTGGTTTGACCGAATTGTTCGGCGAGCACGAGCTGGCGAGGGCAAGCGCGGCAGTGAGGCCCAATACCTCGTAGCGAGGGAACGGCCGTTTCATTCAGGGCTCCTTGTGACCAGTGGGATCAACGTGAGCGGGAGAGACGGAACACGCAGTGGGCGCATCGTATCAGTGATGTGACGACCTGTGAATTCGGCGGCTTCCGTGGTTTCTTGACCCACATTGGGTTGGGGAGGGGGTCGGGCTTACAGATCCCGCGCGTTTTCTCGACGGGAAGACAGCTTTTTGACCGCGACGTTCGAGCCCGCGCGCGCCGGCGGCTCGCGCCAGTTGACGGAATCACGCGCGAGTTGACGGAATCCGATCAACGCGCCGAAGGAGCGCCCAGGGTCGTCTCGTCGTCCTTGGTGACGATCCCCAGCGTCTTGGCCCCGGCCCCCTTGCAGACGTCCATGATGCGCACCGCCCGTCCGTAGTTGGCGTCGTCGGCGATCTTGAAGAAGACCACCCGGCCGCGATCGTGCGCCAGACGCTCGCTGACCTTCGGTCCCAGGGCCTCGGGCTCCAGCGGCTCGCCGTTGAGCGAGAGCTGATCGTGGGCGTCGAGCTCGACGACGATCGTCGATTCGCCGGGCGGCAGGGGGACGTTCTCGGTCTGCTTCTGCGGCACCTTGGCCACCAGCTCCTTGAGCATCACCGGGGTCATCACCATGAAGATGATGAGCAGCACCAGCACCACGTCGATGAGCGGGGTGACGTTGATGTCCGCCTGCGGGCCCTTGCCGGTGCCGACCGAGAAGGCCATCAGTTGGCTCCTGTCGCTTTGTTTGTCGTTTTGTCTTCTTCGGTGCCGAGCTGGACGTCTTCCACGCCGGCGCGGTGGATCGACTCCATCACCTCGCGTGCGGTGCCGTAACGGATCCGCCGGTCGGCTTTGACGAAGACGCCCTTGTCGGGAAAGCGGCGCCGCTCCTCGGCCACGGCCGCGCCCAGCCCGCCGAGCGGGACCTTGTCGGCGTTCAGGTAGACGTCGCCGCTGGCGTTGATCGAGACGATCACGTCCTTGTTGTCGTCGTTCTTGCGGTCGTGATGGCTGGTGACGGGGAGGTCGACGCTCACGCCACGCACGATCATCGGCGTCACCACCATGAAGATGATGAGCAGCACCAGCGTCACGTCGACCAGCGGCGTCACGTTGATCTCCGCCCGCACCCGCCCCTTGGGGTGGCGCTTGACGGCCAGCTGCCGGCGCCGGCGCGGCGGCGCGGAAGGGGGCTCGGGCTTGTCGTTCACACCGCGCCCCCACGGAGGATCGTGTCGACCAGCTCGGAGGCGGTCTCGTCGATGTCGATGGTCAGATCGTCGAGTCGCGCGGTGAAGTAGTTGTAGAACCAGACCGCGATGATCGCGACGCCCAGGCCGACCGCGGTGGTGATGAGCGCCTCCGCGATGCCCGCCGAGACGGTCCCGATGCCGCCGCCCCCTTTGGTCGGATCGGCAAGCTTCTGGAACGCCGTGATGATGCCCCCCACGGTTCCGAACAGCCCCACGAACGGAGCCGAGGAGGCGACCGTGGCCAGCACCGGCATCCCGCGCCGCATCCCGGCCAGCTCGCGCTCCTTGCTCCGCTCCATCGCCCGGTTGACGATCTCGGCCACGTCGAACGAGGCGGGGGCGGCCGTGCCGGTCGGGCGGTCGAATCCGCGCGCGTACTCGTGGAGCCCGGCGCCGATCACCTTGGCCACCGGGCTGCCCACGAACCGCTTCTCGAGCCCCACCGCCTCGCGCAGTCTCCCGGCCGCCTCGACCAGCGGCGCCAGCGCCTCGACGTAGCCACGCGAGAGCCGGCGGCCCTTGCGAAAGGTGAACAGTCGATCGCCCGCGACGGCCAGCGCGTAGAGCGACATGACGACCAGCACCACCACGACCGCGCGTGCGGTGAAGCCCATCTCGTTCCAGAGGCCAACCAGCGTGAAGTCCATCGTCGTCTCCCCTTTAATGGTTCGTGAACTCGAAGCGACCGAAGTAGCAGAACGGAACCGCGATGGCGTCCGTCATGAGCGGCCGGTAGCGCCAGGTCTTGACCGCCCGCTCGACCGTCCCGTCGAGCAGCGAGTCTGCGTGCTGCACCATCGTGACGCTCTCGACGGTGCCTCCCTTGGTGACGCAGATCTTCGCCCTGACCACGTAGCTCGCGCCCGCGCGGTTGAGCGAGGGCGGCAACGCCGGCAGGTCACCGGACTCCTTCTGCAGGGCGCCCAGATTGTCCGGCAGAAACTTCCGCGCCGGTCCGGTACCGCCGACGGTTCCGCCGATGACGCCCCCCTTGGTGCCGCCGATCTGGCCGCCGATCGTGCCGCCGATGGTCCCCCCGATGGTGCCGCCGATGACGCCCCCCTTGACTCCGCCGCGCTCGCCCGGGCCGTCGCTCGGATCGGGTTTGGTCTCTTTCGGCGTCTCCAGCGGCGTCTCGCGCGGCTGGACGAGGTCCGGCAGCTTGAGCGCCGTCTTGGGCCGGACCACCACCTTCCTGCGGGCGGCCCCACCGCCACCGGCCGGTGGGGGCGGGGGAGGCGGGGGCGGTGCCGCCGACAGGAAGGTCACCTTCACCGACGGCGGCGTCAGCTCGTCGACGTGCCAGAAAGAATAGGCCACGCCCGCCGACAGCAGCACGCCGTGGAAGGCGATCGAGACGGCCACCATCAGGCGCCCGCGTCGTGGACGCCCCCTCGATTCGTTGCGAAAAGCCTCGAACGCCACCGATCAGGGACTCCCAGCGATCGCGTGGACGGAGCCAAGCTCTGCTTGGCGGAGTCCTTCGCGGGGGGGGCCGGGGACCCTTCGAGGGTCCCCGGAGTTGATGTTGGCCTTCAGCTGCCAGGTGTCGGCCTCGTCGACGGCCCCCTGCCAGGCGATGGGGTCGACGAAGAAGGCGAATGACTTTTGTCGCCAGAGCAGCGCCAGGTAGGTCATCGCCTCGGGGTAGTGCGGGCGCCGGGCCAGCGCCTTCTCGAGATAGGCGATCCCCTGGTCCGCCAGCGCGACGCGGGCCTCGGCGCTGACGTCGCCGGGAACGGCCGCGGGCGGCGCCAGGGTCATCGTCGTCCCGCCGTTGGCCGCCGTCGACTCGGGCCACGGGCTGTAGCCCGCCATCGGCGTGCCCCCGCCGTGGGTGGAGAGGATCTGCCACACGAAGGTGCCGACGCCGTACTGCGCCTCGGCGTCGTTGGGCCGCAGCGCCGCGGCCTTTTCCGACCACTCGAGCGCCTCCCGCCATTTCCCCCACTTGAAGTAGACGTCCTGGAGCCCGTGAACGGCGTCGAGGTCGCCGGGCGCTTCCCGGTGGCGCGCCAGGTAGTGCGCCTCGAGATCGGCGAAGTCACCGGTGTCGAACCAGGTCTGCAGCGTCAGCTCGGCGGCGCGCCCGTCGTGGGGCGCGACCTCGCCGAGCCGCTTGAAGGCCGCCAGGGCGCAGGCGGTGGCGCGCTGGCTCGCGGGATCCTTGCCGCCCGGCGCGATCAGCTGGCGGCAGGTGTACCCCTCGTTGAGCCAGAGGGTCGGCAGCTCGGGGACGAAGGCCTCGGCCTCCTTGTAGAGCGCGATCGCCTCGGTGTACCTGCCGCGCCGGTAGAGCTCGTTGGCGTCCTGGATGCGCTTGCGTCCGCGGACCTGCGTGCACGCGGGGAGAAGGGCGACCGCCAGCGCCAGCGCGCTAGCGCAGCTCGAAGACCTGGAACTCATCGCCCCCTCGGGCGAAGCTCTTGAACCGCTTGAGCACCACCAACGTGTGAGCGCGAACGCGGTAGGTCACCGGGCGGGGCGTGAAGACCCGCCCGCGCGCCTTGACCATGCCGTCCGTCGTGTCGGCGACGTAGAGATCCAGCATCGGCATCTCCGCCTTCTTGCGCTTGATGGCGTCCGGGTTCAGCGGGTCGACCGCGATCCCGAAGGTGAGCGCGTTGGGCGCCGGCCCCTCCTCATAAAGGAGGGACTTCGGGTCGTAGAGCCGGAACGGGACCTCCAACTGGGCCGGGAGCTTCTTCCCCATCGCATCAATGACATCGACACCCGACCCGTCTTGATTGAGGTCGACGAACACCGATTGCCCGGGGTGGTCGCGGCGGAGCTGCCCGGTGATGGCCCAGCCGACCGGGTCCCCGATGGGGGTTTCGCCCGTGGTTTTGCCGCTCAGCGCGTCGATCACCACCTTCTTCGGGGGTTGCCGCATGTCGGAGGCCTTGTCATAGGCGCCGGGCCGCTCGCCCAGGATCCGGGTGTACCCCTCATAGAAGCCGACCAGGCGGACGCCGGGTCCCTTGAGCTCGCCTGCCACGTCGGTGTGGTAGGTGCGCGCCTTGCCGGCGGCCAGCGTCGTCAGGGTATAGGGGGTGACGGTGTAGGTCGCCTCGGCGCCCTTCGCGCCCGCTTTGCGGTCGTACCCGACCAGGAGGCTCGCCCGGGCGCTGCCGTCGCTGGGAGGACGCTCGAAAGCGGTCGCCGGGCCGGCCTTGGCGACGACTTCTCCGGAGGCATCGACCAGCAACGCGTGGAGCGGCGCGGCCTCGTCGGGCTTCTCGCGCCCGACGAGAACCAGGCCCTTGCCGGGCGGCAGGACCTCGATGCGGGTGACGATGAAGCCCTTGGTCGGCGGATCGAACGAGGACACCAGCTTCGGCGGCTTCACGGTGAGGTCGTAGAGCTCGATCTTCGAGAAGGTGGCGTCGTCGCCCCGGATGACGGCGAGCTGCTGGCCGGCGTCGTCGAGGCCGAACACTTCGTCGAAATACCCCGCGCCCGGGGGCGCCTTGATCGATGCCTCCGGGTCGAGCGGCTTCAGATCGTCCTTGTCGCGTGCGCGCGCGGAGAGCGAAACCAGCGGCAAAATCACCAGGAAGGCGGCAGCCAGGCGGCGGACCATCGCCGGCTAACTTAGAACGAGCGCGCCACCTTCGTAAATGGGGGCGCGCCCGGCCCCAGGCCGAGCTAGGCGCCGGCGCGAGACCAACCGCGGGCGCTCAGGCGCCCGCGCGACTAAGAAACGCGTCGATCTTGCTGCGGGCGTCCTGGCTGAGGTTCGTGAACTTTACCCCCATGCGCAGGTCCTCGGGCGGGGCGGCCGAGACAATCTCGCCCGTCACCTCGATGGGCGCCTTGTCGCCCGGCAACGTGAAGGTCAGGTTCACGTTCGTTCCGACGGGGAGCGGAATGGTGTGCTCGAGGCGAAGGCCGCCGCGCGAGAGGTTGCCGGCGCGCCGGAAATAGCGCTCCGATCCGGTGGTCTCTTCGACCCACATCTCGATCGGGATCCGGGGCCCCCCGCGGCGTTCCTCGGCGACTTCGGGCATGGCCCGATGGTATCACGGGCGGCCGGGTGCGCCAGTTCGCGGGTGGCTGCGGGCGCCGTCGTCTCGTCGTCGTCAACTGGGCGGTACCTTTGAGATATTTGGTCGCGCGAGGTATGAACACGCGATGGCGCGCCTGCGGATTCTGGTCAGCGGTGGTTCGGGCTTCCTCGGCTCTCACCTCTGCGAGCGGCTCCTCAAGGAGGGGCACGAGGTGGTCTGCCTCGACAACTTCTTCACCGGCTCGCGCGCCAACATCGAGCACCTGCTCGACGACCACCGCTTCGAGCTTGTCCGCCACGACGTGACCGAGCCGATCACCATGGAGGTCGATCAGGTCTATCACCTGGCTTGCCCCGCCTCGCCGATCCACTACCAGCGGAACCCGGTGCGGACCATCCGCACGGCCGTCGAGGGGACCCTCAACATGCTCGATCTGGCGCGCGAGGTGCGGGCGCGCATCCTCATCGCCTCCACGTCCGAGGTGTACGGCGATCCGATCGAGCACCCCCAGCGCGAGAGCTACTGGGGGAACGTCAACCCGATCGGCCCGCGCGCCTGCTACGACGAGGGGAAGCGCTGCGCCGAGGCGCTGGCGGTCTCCTACGCGCGCCAGTACTCGGTCGAGGTGCGCATCGCGCGCATCTTCAACACCTACGGCCCGCGCATGCACGAGAACGACGGGCGGGTGGTCTCGAACTTCGTCGTGCAGGCGCTGCGCGGCGAGCCGATCACCGTCTACGGCGAGGGAGAGCAGACCCGGTCGTTCTGCTACGCCACCGACCTCATCGAGGGGTTCACGCGGCTCATGGCCAGCGAGCACGGATCGGATCCGGTCAACTTAGGGAACCCGCGCGAGACGACGGTGCTGGAGCTGGCCGAGTTGACCAAGCGGCTCACCAAGTCGAAGGCGCCCATCATCAAGGCGCCGCTGCCCAAGGACGATCCCACGCGCCGCAAGCCCGACATCGCGCGCGCGCAGGAGCTGCTGGGTGGCTGGGGCCCGCGCGTGCCGCTCGAAGAGGGGCTGGCTGCCACGATCGAGGACTTCAGGAAGCGCCTCTTCTGATCGAGACGCTGGCCGCATCGAACAACTACTCGATGGCGCGGACCCCGGGGTCGGGGCCGGCGCGATCGAGCAGATCGCCGGTCACGGGGTGGCGCAGACCCGGCACGGCGACGTCGCGGAGCGGGATGCGCACGAAGGGCCGGTCGAGCAAGCGCGGGTGGGGGATCAGCAGGGCCGGAGGCGCGCCGATGATCGCGTCTCCGTACAGCAGAAGGTCGACGTCGATCTCGCGGGGAGCCGGCGCGCGGCCGGGCGGGCGGCGGCGGCCGAGCGCCTGCTCGACGTCGAGACAGAGCGCCAGCAGCGCCTGGGGGGGCAGGGCGGTCTCGCCGCGCACGACGGCGTTGAGGTAGAGCGGCTGCGGATCGGACGTGACCGGATCGGTTTCGTAGATCGCGGAGCGCGCCAGGATGGTGACCCCGCCCGGGCCCAGCAGGTCGATCGCCCGGGCGAGCGTCCGGGCGCGGTCTCCCAGGTTCGACCCCAGCGCCAGATAAACCGTGGTGGGCTTCGTCGTCGTCACGCGGTCTGTATATAGTGCCCTGACCTTGGGCGCCGGAATCCTCCCTGCCGTCCTTTCCGGGCTCTGCACCAGCGTGGGGGCGTTGCCGTTTCTTTTCCTGCGCGATCTGCCGCGGCGGATGTACGACGGGATCCTGGGGCTGGGCGCCGGGCTCATGCTGGCCGCGGCGACGCTGGGCCTCTGCGCTGAGGCGCTGGCCGGCGTCAACGAGGGCGGCGCGTTTCACGCGGCGCGCTTCGCGCTGGTCCTCTCGGGCTTCGCGGTGGGCGCGGGGCTGGCGGCGCTCATGGATCGCTTCATCCCGCACCAGCACGCGGGCGGCCACCACCAGCACCTGGGACACGCGCCGGGCCACGACGTTCACGATCGCCACGAGCTCGGCGCCGAGGCGCCCGACGGGGCGCCCGCGCCCATGCGCGCCTACGCGGTGGTCGGCGCGCTCAGCCTGCATCGGATCCCCGAGGGGCTGGCGATCGGCGCCGGCTTCGCCGTCCCGCGCACCTCGCATCTCGGGATCCTGCTGGCGGTGGCGATCGGCGTGCAGAACGTCTGCGAGGGGATCGTCATGTCGGCGCCGCTGCGGCACGAGGGGGTGGGCCGCTGGCGCGGCTTCAGCATCGTGGCGCTCACCGGGCTGGTCATCCCGGCCGCCGCGGTGGTGGGCGATCTGCTGGCCGGCATGGCGCTGGCGACGATGCCGTTCGTGCTGGCGCTGGCGGGCGGGACGCTCACCTACGTGACCTCCAACGAGATCATCCCCGAGTCGCACAGCCACGGGAACGAGGGGACCGCCTCGGCGGGCCTGGTCGCCGGCTTCCTGCTGACGATGGCTCTGGAAGCAATTCTGCGCTGACCTGGCCTGACCTGGCCGCCGCTCAACGCGGGGGCCGCGGGGGACCCAACCGAGCGCAGCGAGTGACGCCCGCCGATCTAGGACGCCCGCCGATCTAGATCGCGTCGAGGGCGGACGAGCTTTGCTCGGCCGACCTCATCGCGGGGGGCGCGGGACCCTCCCAGGGTCCCGATCTAAATCGAGGACGCGCTGGCGAGCGGCGCCGCGGCGCCGTCGACGGGGAAGGTGGCCAGCCGGTGGGCCTCCTCTTTGAGCTCGCGCCCGAACAGATCGGCCACCAGGGCGCCGGTCAGGGCGGCGCCGTTTCGCGCCGCCGCTTCCAGATCGGCCGCCATCTCACGCGCGTTGGCGTAGCGCCGGCCGAGCTCGGGATC
>DASYEX010000299.1:0-11976 GCA_036498765.1 Polyangia bacterium
GACGACCTTCCCCTTGCGACGGCCGAGCGCGCGGTTGACGGCGAGCGCCAGCCGGATGGCGAGACCGTGCATGCCGCCGCGGGCCCGGCGCGCCTCGTCGCCCTCGACGATGAAGTGCCCGTGATCCTGCTGGATAGAGAAGTGGATCACCCGGAATCGGTCGACGGACGCCCGCCCGATGGCGCGCCGGAGTGCCCCGAATACCCGCGCCGATCTGAGCGACGGAAGCCCGGGCACCGCTCGGATGGTGACCTGCAGCGGGTAGCGGGGGTCGACCTTCGCCACCGGGAGAGGCAACCGAAGTTGAGACCTCCCTGTCGACTTGATTCGGCGCATGTCCCGGTTGTCGGCGCCGACGGCGGCGGGTTGCGTGACGACGACCGGACTTGATTCCGCGGATGTTGTGTGGCGGCTATGGACTTGATTCCGAGGATGTTCGAGGCGCGGATCTGCGCTCGAGGGGGAGGGGTGATTCGCTCCGGCGACACCTGGCCCAGCGGATCAGAGAGGGGGATTCATCTCGACGGGACGTGACGAGTGATGAGCGCGCGGCCTAGCGCGACCGTGCCACGATCGCGCCGCGGGCCAGCTCGTCGCAGCGCTCGTTCTCGGGGACGCCGGCGTGGCCGGAGACCTTGACGAACTCCACGTCCAGCGGCGCCAGGCGCTTCTTGACCCGCGCGATCAGCTCCTGGTTGGCCTTGGCCTTCCAGCCCTTGTCGAGGACGCCGATCGCGTAGCTCGAGTCGGTGTAGACGCGCAGCCGGCGACCTTCGGCGCCGCCGCCGTTGGCGAGGTCGATCCCGCGCTCGATGGCGGTCAGCTCGGCGATGTTGTTGGTGCCGACGCCCAGGTACTCGCCCTTCTCGCGACGCTGCTCGCCGTCGATCACCACCATGCCAATTCCCATCGGGCCCGGGTTCCCGGAACAGGCCCCGTCGGTCCAGATCTCGACGGCCGCGCCGCCCAGCGACGGCTCCCGCTTCCTGGCGGGCTCGAGGCGCGGCCGCTTGCGCTCGGGCGCAGGCGGGGGCGCCGTGCCGTCGTCGGGCATCAGGTTGCCCGGAAGAGGGCGGTAGCTCTTGGCGTCAGATTCGCGATACTTCATCTCGGCGCGGCCGTCGGCGTCCAACGCCGGACGCCCGGCCTCGTCGGCGCGAACCCAGACATACTCCCCCTTGAAACGCATGCGGGCCCAACCGGCTGACATCCGAGGCACTATGACGCGAACGCGAGTTTTCTTTCCAGCCTTGATCATCGTCGCCACGCTGGGATCGTGCCGGGGTGGCTGCCGGCGCGGCGACGACCGCGCCGCCACTGTCGCCGGGCGGCTGGCGCTCTTCCCCCTCGGAACCAAGGTGGTCGCCGCCATCGACGCCGCCCGGCTGCGCGCCAGCCCGGCCGCCGCCAAGCTGGCGGCGCAGGCCCAGCAGAACCCCGCCGACCAGCACGAGATCGAGGAGTTCGCCCGCCGCACCGGCTTCGATCCGCTGAAGCAGCTCGGCAGCATCACCGTCGCCTTCCCCGAGGAGGCGCGCGCGCACGGCGAGGTCGGAATGGTCCTGCGCGCCGACGACCTCGACGAGACGCGCCTCGTGGCCTATGCGCGCGACCAGCTGCAGAAGTCGGGCGACGACCTGGTCTCGCGGCCGCACGGGCGGTTCACCCTCTGGTCGTCGAAGCGCGATCCCGACACGGTCGGCTTCTTCATCGACCGGCAGACGTTCGCGCTCGGCGCCGGGGGCTGGGGCGAGAAGATGGCCGATCTGGCCGAGAGTGGGCGGCCCGTCGACAGCGCGGCCACCGACGTCGATCTGGTGAACCTGGTGGAACGCGCGGCCGGGACGCATGCGGTCTGGGCGGCGGCGATCGTTCCCGAGTCGACCCGCAAGACGCTGACCGCCGACCCGCGCTTCTCAGACGCGGCGTCCATCCTCACGCTGTCGGCGGGCATCGATCTCGCCAAGGGGCTCGACGGGGTGCTGCTCGCCGACATGGCCACCGCGGCCGAGGCGAAGTCGCTGGCGCTCAAGGTCAGCGAGTCCCTCCGCGACTCCAAGCGGAACCCGCAGGTGCTCATGCTCGGGCTCGGCCCCTACCTCGACGGCGTCACCGCCAGCGCCAAGGACCACGCCTTCGAGCTGCACGCCACGCTCACCGAGCCGGCCCTCGACGACCTGTTGAACCGGCTGGGCGGCCTGCTGTCGTTGCTCCACTCCGGCGCGCCCCTGCCAGCTTTGCCCCACTGATCGCGTGGGCTCCCATCGTGATCGCGTGGGCTCCCATCGTGATCGCGTGGGCTCCGGTGAGCTCCGCTCACCGGAGCCCGTCGCGGGAGGGTTTGGGAACCCTCTCAGGGTTCCCATTTAAATCGGCACGACGTCGTGGAACTTGCGGTAGTCGATGACGCGGCGGCCATCGGGGTGGGTGGAGAGCACGTCGGCGAAGCGGGCGTTGGCGACGATGTCGTCGAGCACGTACTGCTTGCGGACGTGGATCGTCTGGCCGATCGTCTCGTCGAGGCCGGTCAGCGCCAGATAGATCTCGGCCTCCTGCGCGCGCAGGCGGTCCAGCGCGTCGGGACCGAAGAACGGGCTCCGCTCGTCGACCACGTGCATCGCGCTCCAGGTCAGGAAGAAGACGTTGGTCCGGTCGCGCAGCAGCGGCAGGTCGACTTGCCGCCTCATCATGTCCCCCTCGCGCGTCTTCTCGGTCACCAGCAGCGTCACGCCCAGGCGCGCCTCGACGATCCGGTTGCGGCGCCAGTTGGCCATCCGGAACATCACGTGCGGGACACCGTCGCGCGGCGAGATGACCACCTTGTCCGAGAACAGCACGCGCGCCAACGGGCGGGCGAAGCGGGTGAAGGTGATGCCGGTGATGAGCGCGACCATCAAGATGCCGACGATCGCCTCCACGGCGACGATCGCGTGCCCGTAGCGGCTGGCCGGGTACATCCCGCCGTAGCCGATCGTCGCCAGCGTCTGGACGCTGAAGTAGAACGCGTCCTCGAACGACCCCGGCCGCACGTTGGCCACCGCGCCCGGCTCGGCCAGAAACAGCCAGGCGAACAGCATGTTGGTCACCACGAAGACCAGCGCGACCAACAGGAAGAACTGGGGCCAGGTCCGTCCCAGGACGAAGTGGTAGAGATCCTTGTGCCAGGCCCGCTCGACGCCGATGGCCTTGACCCCCTGGCGGCTGGTCCGGTCGCTGGACGCGGGCAGGAGGCGGCGGATCGCGGGGGCCCCTGGGCTGCGGTCGGGCTCCGGCGTCGTCGGTGACGCGGTGGGACGCCCCTCGGCGAAGTCAGCCATCGTGAGCTTTTAGCCTATGCGCGGCGCCGCGGGCGGGCAAACGAGTCCGGGCGGCTACGGCGGCGTGGCAATATAAGGGGTGCTCTTCGCAGACTATCTCGAGCAGTGGAGCTCGTCGGTGGCGGCGCCCGCGGAGAGGTTCCGTTACGGGACCGTCGTCGAGGATGGCCGCAGCTTCGATCTGGTCGGCCTCCGCTCGCCGGGTGAGCCGCTGGTGCTGGTCACGGCCGGTTTCCACGGCGACGAAAAGGCCGGGCCCCTGACGCTGCTGGCGCACACGCCGGAGATCGTCGCCTACGCGGCCGCGCGCGGCGTGGGCCTGGCGATCTATCCCTGCGTGAACCCGTCTGGTTTCGAGGCTCACATCCGCTACAACCTCTCGGGCGAGCGCCCCAACAACGACTTTCTCCGCTACGAGCTCACCCCCGGCGTCTGGCGCGGCGAGCTGCTCCATGGAGAGAAGTTCCTGCGTGTGGTCCCCGCCGTCGACGGCCTCCCCAAGGAGACGGCCGCGCTGGCCCGTGAGCTCGACGGCCTGCCTCTCCCGGCGGCCGCGCTCGATCTCCACCAGGACAACTTCATCCACGGAGACCTGTTCTACGCCTACGTGTTCGGCGACCTCGGCGCCTACCGGCCGCTCATGGCGCGGGCCGGGGCGCTGGTGCCGGTCCTGCGCAGCAGCATCGTCGATTCGGGCCACGAGCCGGGAAGCGACGTCCGCGCCGACGCCGAAGGGTTCATCATCTGCCCCGACGGAAGCATCACCGATCGCTACCACCGGGCCGGCGTCCCGCACGTAGCGGCCATCGAGACCACCACCGAGACACCTGCCGCGCTGGCCGACGAGATCAACCTGATCTGGATCCGCGGCTTCATCGATCTGGCCGCCGCCCGAGTTTGAGAGCTGGATCGCGCCGCGCCGAGGGCGGACGAGCTTGCCTCGGCCGACCTCATCGCGGGAGGCGCGGAACCCTCCGAGCCCTCCGAGGGTTCCGAATCAGACGATGGGCAGATCGATCTCCACGTCGGTGCCGGCGCCCGGGCGGGAGGTGAGCTGGAACAGGCCGGCCCGCGCGCGCACGCGCTCGCGCATGCCGACGATGCCGAGGTGACCGGCCAGGTCGACGCCGGCCAGCGCGTTCGGGTCGAAGCCGCGGCCGTCGTCGTGGACGGCCAGCGACACGCGGTCGGCGGTGCGGATCATGCGCACCCGGATGCGTCCAGCGCTGGCGTGGCGGAGGGCGTTGGTGATCGATTCCTGCACGACCCGGAAGCAAGCGATCTCCAGATCGGGGGCCAGGCGCGCCTCGACGCGATCCTGGAGCTCGAGCTCGATCGGCACCTTCGACAGGGCGGCCTGGCCCTCGAGGTAGAGGCGGAGCGCCGGGCCGAGCCCGACCTCGTCGAGCAGCGGCGGACGCAGGTCGACCGAGATCCGGCGGACGCGGGCGATCAGCTGATCGATGAGCGTCAGCGCCTGCGGCGTCCCTTCGTTGGGCGGGGCGGGCAGCCCCTGACTGCCCAGTTGCAGCCGCAGCTTGAGCGCCGTGAGCGACTGTCCGAGCTCGTCGTGCAGCTCGTGGGCGAGGAAACGACGCTCCTCCTCCTTGGCGGCCTCCAGGCGCCCGTGCAACAGGGCCAGCCGCTCGTAGGCGATCTGCAGCTCGGCGAGCACCCGCGTGGTGGCGCGCGCGTTGGCCTCGACGTGCCGGATGACGTAGTCGATCACGTTCGCCAGCAGCACCGCCAGCAGCGAGGTCGAGATCGCCATCCGGATCCAGTTGCGCATCAGCATCGGATCGACCTCGCGCGCCGCCAGGTGCAGCACCCCGTGCGACACCAGGAGTCCGACCACCAGGTGGGCCACGGCGGAGAGGGCGATCATCGCCAGGCCCAGGCCGCGGCCCAGGGTCACCACCCCCAGCACGCAGGTGGTCACGATGACCACGCTCAACCCGGCGGCGAAGCCGGCGCGCGTCAGCAGGTAGATCCCGGTCGCGAACAGCGTGAGGATGGCGACCAGCGCCCGCCGCCGCACCGGGATGCTTCGCGCGAAGCGCAACAGCGGCAAGGAGACCCCGGCGGTGATCAGCACGACTAGGTCCTGCGGGTCCCGATGCGTCGCCCCCACGAAGATCCCCAGCGCCGCCAGCATCGGCGCCACCACCGCCACCACCGTCAGCATCCCGCGCAGCACGCTCTCCCGCCACGGCTCGGGGGCGACCGGCGGAGCGGTGACCGACACATCGCGCGTCGTCGAGGTCGCCAGCTCCGCGGTCATCCCTCTTTTCGACCACGCGCGGGCGTGCCGATCAAGGGGAGCCCTCGACCGACACGCCCGCGTGCTGGCCGCAGCCAGCTAGAAGCGCTTCTGGAACAGCGCCAGCCGGAAGGTGGGCGCCGGATCGGGCCTCCAGAGCTGGCTCACGGCCGCGTTGGCCCGGCTCTCGTCGACGGCGACCTGGATGATGCCGACGCCGGTCCCGACCAGCACGCCGCCCGCGGCCCAGATGCCGATCCGGCCCGCGTGCTCCTGGTTGTCGTTCAGGTAGAAGATCGCGCCGCCGACCAGCAGGCCGGCCAGGCCGCCCATCAGCGCGCTGACGAAGATGGTGGTCATCACGTTGTGCGGCGGTTGAACGTCCTCCTGAATCGACCTCTGCGGCGGCGCCACGACGGGCGCCGGCTGCTCGACGGGAACGACCGCCGGGGGCGGTGCCGCCGCCGGTTGAGCCGTGTTGGGGTTGACGATCTCGACGTCGCCGGCGCGGGCGATGCCCGCGAAGGCGAAGGTCACGGCCACCGCCGCAGCGGTCACCAGCATGTACGGTGATTTCCTCATGGTTGCCTCCGTTGGGCACCCGAGACTGCAGCGGACGTGCCAGCGCCGGATCAGCCCGTGGCCGACTCGACCGCCACCAAACGGTGACCCGGACGCGCTCGGGCTGACGGTCGGGGTGACGTCAGGGACGGTCGGCGCGTCGCGAGGGCCGAAGGTCAGCTCGGGCGGAGCCGCCGCCCCAGACCATCCGGAGGATGAGCGCGACGACGGCGAGGACGAGCATCAGGCGGACCGCCGTGCCGGCGAGCTGATAGAGGCCCAAGCAAATGACCCAGCCGACGAAGACGATGATTGCCAGGGTGAGCAGCATGACCACCCACCCTTGAACCTGTGGCCGAGCGGCCCGAGAGGCCACCCGGGCCGTGAATTTCCGGCTGCGACGGGGTCCCCCTAGGCAAGTGGCCTGGTTTGAGGTAAATACGCGCCCTTCGAAGGAGAACGTGCACCATGTCCGCGGCATTGAAGAAGAGCCCGCTTTCGCGGGTCAAAGACGAGTTCGGTGGGAAGGACAAGCTGGTCGACAAGATCGTCGGGGTCCTCGATTCCGGCGATGAGAGCAAGGAGGACCTGCGCAAGCGCCTCCTGGGCGTCGCCAACGGCAAGCTGATCCGGCTGCATTCGGTGGCCACCCGCACCAAGGCGGCGGGGGGACACGACAAGCTGGCCGCAGCGACCGCGGACAAGCTGAAGCACGGCAAAGACAAGGATTACGTCGCGAAGCTCGAGGGGTACTCGAACGGACGCCTGCTCGACATGTTGTCGGTGTCCGAGCGCGCGCAAGCGTCTGCCGCCAGCGCGGCCGCCAAGCCTGTCCGAGCCGAGAGGTCGGCCAGGCCTGCCGTCGCCAAGAAGGCGTCCGCCGCCAAGCCGCCCGAGGTCGTGAAGTCGGCCAAGGCTGCGAAGTCGGCCGCGGCTGCCAAGAAGCGCAAGGCGAAGTAGGCTTTCACCGGTGCGCTGATGCTGCTCGGCCGGGTGGTGGGGCGTCTGTGGGCGGCGCGCCAGGCCAGCAGCCTCGGGGGTCGGAAGCTGCTGCTGGTACGGCCCGAGACGGCGAGCGGCGGCGAGACCGCGCGCCTGCTCGTCGCGATCGACGGACTGGACGCGGGGCCTGGCGATCGGGTGATCGTCGCGCACGGCACGCGTGTGCGCGAGCTGACCGTGGGCGCCGAGGTCGCCGACAAGGACATCATCATCGGGATCGTCGACGGTCACGCGTGGACGGAGCCGAGCTTCGCTCGGCGGAGTCCGTCGCGGGGAGGAGCGGGGACCCTCCCAGGGTCCCCGGATTCGGACGAGGTCACGCCCAGATGATTCTGGGGCGGGTCATCGGCGAGGTCTGGGCCACGCGGCGCGACGCGCGCCTGCAGGGCACGAAGCTGCTGGTCGTGCGGCCGCACGGGCTCTACGAGCCGGCCTTTGGCGGGCACCACCTCGTCGCGACGGACGAGGTCCACGCGGGCGTGGGCGACGAGGTGATCGTCTGCCTGGGCGCGCCGGCCCGCTGGTCAGCCGGCGGCAACGACATGCCGGTCGACGCGGCCGTGCTGGGGGTCGTCGATCGCGTCGATTTCGAGGCGGCGCGGATGTCGTCGCCGGGGGCGGGCCCCGGGATAAGGCGCCCGCTCGAGGTCTCGTTGCCGGGGGCGGCGCGATGATTCGCGGCACCGTCGTCGGCGAGGTCTGGGCCACGCGCAAGGCGCGCGGGCTCGACGGACGGAAGCTGGTGCTGGTGGCGGCGCGCGACGCCGAGGGCGGGACCAGCGGCCGGTTGGTCGTGGCCATCGACACGCTCGACGCGCGCGCGGGCGACGATGTCACCGTCGCCTTCGGCTCGGGCGCGCGCAACGTGTTGCGTCCCTCCGCGGACAACCGCGACCTGCTGTGCGACGCCGCGGTGGCGGCCATCGTCGAAGGAGCGGGCTGATGTTCCTGGGGCGGGTGGCCGGGACCGTCTGGTCGACGGTGAAGTGGCCGGAGGCCAAGGGGCTCAAGCTGCTGCTGGTCCGGCCGTATCGCCTGGGCGACGTGGCGCCCGGCGCGGCGTCGGCCGGCGGCGCCGCCTCGGAGCCGACCGACGATCTGGTGGTCTGCGCCGACACGCTGGACGCCGGGCCGGGTGACGACGTGCTGGTCGCGTTCGGTCACGCCGCGCGCCTGGCGGTCAGCGAGAAGCTGGCGCCGGGCGCCAAACCCAACGCCCCGATCGACGCCGCCGTCGTGGCGGTCGTCGACCGCGTGGAGATCGCCGGTGGCCCGGAGCGTTGACGACGAACGGCTGAGACGCCTGGTCGCCGAGGTGACCCGCGAGGTGGCCGCCGAGGCCGGGGCCGGAAAGCCGCTGCGCGCAGCGGAGACGCTGGCGCGGGCCGAGGTTTGCGCCTCGTGCGCGGAAGAGGCCAGGCGGCGCGGGCCGCGGGCGGTGATCACGACGACGGGCAAGAACCACCGCGGCATCGTGGCCAAGATCGCGCAGGCGATCGCCGAGGCGGGCGGGGACATCGTCGACATCGCGCAGACGCTGGTCTCCGACTACTTCACCATGATCATCGTGGTCGACACGGCCGGGCTGGAGATCTCCTTCGCCGAGTTCAAGACGCGCCTCACCCGCGCCGTCCAGGCGTTGGGCGCCGAGTGCCTGGTGATGCACGAAGAGATCGTGAACGCGCTCCAGCGCGTATAGTCGGCGCGTGGCCACGCGGTTCGAAGCCTCCGAGGTGCGCGAGGTCTTGCGCATGATCGAGAGCGAGAGCCTCGACGTGCGCACGGTGACCCTGGGCGTCTCGCTGCGCGACACCGCCGCGGAGTCGCTGGAGCGAACGGCGGCTCGCATCTACGAGAAGCTGATGCGCGTCGCCGCCAAGCTGGTGCCCACCACGGCGGCGGTGCAGGCCGACTTCGCCGTGCCGATCACCACGACCCGCCTCTCGGTCACGCCGATCGCGCTGGTGACCGAGGCGTCGCGCGCGCCGCGGGTGGTGCCCGCCGCGCTGGCGCTCGATCGCGCGGCGGGCGAGCTGGGCGTCGACTACGTGGGCGGCTTCTCGGCGCTGGTCGAGAAGGGGGCCACCCCCGGCGACCGCGCGCTGATCGATTCCATCCCCGAAGCGCTGGCGGCCACCACCCGCGTCTGCTCGTCGGTGAACGTGGCCAGCACGCGTGCCGGGATCAACGCCGACGCCGTGCTGGAGATGGGCCGGGTGGTCAAGGCCACCGCCGAGGCGACCGCGGGGGCGGGCGGGATCGGCTGCGCGCGCCTGGTCACCTTCGCCAACATCCCCGACGACAACCCCTTCGTGGCCGGCGCGCTGCACGGCGTGGGCGAGGGGGAGTGCGTGGTCAACGTCGGGTGCTCGGGACCCGGTGTGGTGCTCTCCGCGCTCAAGCGGCTGCGCGCCGCCGGAGATCCCTACGATCTCTCGACCGTCGCCGAGACCATCAAGCGCATGGCCTTCAAGGTCACCCGCGCCGGCGAGCTGGTGGGCCGCGAGGTGGTCCGGCGGCTCGGCCCCGAGGTCCGCTTCGGCGTGGTCGATCTCTCGCTGGCGCCGACGCCGGCGGTCGGCGACTCGGTCGCCGAGATCCTCGAGGAGATGGGGGTCGACATGGCCGGCGCGCCCGGCTCGGTGGCGGCGCTGGCCATGTTGACCGACGCCGTCAAGAAGGGCGGGGTGATGGCCTCGTCGTCGGTGGGCGGCCTCTCCGGCGCCTTCATCCCGGTCAGCGAAGACGCCGGTATGGTGGCCGCCGCGCGCGCCGGCGCGCTGTCGCTCGAGCGGCTCGAGAGTCTCAGCGCGGTCTGCTCCGTCGGGCTCGACATGGTGGCCGTCCCCGGCGACACGACGGCCGAGACGCTGGCCGCCATCATCGCCGACGAGATCGCCATCGGTGTCTTCAACAACAAGGCGACCGGCGTCCGCATCATCCCGGTCCCCGGCAAGCAGGCGGGCGAGTCGGTCGTCTACGGCGGCCTGCTCGGCGAGGCCTACGTGCAGCCGGTCGGCCGCTTCGGCGCCGATCGCTTCATCCGTTTGGGCGGCCGCATCCCGGCGCCGCTGCAGGCGCTGCGCAACTGATGGCGCGCCGCTCGGCCCTCCCGATCGCCCTCGTTCTCGGCGTGCTGATCGCCGGGCCCGCGCGCGCCGACAAGACGCTCGCCGTCACCGTCGGCCCGTGGCGTTTTCTCGCCGCGCCCACGCCGCCCCCCGGTTGGACCGATCCGGCGTTCGACGACCGCGGCTGGGCCGGTCCGGCGCCGGGGCCGTTCGCGCCGCAACCCCCGAACCACGTTCCGCCCGGCGGCAACCTGCCGGGGACACCGCCGGCGCCGCCGCTGACGCTGTATTCGGGCCCGCCGCGCGCGCCGCTCTATCTCCGCGCCAGGTTCTCGGTCGAGGGCGCGGTTCACGCCCGCGTCCTCGACCTTCGCGTGGGATACCGCGACGGCTTTGTCGCCTACGTGAACGGCCGCGAGGTCGCCCGGCGCGGTCTGCCCGCGAACGGGACCAGCCCGGTCTTTCCGCACGGCCCGGAGGCCGAACGGATCTCGATCGCCATCCCATCGGCCGAGCTCCCCGCGCTGCGCCCCGACGGCAACCTGCTGGCCTTGGCGGTCTACAGCTGGTCCGGACGCTCGCCGGTCGCCCCCTCGGCGCCGGCGGTCGCCATCGACGCGGGCGCCGCCAGCGGCGTCCGCTTCGTGCGCGGCCCCTACCTCTCGACGCCGACCGAGGGACCCGACGGGTACGGTGTGCGGTTCAACTGGCAGACCGATCGGCCCGCCCGCGCGAGGGTGTCCGCCACGGCCGCTCCGCTGGCCGGAATTCGCCCGACGCCGATCGTGGTGGAAGTGTCCACGCCGGCCACCTCGCAGTCGGTGTCGGTCCGCGGGCTGAGCCCCGGCGCCCGGTACAGCTATCAGGTCGACCTGGACGCCGGCGCGGGTGACGTCGCGACGGCGGGACCGAACGTGTTCAACGTGGTGGCCGGGGAAGCGACCCCGTTCCGCTTCGCCGTCTACGGCGACATGCGCTACCCCGGGCACGCCGCGCACCGCGCGGTGGTCGAGGCGCTGGTGCGCGAGGCGCCGGCGCTGGTCTTCAACACCGGCGATCTCACCGACGTCGGCAGCGAGGAGTCGAACTGGCAGAAGTACTTCGAGATCACCGCGCCGCTGGGGGCCATCGCGCCCGTGGTGCCGGCGCTCGGCAACCACGACGCCGAGCGCCGGGGCCTCGGCGCCCCCATCGTCTGGTCGCTGTTCGGCGTCCCGGCCCAGGGGCCGCCCGGCTGGACCTCGCTGGATCTGGGCGGCGTCCACTTCGTGATCCTCTCGACCAACGAGATGCGCAACCCGGCCCAGCGCGACTGGCTGCGCGAGGATCTGGCCCGGGCGCGCCGTCACCACGCGCGCGCCATCTTCGCCTTCTGCCACGAGGGACCGTGGTCGCACGCGCTGCACGCCGGCGAGTCGATGATGGTGCACGACTACGCGCCGATCCTGGCGGCGGCGCACGTCGACGTGCTGTTCTCCGGACACGACCACATCTACGAGCGCGGGGTCGGGACCACGCCCGCCGGGAAGCTCGACTATGTGGTTACGGGCGGCGGCGGCGCGCCGCTCTACAACCCCACTTGCCAGGCGGCGGCCGGACCGTCCCCCGTCGGTGTGCGGGGTCCGCTGCCGCTCTGTCCCCCCAGCGTGAACGTGCTGACCAACACCTATCACTACATCATGGTCGAGGTAGCCCCCAGCGGGGTCTCGCTCTGCCCGCGCCACTCCGACGGCAGTCCGGTCGAGCCTTGCGTGCATCTGCCACC
>DASYEX010000300.1:0-1537 GCA_036498765.1 Polyangia bacterium
CGCCTGGCCGGCCCGGCGGTCACGTTGACCGGGCCGGAGCATCGCCACGTCGCGCGCGTTCTGCGCGCCCGCTCGGGGGAGACGCTGACCCTGTTCGACGGCGCGGGCGGCGAGGTGGAGGCGCAGGTGGTCCGGGTGGAGCGCGAGGAGACCGAGCTGCGCCTCGGGGCGCGGCGGGTGGTGGCGGGACCGGCGGTGGTCATCACCTTGCTCTCGGCCGTGCCGCGCGGCCCGCGGATGGACTTCCTGGTTCAGAAGACCGCCGAGTTGGGGGTGGCCCGTATCGTCCCCGTCTTGACCGAGCGCTCGGTGGCGCGCCCCGACGCCGAGGCGGGCCGGCGCGCGCGCTGGCAGAAGATCGCCCAGGAAGCGGCGCGCCAGTCCGGGCGGGCCGACGTGCCGGCGGTCGACGCCCCGGTTTCGCTCGCGCAGGCGCTGGCGCTCCCCGATTTGCCGGCGCGACGCCTGGCCCTGTTCGAGGGGGAAAAGGCGCGCTCGCTGCGGTCGGCGCTCGCCGCCGAGGTCCCGGCCCCGACCGCGCTCCTGGTTGGTCCCGAGGGGGGATTCGCGGCGCCCGAGCTGGCGGCGGCCGGAGCGGCGGGGTTCGCGCCGGTCGGCCTCGGCGATCGGATCCTGCGCGTGGAGACCGCCGCCATCGTGGCAGTCGCGCTGGTGGCCGAGGCTTCGGGGATGCTCGGCTGAAAGGCCCGAGCCCGGCAGCGGAACACGTTAAACTTGCTGGCGAAGGGCCAGCTCCGCAAAATGGGCCTGTGACCGCCTTCGCCGTGACCATGCCCGCCTCGAACTCGCCGTCGCGCCCGCACGAGGACCGCGTGCTCCGCGTGCGCGTGACGGGCTTCCCGCGGCGGACGGTGGCTGCCTTCTGCGATCTGGCGCTGCTGTTCGGGTTCACGGCGGCCGTGACGGGCGCGGTGGCGCTGGCCCTGCACGTCCCGATGCCGGGCCTGCGCGAGATCGGTCCCGACCTCCTGGTCGCCGGCATCCTCGATCGCAACCCCATGGCGGTGGGAGCGGTCGGCCTGCTGCTCGGCATGACCGGGCTCTATCAGCTCTATTTTGGCGGGATCGCGGGGCAGACGCTGGGGATGCGCCTGGTCGGCATTCGCCTCATCGATCGCCGCGGGCGGACACCCGGGCCGGCGCGCGGCCTCCTGCGCCTGGTGGCGCTGGCGCCCAGCGTGGGGCCGGCGGCGCTCGGTTGGCTGTGGGCGCTCTTCGATCGCGAGCATCGCGCGCTGCATGATCACGTCGCCGGTACGTACCTGATTGTCGATAGAGACTAGCGTGTAAACGCCACCACATCCTGGAAGGATCGGGGGGTTCCCCGTATCCTTATCAAGGGGATGGCAGCCAGGTTATCCGACTTCCTGGTTCACGACGGAGCGCTCCCAGTCGAGACGGTTCGCGTGGCCGTGGCTCGGCAGATCGTCTACGGAGGCGCGCTCGATACCGCGCTACTGGAGATGGATGCGCTCGCCGAGGCGACCATCTGGCACGAGCTCTCGCACGCGAGCGG
>DASYEX010000301.1:0-13476 GCA_036498765.1 Polyangia bacterium
TCTCTCGATCGCGGGGCGCACCAGGCGATCTTCCTCGTCGCCAAACCGCCCCGCCTCGCCGGCGTGTGGGTTGAGGCCGGCGACGGCCACGCGCGGGGCGGAGATGCCGAAGCGGCGCGCCAGCCCCTCGGCCGTCAGCCAGATCGCGCTGGCGATCCCGTCGGGCGTCAGAAGGCGCGGCACGTCCTTGAACGGCACGTGGATCGTCGCGACGGTCACCCGCAGCTTGGGCCCGGCCAGCATCATCGCGAACTCGGAGATGCCGGTGCGCGCGGCCAGGTACTCGGTGTGGCCGGGGAAGTCGAACCCGGCGCGGGCGATCCACTCCTTGGAGATGGGCGCGGTCACCAGGGCCCGGACCTCGCCCGCCACCGCGGCGTCGACCGCCGCGGTGAGATAGGCCAGCTGGGCCTGGCCCGAGGCATCGTTGGGCTTGCCGGGCGTCACCTCGGCCGGCGCGAGCGCCGTCACGGCCCGGACCCGGGAAGCTGGCGGCGGCGCGACGCCCACGATCTTCGCGGCGCGCTCGAGCACACCCACGTCGCCGAACACCAGCACGTCGGCGTCGGGTCGCTCGGCCAGCGCGCGGACGACGATCTCCGGCCCGATCCCCGCCGGGTCGCCCAAAGAAATTCCAATCATGATGGGGACCCTGGGAGGGTCCCCCAACCCCCCCGCGACGGAGCTCGCCGGGCCAAGCCCAACTCGCTCCACGCGATCGGCTTGCTCATCCGATCACAGCTTCATCGCCTTGAGGCGCTCGACGGCCTCGGCGAGGCGCGCCTTGTCCGCGCAGACGGTCATGCGCACGAACCCCTCGCCGGCGGCGCCGAAGCCCGTCGCCGGCGTGGCGACGATGCCGGCCTCGCTGAGCAGGCGCGAGGCGAACTCGAGCGAGGTCATCCCCTTGGGGTTGGCGATCAGCGTGTAGAAGCTGGCCTTCGGCGTCAACACGTCGAAGCCCGCCTTGCTGAGGCCACCGCACAGGACGTCGCGCCGCTCGCGGTAGATCGCGCGCTGGCGCGCCACGCAGGCCTGGTCGCCGGTGAGCGCGGCGATGCCGGCGCGCTGGACGGCGTCGAAGGCGCCCGAGTCGACGTTGGTCTTCACCTGTCCGAGGCCGCCGACCAGCGTCGGGTGGCCGCAGGCCCAGCCGATGCGCCAGCCGGTCATGTTGTAGGTCTTCGACAGCGAGTGGAATTCGATCCCCACCTCGCGCGCGCCCGGCGTCTCGAGGAACGACGGCGGCGGCGCCTCGTAGTACATCTCGCTGTAGGCGAGGTCGCTGGCCACGATCACGTCGTTCTTTTGCGCGAAGGCCACCACCTTCTCGTAGAACCCGGGCGCGGCCAGCGCGGCGGTCGGGTTGTTCGGGTAGTTGATCCAGAGGATCTTGGCGCGCTTGGCCACCTCGGCCGGAATGGCGTCGAGGTCGGGGAGAAACCCGTTGTCGCGCCGGAGCGGCAGGAAGTACGGCTCGCCGCCCGCGAACCGGGTGAGCGTCGCGTAAACCGGATAGCCGGGGTCGGGGCAGAGCACGACGTCGCCCGGGTTCACGAACGCGAATGGGAAGTGCGCGATCGCCTCCTTCGAGCCGATGACGGCGATGACCTCCTTGCCGTGATCGAAGCTGAGGCCGAAGCGCGACTTCATGAAGTCGGCCGCCGCCTTCCGGAAGGCCTCCATCCCCACGTAGGACGGGTAGCGGTGCGTGCCCGGATCGTGCGCCGCCTCGGACAGCGCCGCCACGATGTGCGGCGGCGTCGGCAGATCGGGGTCGCCGATGCCGAGATCGATCAGATCCTTGCCCTTCTTGCGCTCCTCGGTCTTGAGGGCGTCGATGCGCGCGAAGAGGTACGGGGGCAGCTCCCGGATGCGGTGGGCCAGCTCGATCTTCATGGCAACCTCTCTACCACGCGGCTCGGCTTCGAATCACGGCTCGCCGTCCCAGTAGTCGACCGGCTCGCCCCCCAGGCGAAAGATGGCGCGGAACACCGGCGCCGGTGCCCGGCCCGCCGCCACGCCGACCTTGTTGGTGTCGGGATATTTGACCACCTCCGGCTCGATCATCGTCGACATGCAGAGGTAGCGCAGCATGCCGGTCGAGCTGTTGATGATCTGATGGGCCGTCTCCTCGCCCGCGGGGAACGCGACATAGTCGCCCGCACGCAGGGGCACCTCTCGGCCGCCGATGCGCAGCGTCCCTTCCCCCTCGAGGACGTAGACCGCCTCTTCGTTGGCGGTGTGGAAGTGATATTGGAAAGCGCGCTTGCCAGGCGGCTGCTCGTAGAGGCTGCAACCCAGCTTCTGGCCGCCGGCTGCGGCACCCAGGCGCCGGGACTTCACGGCGAACCGGTCCCCATGGGCGATCTCCATCGCGGGGACCTCTTCGGCATGGACCAGGTTCCTCTGTTGCTCGCTCATGCTTGACTCTCCTTCCCGAGCGCCTATTCTCGGCCGCTGCCATGGCGCAAGAAAACAAAGATAGCTCGAAGAGC
Organism: Polyangia bacterium; assembly: GCA_036498765.1. Classification (GTDB taxonomy): domain Bacteria; phylum Myxococcota_A; class Polyangia; order Fen-1088; family Fen-1088; genus JADGRB01. The sequence goes on from DASYEX010000301.1 coordinate 2,499, forward strand.
GCGGCCCCCAAGAAGGCCGCCCCCGCCGCCAAGCCGGCCACCAAGGCTGCGAAGCCCGAAAAAGCGGCCAAATCGGCCGACGCGGCCAAGGCCGGGGCGAAGGCCAAGGGGAAGGCGACGCCGTCCGTAACCGAGGGTGGCGTGGCCTGCCGCGCGGAGAAGTGCAAGCAGCCGGTCCGCGCAAAGGGCTATTGCCGCAAGCACTTCATCGCCTGGCGCCGCGCCGAGGTGGGGGACCACCACCGCTACAAGATCTGCAGCAAAGAAGGCTGCCGCAAGCCGCGCACCAAGGGCGGGCTCTGCGACGAGCACGCCGGCGTCGGCGCGCCGGCAGCCGAAGGCGCCGCCCCGGCCGCCTAAGGGCGCTCGCCCTTGCAGAAGATCGTCATCCGCGGCGGCGTGCGCCTGGCGGGCGAGGTCCGGGTTTCGGGCTCGAAGAACGCCGCGCTCCCCATCCTGGCGTCCTCGCTGCTGGCGGGCGGCCGGTCCATCTACCGCAACGTCCCGGCCCTGGGCGACGTGCGGACAATGGGGCGGCTGCTCGAGCGCCTGGGCGCCAAGTACACCGACACGGGCCGCGGGACGGCGCACGTCGACACCTCGACAATCGTGGAGCACGAGGCGCCCTACGACCTGGTCAAGACCATGCGGGCCTCGGTCCTGGTCTTGGGGCCGCTGGTCGCCCGGCACGGCCAGGCGCGCGTCTCGCTCCCCGGCGGCTGCGCCATCGGCGCCCGGCCCATCGATCAGCACCTCAAGGGGCTGGCGGCGATGGGGGCCCGCATCGATCTCGAGCACGGCTACGTCAACGCGCGCGCCCGGCGGCTGCGCGGCGCGACGATCGTGTTCGACATGCCGACCGTCACCGGGACCGAGAACCTCATGATGGCGGCGGCGCTGGCCCGCGGGCTCACCACGCTGGAGAACGCGGCGCGCGAGCCGGAGGTCGAGGAGCTGGCGCGCGTCCTCAACAAGATGGGCGCGCGCGTCCGGGGCGGGGGGACCTCCCTCATCACCATCGAAGGGGTCGACGAGCTCCACCCCATCGAGCACGCGGTCATCCCCGATCGCATCGAGGCGGGGACGCTGCTGGTCGCCGCGGCGATCACCCGCGGCGACGTGCTGGTGCGCGACTGCCTCCCCGAGCACCTCGACGCGGTGATCGCCAAGCTGCGCGCCGCCGGGGCGGAGGTGACGGCCGAGGGGGACGGCATCCGCGTGCGCGGCAAGACGGAGTTCAAGCCGGCCGACATCTCGACGCAGCCGTTCCCCGGCTTCCCCACCGACATGCAGGCGCAGTTCATGGTGCTGATGACCCGCGCGCGCGGGCAGTCGGTGCTGTCGGAGACGATCTTCGAGAACCGCTACATGCACGTGCCGGAGCTGCAGCGCATGGGGGCCGACATCCAGGTCGACGGGCGGACGGCGATCGTGCGCGGGCCGACCAAGCTGACCGGCGCGACGGTGATGGCCACCGATCTTCGGGCCTCGGCCTGCCTGGTGCTGGCCGGCCTGGTCGCCGAGGGCAAGACCGAGATTCTGCGCATCTACCACCTGGACCGCGGCTATGATCGGCTCGACAAGAAGCTGCGCGCGCTGGGCGCCGACGTGCGGCGCGCGAAGGGATCGGCGTGAAGAAGACCAAACAAATCACCGGCGCCGTGACGCTCACCATCGCCTTGCCGCGCGGCCGGATCCTCGACGAGGCGCTGCCCCTGTTCGCCAAGGCCGGGATCGACCTCGGCGCGGCCGACAAGGCCCGGGCCGGGCGGCGGCTCATCATCCCGATCCCCGAGCACGATCTGCGCGTGCTCATCGTGCGCGACACCGACGTGCCGGCCTACGTCGAGCACGGCGCGGCGCACCTGGGGATCGCGGGGCGCGACGTGCTCGAGGAGCAAGACCGAGACCTCTACGAGCCGCTGGACCTCGGCATCGGCCGCTGCCGGATGGTGGTCGCCGAGCCCGAGGACCAGCCGGTCGACGAGAACGCGCAGATCCACCTGCGCTACGCCACCAAGTTCGTCGAGATCACCCGCCGCCACCTGCAGGCGCGCGGCACGGTCGCCGAGATCATCAAGCTCTACGGCTCGATCGAGATCGCGCCGCTGGTGGGCCTCGCCGATCGCATCGTCGACCTCGTCTCCAGCGGCGAGACGCTGCGCCAGCACCGCCTGCGCGAAGTGGAGACCATCCTGGAGGTGAGCGCTCGTCTCTGCGTGGGTCGCGCCGCCGCCAAGCTGCACGGCGACCGGATCGACGATCTCATCCGACGGCTGCGCGCGGTCACCTGACCGAGCGGCCCGCGCGAGCGCTACTTGCCCATGAGGCCGGCGTGGCCGTGCAGGACGGCCATCCCGAGCACCTGGCCGGCCGTCATCGCCGTGGACAGGGCGGTCCGCGCCTGCGCGACGCCCGTCCCGCCCGTGACGTTCAGGCTGGTGGTCGACAGCGCGTAGACGGTGAACGCGTACTGGTCGTCCATGCTGTTCATCAACGATTGCGCGCAGGGCGCCAGAAACGTTCCGCTCTGCTTGGCGTTCATGAGCGTCCCGCTCAGGGTCATGGTCCCCTCGGGGAACGACATCACGGTGGCCGGGATGTTCCAGATGGCCCAGTGGTTGCCGAACTGGTCCATGCCGGCGTTGATGAGCGTCGTGTCCAGGAAGGTGATGGCGAACGACATGGTCCCCGCGGGCGCGTTCATCCACTCGAGATCGGGGTTGATGCCGTTCCCGAGGCCGCCGACCGACTTCCCCGACAGCGCCGGGCTCTCCTGGCAGGTGAACTTCGAGGCGAACTTCGCGTTGTCCGCCTGATCGTTGCTGCTGAGCGTGAAGCCGTTGCCCGAGCCGCCGCCGCCGGTGGTCCCGGCGCTGCCGCCGCCCGGGTGGCCAGCCGCCGCGCCGCCAGCGGGGTGTCCCCCCGCGCCGCCGGTCTCGCCGCCGCCAGCCGCGCCGCCCGAGCCGGTGGTCCCGCCCGTGCTCGGGGCGCCGCCCGAGCCGGTGGTGCCGCCCGTGCTGGTCGTACCGCCGGACCCCGTGGTGCCGCCGGAGGCCTGCTGCCCCCCCGAGCCGGTGGTGCCGCCGGATGCCTGCTGGCCACCCGAGCCGGTGGTGCCGCCGGAGCCGATCGACCCACCGCTGCCACCGCTGCCACCGCTGCCACCGCTGCCGCTGCCGCTGCCGCCGCTGGCCGAGCTGCCGCCCGAGCCCGAAGTTCCGTTGTCGTTGTTCGAGGCGCAACCCGCCAGGAGCAACGCGACGCTGAACGCGGCCACTGCAGTCTTGAACAGAATGGTTGGCTTCATGTGGTGTGCACTCCAATCAGGGCGCAGAACTGCCGCTTCGGGACGTGGGCAAACGTCCTGTCGATGATGGGAGCGCACGCCCGAGACCTTCACGGAAAGCACGGAATGCTGACGCGCGCGACCGGCGCGCGGAGCTGAATTCCCGCCGTTCCAGGCGTGCAGGCGCGCCTACGCGCGCGCCAAGTCAGAGCTTGGTGATGTCGGGGAGGCTGCCGTCGGCGTTGCGCTTGGCGGCGCTGGCCTTGGCCGTCGTGGTGCTGGCGGTGACGTCGCCGCTGTGCGAGATGCTCTGGAAGGAGCCACCCTTGTTGTTCCAGGCGCCGCAGCCGGTGCACTTGATGGTGGCGGGGTTGCTGTTGTTGGTGAACCCCCAGTCGGAGACGTGCGAGCCGCCGGCGGTCTCGTTGTTGTCGAAGGCGAAGCAGTTGGACATGACGTGCGCGGCAGAGACCTTGTCGCCGCCCATCTTGAAGCCGTTGCCGTTGCTGCCGGTGCCGGCGGTCGACGCCCCCTGGCCGAAGGCCCAGGAGCTCTTGACCGTCACGACGTCGGTCCAGGCGAAGAAGTCGAACCCGTCGTCGGAGTTGTCCCATGAGCGGCAGCCGTCGAAGACGTTGCCGGCGCCGCTGCCCTTCTTGGCGCCGAAGCCGTCGGCGTTCGAGCCGTCGCACTGCGTGTCGTCGTTGTGGTGCGAATCGCAGTCGAGGATGGTCTCGTTCGAGCCGCTGCCTGTGAATCCAGAGCTGGAGCTGATCAAGATCCCGGTGTCGGCCGAGTCGTGCACGTCGCAGTTGGCAACCGTGTCGTGCGCCCCCTGGATCAAGATCCCCGAGTCGTTGGCGCCGGTGATCTCCAGCCCCGCGACCTTGTAGTAGTCGGCGCCGATGTCGATCCCGTACTGGTTCTTGTCGGAGGGCTCGACGCCGCAGGCGAGCCGCGGCTGCGACGAGAAATCGAGGATCGGCTTGGTCGTCGCCGCCGGGTCGGCCATCATGGTGATGACTCGGCTGGCGGTCCCCATGCGCGTCTTCTTGAACTCGATGCGCGTGGCGAGCTTGTAGGTCCCCGCCTTGAGGCACATCGTCTTCAGCGTCCCCGAGCAGGGATCGCCGTTGGCCGCGCCGGTGACGCCCGGGCAGAGCAGCTCGTACCCGGCCTGCGGCGTCGCCACCGGCGCGCTCGCGGTCCCCGGGTTGGTGTCGCTGCCCGTGGTCGCGACCCAGATGTCACACGGCCCGGACGCGCCCGCGGCGCCGCCCGTCGCCGAGCCGCCCGTTCCCGTGCCGCCAGTCCCCTTGCCGGCAGCTCCCCCCTGCCCACCACTTCCGGTCGTCGCCCCACCGCTCCCGGTGGTCCCGCCCTTGCCACCCGACCCGGTGGTGCCGCCGCCCGTCCCGGTCGATCCGCCGGTGGCGCTCGCTCCACCGGATCCGGTCGTCCCGCCGGTGGCGCCCGTCATGCCGCCGGATCCGGTCGTGCCGCCGGTGGCGCCCTTCGAGCCGCCGCTGGCCGTCGACGAGGCGCCCCCGGCTCCCGTCGCCGCTCCGCCCGATCCGGTCGTCGTGTTGCCCCCGGTTCCGTTGGCGCTGCCGCCGGTCCCACTCGACGAGCTGCCGCCGCTGCCCGAGCCGTCTCCACCCGAGCCGGGGCTACCGCCCGAGCCGTTCTGTCCGCCGCTCGCGCTCTGCGACCCGCCTTGCCCCGACCCGCCCGAGCCGCTGCCGTCGCCGCCGCTCGGCGTGGCGCAACCGGCGCCGAGCGCCAGCCAGATCCCGACCGCGGTGCAAAGTACGCGTTGCTTGATCATGAAATCCTCCGACGGCTCGAGGCGTTCTTAGAACCAGGGGTTGGCGCAGTCCCAGACGGTGTCGGCGGTCTGGAGCGTGCCGGGTTTGAAGACACAGACGCAGTCCTGCGAGCCGCTGATGCACCAGTTCCACTGGGTGCTGCAGGCGTCGCCCTTCGACCCCGTGCAGGCAGGAGCCGAGGTCGCCTTTGACGGATCGAGGCCCGACTTGGCCGGCTCCTGCGAGGGGCCGTTGCAAGCGCCGCAGGTGTAGGCGGCGCTGCCCGAGCAGTTGCACTGCTTGATGCCGTAGTCGCCCACCGCGCACGGCTTCACGCACGAATTGAGATTCGAGAGACAGGCGGTCCCGGCGGCGGTCGAGCTCGCCGACTTGAGATAGTTGGGACAGGCGGCGGCGGTCGTGAATCCGACGTTGGTCGAATCGTTCAACATCACCTGGACGTCGGTCCAGGCGTACTTGCAGGTGGTGCCGTCGGCGCCGTCGGTCGAAAGCGCGTTGTCGCTCGAGTCGTACGGCTGGCAGACGGTCGGCGTCTGGTAGATGCAGAGCTTGGAGATGGTCGCCGTGTCGCGCCCACTGGTGAGCCCCACCACCTCGTCGACGCCGATGGCCACGCTGTTGCTGAGGGTCAGGTTCCCCTTGGCCGTCGTGCAGCCGCTGCCGACGCCGCAGGCGCGGTACATCTTGCCGAGGCGCTGGCCGAAGAACCCGTCGATCACGAACTTCCCGTGGCTGTTGTCCTGAAACAGCTTGTCGTGCGCCCCCTGCGCGCCGCCGCCGCTGATGGTCACCGTGCCCGACGATCCCGACTCGGCCGTCACCGCGTCGTCGCAGACGTAGCGGAACCAGACGTTCTTGATCGTGCAGGTCCCCTTGCAGTGGATCCCGTCGGCGGCGTGGTGGTCGATGATGACGTTCTCGATCGTCGCGCCGTCGTCCAGCTCGAACAGCGGCTTGGTGGTTCCCTGGTCCTTGGTGCCGGCCGCGTTGCAGTCGACGCCGAAGTCGCCGCTGCCGCTGCCGTCGTGCAGCGCCATCTTCCCGTCGTAGGTCCCGCTCACCTCCTTAGTCGAGGAGATCGAGACGTTGGAGCCGGTGGGCGTGGGAAACGTCGGGACGGTGCAGGTCCAGGGCGGGACGAAGGCCCCCGCAGCGCCCGAGTTGCCGCCGGTGCCGGTGGTGCCGCCGGTGCTGGCGCCGCCGCTCCCCGTCGCGCCGCCCTTGGAGCCGCCCGCGCCGGTCGCGCCGCCGCTGCCGGTGGCGCCGCCCGTGCCCGCCTTGCCGGCCGCGCCGCCGGTGCCCGAGTTGCCGCCGGTGCTCGTGGATGAGCCGCCCGTGCCCGGGGAAGCGCCGCCGGTTCCCGTGGATGAGCCGCCCGTGCCACTCGCGCTGCCGCCGGTGCCGGTGCCCGGGCTGCCGCCGGTCGATCCAACGTTGCCACCGTTGCCCACGTTGCCCCCGTTTCCCACGTTGCCCCCCGACGCGGTCGCGCCGCCGGTGCCCGTGTTGCCGCCGGTGTTCCCGGTCGACGATCCGCCGCTCCCGCCGCCCGTGCCCTGCGTTCCGCCGCTGGCGCTGGAGCCGCCGCTGCCGTTACCACCGCCGGTGCCGGACGCGCCGCTGCCAGCCGGCTGCGCGCATCCCATCAGCGCCGCGCACGCGCCGAGGACGATCGACCGAACGGCATGGTCCACGGCCCAAGAGCAACCGAGCTTTCGCATGTCTCGGGAGTGTTCTCGGTGGCGCGCCGCGGCTCACCCGTGGTCAGGGCCGCGGGTCAGGCGCTATGATCCTGGGCCGTGGCCGGGTCGTCACCTTCATGATCCCCGTGGCGCCACTCGCCTGGCTGGTCGCCGCTGTCCTGGCCGCGCTCGCGGCGGTTCACCTCTACTGGGCATTGGGTGGTCGCCGCGGAGCGAACGGCGCAATCCCCGAGCGCGACGGCCAGCCGCTGTTCCGGCCGGGACCCGGGGCCACGCTGGTCGTCGCGGGCTTACTGGCCGTGGCGTCAGCGCTGGTGCTCGCGCGCGCCGGCTGGGGACCAGACGTCGTGCCGCCGGTGGTCAGTCGTTGGGGGACCTGGGGCGTCGCGGTCGTTCTCACCGCGCGCGCCGTCGGTGACTTCAACTACCTGGGGTTCTTCAAGCGGCGGCGCGGGACACGGTTTGCCAGGTTGGACGCGCGCTTCTATTCGCCACTGGCGCTGGGACTCGGGATCGGGACCGCCCTCGTCGCCTGGGCAGGCCGTTAGTCGAAGCTTCGCTTGCCGCAACTCGTCGCGATCGACGACCATCGATGAGCCCCCGGCACGCACGGGGGACTCTTCAAGTGATGACGTTCAGGTCCAGATCTCTCGTGCTCGTATCGTCACTCTCAGGATTGCTGCTGGCCGTCGGCTGCGGATCGGGATCCTCATCGAGCTCGGGCCTCGATGCGGGCGGCGGTGGCCCCGACTCGACCGGGGGGAATGTCGGTTCGGGAGGTGCCGCCACAGGGGGAAATCAGGGGACCGGCGGGGGCGCCACGGGAGGCCGTGCGGGATCGAACGGCGGTGGCGGCCGAGGGGCGGGCGGCGTTGCAGGCGGCAGCGCCGGAGTGAGCGGCAGCGCCGGGACCGGTGGCAAGGGAACGGGCGCTGCAGGCGGCAGCGGGACCGGCGGCAAGGGAACGGGCGGTGCCGGCGGCGCCGGGACCGGCGGCAAGGGAACGGGCGGGACCGGCGGCAGCGGCGGGCATGGCGGTGGCGCCGGAGCGAGCGGCAGCGCCGGACACGGTGGCAACGGCGGAGCCGGCGGTCAGGCTGGTGCGGGAGCGGGCGGCGCCGCGGGGATGGGACCGGAAGCGCCGGGCGGCCGGATCAGCGGGTACGGAACCGTCTCCTTCACGGCCAACGCAAAGAGTCAGATCGTTCGCCTGCAAACGACGTTGACGGTCCCCGCCGAGCCACCGGCGTCCGGGACGCTCTTCCTCTGGCCGGGTTTGCAGCCAAACGGCGCCAACTACGATCCGATCGACAACGGCGTCCTGCAGCCGGTCCTGACCTGGGGCGATTCATGCGCGCCGGGCACTCAGCCGCGCGCGTACTCGACCTGGTGGATTTCCGCGCAATACGTCAACACCATCGGCAACGATCCCGGCTACATGGGGTGCTACGGGGGCAGCGTCATGTCCGTGAAGGTCGGTGACCAGTTGAACATCGACATGCAACTCGCCGGAACCGTCTGGAACCAGACCGTCACCGATGCGCAGACCAATTAGTCGGTGAGCTTCAGCTTCGACATGATGGGCCAGACGTAAAACATCGCCTACTTCGTGATCGAGGAATACTCGTCGGCGCCGGTCTCGGAGGTCATCTTCACGAACACGACAATCACCTTTGGATCCGCGGACAGCGCCGACTGCAAGCTCGCCATGCGTGGTCAGACGGACTACGTGTCCGTTCCGGAGTCATCGAGCAACAGTCTCGAATGCACCGTGCAGGAGATCATCCTGCGCGCGCAAGGCATTCCGTAGTCGAGACGTCGGGGCGCGCGGTCAGACCGATCTTGCGACGAAGGCGACGATCCCACGTCGGGGGATCGGGGGGATCGGGTGCCGTCACGGTCTTGGGGGCGGAAGCATCCGAATCGCCGCGGCGGAGCTGCTGACCGGGCGGTGGAGCGTCACCCGCCCCCCGGCCGCCCGCCCCTGCTCGTAGGCGGCGGTCCGCAAGATCGCGCTGGCGCTGCGGGTCGAGCGACGCGGGTATCGGCGCCGCAGGTAGGCCTCGCGTTGCGCGTCCGCGTGGCGGACCAGGCCCTCGGTCTGGCTCTGCCGCTCGCCCGCGCGCAGCTTCTCGTCGAAGCCGCTCATGACGCCCGCGCAGAAGCGCCGCCGCTCCTGGTCCGAGCGGATGCCGAGCGCGCGCTTGTGCTCGCGCCAGAGTCGCTCGGCGGTGTCGGTGAGGAAGGCATGCACGTACGCGGCGACCTCCAGGTTGGCGGGGGTTCCGCACAGCTCCAGCACGTGGCCGCGTCGACCTGCCTCGGCGAGGTAGGACGGGATCCAGATGGCGCTCACGAAGAAGTGACGGCCCAGGATCCCGGCCAGGATGCGCTCGCTGGCCTCGGTGCGCGCCTTCACCGGACCCACGTGGCGGTAACCGTAACCGTCGGCGGCGGCCGCCTCGGCGGCGTCGATGTTGTGCAGGAGCATCAGCCGGCGCGCCTCGTTCATGGCGGCTTCCGCCTCGTGCAAGTTGGGGCTCTCGGCCAGCGCGAGGAGCCGCGTGATCCGCCGCAGCGTCGGGTGCGATCCGTCCGGTCCGCCGTGCGGGCCCGCGGCCGGCAGCCCGGCGGCGCGGGCGTCGATGCCGTGCTCGCGGCAGACGCGCGCGAACGCCGGCCCGTGCGCCGTCTCGTCGTGGATCTGCAGCACCTCGTCGACGTACTGGTGCGCGATCTCGTGCTTGAGCACCTCGCGGACGAGGCCCCACGGATGGCCGAAGACCAGCCCCCGGGCGAGCGAGAGGGTCCGCTGCAGGCGGTGCCAGCTCCCGAGGCGATGCGACCCCTCGAACAGAGTCAGGACGGGCGCGCGCAGGGCACCGCGAAAGTGGGTCTCGGAGATCTCGCGCCAGGTCAGCGCCAGCTCGCGGAGCAGGGCGGCCTCCAGGAAGATCCGATCGCGGGGCGAGCCGGCGGGCGGCACCTCCTTCCTATACCCCATCCGGTACCCCCCGCTCCAAATCGTCGGCGATTCAGCTTATCGTTACGGCCCATGTGGATGAAACGAGGTTGGAGCACCTTGCTGGTGCTGGTGGTTGGTGCGGCGCTGTCGGCGTGCGGATCGAGCGGAGGCAAATCCTGCACGGCGGGCTCGGAGGGATGTGCCTGTCTTCCCAGCAATGGTTGTCTGTCGGGTCTCACCTGCGCCTCGAAATTGTGCGTCAGCCTGGGCGGCGGCGGTGCGGGTGGAGCGGAGGGACTGGCAGGAACGAAGGGCCAAGCAGGAACGTCCGGTGCGGGGACCGCGGGCGCGGGTGCCATCGGGGGGCCTTCCGGCGCCGGTGGGATCGCGGGCAGCGGCGGCGCGGCGGGAGCGGGCGGCGTAGCGGGCTCGCCTGGCGCGGCCGGGACGAGCGGTGGCGCCGGTTCGCCGGGCACGGCCGGGACGAGCGGCGCTGCTGGCTCGCCGGCCGCGGCGGGGACGAACGGCGCCGCTGGCACCACGGGTGGCGCCGGGACGAGCGGCCTCGCCGGTTCGCCGGGCACGGCCGGGACGAAGGGCACCGCGGGCACCACGGGTGGCGCCGGGACGAGCGGTGTCGCCGGCACGAACGGCACCGCCGGGACGAACGGCACCGCGGGCACCACGGGCGCAGGCGGCACGGGGACCGTCGGCTGCGGCGATCTGATCGACAACTTCGAGGCCAGCGCCGGCTACATCTGCCGGGACAATGGTCGCGTGGGATCCTGGTTCTCGTACTCCGACACCTCGAGCACGTTCTTCCCGACCGGGACGCCGAGCCTGCCCTCGCTCCTCCCCACGCCGCGCGGGACGAGCCAGCACGCGCTGCACACCTACGGCACCGAGGTGCAGTACGCGGGGATCGGCTGCAGCATCAACGACGTCCCGACCTCGACCTACAACGCCAACGGCTATGCCGGCATCCGCTTCTACATCATGGGGACCGCGGTGGCCCCGGTGGTCATCGTGCAGACGCGCCAGACCGAGTCGACGTCCTACGGCGGCCAGTGCGCGCTCGCCACGCTGAGCTGCGCCGGGAACTACCTGCCGATCACCGGGGTCCAGCCCGCAACCTGGGAGTTGGTCACGGTTCCGTTCACGTCGCTCTCCGGTGGAACGGCGCCCTTCGACG
>DASYEX010000302.1:0-3840 GCA_036498765.1 Polyangia bacterium
CAATTTCGAGGCCGTCGCCGAAAGCGCCTTCGGACAGTCGGGCCGGCCCGCCCAGAGCCAGCCGTCGGCTTTGGCTCCGCCGCCGAGATCGATCTCCCCCGACGCCGGCACGAAGCATGGGCCGTACCTGGCGCGAATCGCGTCGAAGCTCGCGCCGACCTCGAGCCCCGCGATCGGCGCTTCGACCGCCACCGCGGCGTCGGGCACCTCGTCTGCCGGCTTGGGAAAGTCGGGCCACTGCGGCGCCTGCGCGGTGTCGCTGCCGGGTGGCTTGCGCGCGCCGGGCTGCAGCCGCTTCGCCCGCTCGTCGTCGATGCGCGCCATCAGCAGCCGCGCCGCCTCGAAGTCGAGGGTGCTGGCGGTGACCGAGTTGCAGAGCGTGTACACCCGATCCATCTCCGGGTCGTTCCACGCGTCGTCGCCCTTGGCGTCGAGCAGCGAGGTGAACAGGCCCTGCGCCTCGATGAACTGCGGTGAAGGCGCCTTCTTGTGGCAACCCCACAGCAACAGCACACAGGCAACGCCTAAGCGCGTTCGGGTCATGAGCGCGCCAACTTAACAGCGCCCTGCTCAGACGCCGAGGAACAAGCGCTTGCCGAAGTTCAGCGCCAGGTCGGCGTCGAAGATCTTCTGCGCCGAGGCCTCGATGTCGTACTCGACGCGCAGGTACTCGACGGTGCGCGCGTCGGTGTCGCAGATCACGAAGCAAGCCCGGTTGTCGTAGTCGCGCGGCTGGCCGACCGAGCCGACGCTGATGATGTACTTCCACCCGGGGCGCAGCTCGAACTTGTCGGCGACCACCTCGTGCACGCCGTCGGGCGAGAGCGCGAACGACTTGCAGAGGTGCGAGTGGCCGATGAGCGTGAGCGGCGCCAGGTCCTCCCAGATCTCCAGGCACTGCGCCGCCTGATCGCGCGCGAAGATGTAGTCGAACTCTTCGATGTTGAGGGGCGAGCCGTGGCAGTAGTGGACGTCCCCCTTGCGCACCTCGTAGGGGAGGTTCTTGAGCCACTGCATGTTCTCCGGCGTCAGCAGCCGGGAGTGCATGTCCAGCGCGTGGCGGGCCGCGTGGTAGTAGTACGAGTAGTCCATCCGCCCGGCCACCGCCGCGTCGTGGTTGCCGAGGATGGTGTGCGCGGCGCGCGAGCGGATGAGGGCGCAGCACTCGTTGGGGCTGGCCCCGTAGCCAACGGTGTCGCCGAGACAGACCCGTTGGTCGACCGCCTCGTCGTCGAGCGCCTTGAGCACCACCTCGAGGGCTTCGATGTTGGCGTGCGTGTCCGAGAAGATGCCGATCCGCATCCGGAAGTCCGAAGGCCTACCTTAACACCTCCGGGGGCCTACTGCAGCCCGGCGGCGGTGCGGGGCTGGAGTTGGAGCTGGATGACCACCCCACCCAGCGTCGAGGAGAGCTCGACGAGCGCGGTGCGCGGCCGGGCCTGGCCGCGGCGGCCGAGGTATTCGGCCCGTAGCCAGTCGCCCTCGCGCCGGGAACCATGAAGCGGGACCGTGCTGGAAAGCGGGGTGGCCGACCGCTCGCGCAGCGTGAAGGGGACCGGGTCGCCGGTCGGCAGGAAGCGGACGTCCCCCGCGTAGCTGCGCAGATCGTAGTGCGCGGCCGGGCGGATCATCCCGATGAGGACGATCTGGCCGGTGGTGGTCACCAGGCGGACGAAGTCGTCGCGGATGTCCTCGGCGTGGATGTTGCCGTCGACCAGGCGCGCGTCGACGCGCCCGCCGCCCAGATCCTTGAGGTCCATGTCCCCCTCGACCCCATCGAGATCGACGTCCCCCTCGACCGCCGCCAGCTTCTGACCGCCGCGCAGCTGGTGGGTGACGACGCCGCCGCGCACGTCCGAGACGCCGATTCGGCCGCCGGTGGTCTCCAGCTTGGCGCCGGCGCGCAGCCCGGACGCCGAGACGTCGCCGCCGAAGGTCTTGGCCTCGACCGCCACGTCGGGCGGCACCTCCAGCCAGAGGTCGACGCCGCTGCCGGCGAGCGGCAACGAGCGCTCGCGGCCTCCCAGCTCGACGCGGGTGTCGATCTGGATCTCGCCGCTTTCGAAGGCGGTGTAGTGGACGCGCAGGCGGCCGAGCGCCTCGACGCTGGAGGCGCGCTTCTCCGCGACCACGTGGATCTCTCCGGGGCGCGCGGTGCCGCGGATCCCCACGCGGCCGAGCAGGTTGTCGATCCGCACCAGCTCGGCGCCGCGCGCGGGGACGATGATCTCCCGCCGATCGATGAGCGGCGCGGTGGCGTCGGGAGCGCGTGTGCCGTCGGCGGCGCGCGCCGGCGCCGCGGCGCCGAGGCCGAGCATCGCCAGCAGCACGGCCCGGGGCCCGAGGTGTCTCATGGCGAAGGCTCCGAGCTGTCCGACGCCCCACTTTGGCGGAAGGTGCCGCCGCGGTGCACCGCCTCGGCCAGGAAGGCGATCTTCTGCTGGTAGAGAGCGAACAGCTGCTCGTTGCCGACCCCGTCGCCCGGGCTCTTGCGGGCCGCCTCGCGCGAGGTGGCGATCGCCTCGTCGAGTTGGGCCAGTCGTTCGGCGCACCGGGCGCGCTCGGTCGGGCTCCAGCGTGGCTCCTCACGCGCCAGCAAGCCGCGCAGCTTCTCGATCGACTTCTCGTAGGTGGCGGCGGCGCGCGCGAACTCGGCCTCGGCTTCCTCGAGCAGCGGATCGGTGGTCGGTGCGGCCGCCAGCGCCGCGGGTGTCGCCGCCGCCGCGCGCTCGGCGGCATGGTGCGTGCGCCAGGAGGAGAGCCCCAGCGCGAGCAGGGAGACGGCCGCCGCGCCGGCCAGCGCGCCCGTCCCGAAGAGGCGCAGGGACATCCACCAGGGGCGGTCGTGCGGGTGGCGATAGTCCTCGTCGAGGGCCCCTTCGACCGCCGCCCACAGCGTCGGGGGCGGCTCGGGCCGCTCGAGCCCGCGGGCCGCGGTCAGCACCGCCCGCAGCTCGCCGATCGAGAGCGTGCAGCGCGGGCAGCCGGCGGCGTGCGCGCGGACCGACTGAGCCTCGGCCGGCGGCAGATCCCCGTCGACGAACGCCGACAGCGTCTCCGTCGATTGCCGGCAGGCGGGGGCTTTGTCCTTCGCGTCAGTCATTTTGCAACGCCGAGGCGGTGATGCCGCCCGCGGCCAGGATCTCGCGCAGGCGGGCCCGCGCCTTGTGCAGCTGCGACTTCGACGTGCCGACGTGGCAGCGGAGGATGGAGGCGATCTCCTCGTGCTCGAGCCCCTCGACGTCGTGGAGGACAATGACGGTGCGGTAGCCGGCGGGCAGCTGGACCAGCGCGCGCTCGAGCCGCGCGCGGAGCACGGCGTCCCCTATCGCCGGCTCCTCCGCCGGCTGAGCCTCGAGGGCCTTGTCGGCTTGGCCGTCATCGTTGGCCAGGGCGGGCAGCCGCGCCCCGGCCCGCCGCGTCCGGTGGGAGAGCGCCGCATTCACCGCCAGCCGATAGATCCAGGTCGACAGCGCCGCGTCCCCCCGGAACTTGGGCAGCCCGCGGAAGATGCGGATGAAGGCCTCCTGAGCCACCTCTTCCGCGTCGACCGGCCCCACGATGCGCAGCGCCAGGCCGTACACCCGGCGCTTGTAGCGGTGGTAGAGGGCCTCGCGGCTGCCCGGATCGCTCCGCTTGATGGCCGCGCAGAGCTCGGCGTCGTCGACCTCGGCGCGCGTACCCGCCTGGGCCAGGAGCCCGTCGATGGCACTGACTGCTGAGGCGCCGAGCATCGTCGTGTGAGGCGGTTTGACTGGCATGGCTCGGGCCCGGTTGCCCTAAATAAATCTAGGCTGAGGTGCTGCGTCAACCCATCGATGTCACAGCGGTGGTAAATTC
>DASYEX010000303.1:0-6954 GCA_036498765.1 Polyangia bacterium
CACCGTCGCTGGCTGCGGGCGCCGACTCGCTGTGAAACACGACTGCGCTCGAGGCGTCGGCGCTGGCGAACACCGCCAGCACGGGCGCGTGGAGCTTGACCACCCGGTAGCTCAGCGCCCCCAGCGTCAGCACGGTCAGGCGATCGGTGGCGACCGCGTTGGTGTAGAGCAGGACCGTCTTGCCGTCCGCGGCGATCGAGGCCGAGCCGACCGTCTCGCCGCTGATGGTCTTGTGCTGGACGGCCGAGGGGTCGGGGATGCCGGCCGCCAGCGGAATGACCGCCACCTCCGCGGTGTCACGCACGACGGCCACGGCGCTCTGCCCGTCGGCCGTCACATCCACGTCGGTGACGGGGCCGGACAGATCGATCGACCCGAGGGTCCCGGTCGTCAGATCGACGATGCCCACCGAGGCGCTCCCCTCGCGGCGAATCACCGCCAGCCGCCCGTTGGGCGTGATCGAGACGTCGCGGGTGTCGGCGTTCTCGGTGGGATCGTTGGTGAGGGGGACGTTGCCGGTGACGCGTGGCGGGCTCTTGGTCAGGTCGATCACCGACACGCCGTCCTCGGTGATCGCGAACGCCGTGGAGGCGTCGGCCGCGTACGCAACGGCGACGGGACGGAACCCGACCGACAGGATGGTCTTGGTCGGCGGCGTGACGCCGAGGTTGATCAACGTGACCGCCTGGTAGCCGGCCAGCGGATCCGCGCCGGCCCCCGCGCGCGCGTCGGTCCAGGCCGTCACCCAGCCGCCGTCCGGCGAGACGGTGAGCGCGTTCGCCCCGGCGCCGAGCCCGCTGACCGTGCTCTTGGTGAGCGGCCCGCCCGGCGCCACGCGCAGGATCGTCGCGTCCTGCGAGAGGACGTTCAGCACCACCACGGCGTCGTCGGTGGTGCTGGGGATCGCGCTCATGTACGTCGGCGCGTTGCCCGCCTCGACGGTGTGGACCTCCAGCGTGGCGGCGGCGACGTAGGCGACGCGTCCGCTGTCCGGGTTGGCCACCCAGATGTAGCGGCCGGTCGCGACCGGCACCTCGTACGAGCTCTCCACCTCGGTCTCGGGCGGCAGCGTCGAGCCGCCCGAACCGCCCGTGGCGTTCGATCCGCCGGCGGCTCCGCCGCTCGAAGTGCCGCCGGCGCCGTTGGACTGAGTGGGCGAGCCGCCGCTGCTGGAGCTCGCAATGCCCGCGCACCCCGCCACCAGACAGCAGAGCGCCGCGACGCGGATGACCTTCATGTGCAGACAGCACGAGGCAACGCTCGTGCCATCTCGCCTGCCGCGGGTTATTTGGGCTTTCGCCCACGCACGGGACGCTCGCTCGCCCGGAATGCGACATCGGTGTCGCGCTCGTCGATCCCTTCTCTAGCGGTTGCTGCCCGGCGCGCCGTAGCCAGGCCGGGTCGTCGACTCGCCGGCGTTGCGGAGCGTGCGCCCGCGGGTGTCTTCGATCTCCGCTTCCTCGTGGCGGAGGCTGACGGACGCCTCCTTCTCCACCGCCTGCACCACCGGATGGACGACGAGCTGTTCGCGGACGCGGGTGCGTTTGCTGACCTCGACCTCCTCCTCGTGCAGCGGCAGGTCGAGGGTCTGCTCCTGGAATGCCAGCTCTGACGCGACCTCCTCGCCCGTCGCGCTCACCCGCTCGATGACCACGTCCTCGCGCGTGACCGGTACGGTGAAATGCTTCTCCTCTGTCTTGACGGTCTTCTTGATGCGGACGTGGCCCGTCTCGCGGGTCACCTTCTCGATGCCGATCTCTTCTTCCATGAGCGGGATGCGTACCTCCTCGGGCTTCGCCGGGGCGACTGCCGGTGCCCGGGCCGGCGTCGCCGCGGGGACGGGCGCCGCGCGTGCCAAGGCCGGCGCCGCGGGCGCGCCTGCCGCCTCGGCCGGAGCGCCGAGACGTGAATCGACGTCGGAGAGCGAATACGAGATCTGGTCGCCGCTGAGCGCGGTGATGTGATCGTAGCGAAGCTCGTAGTCCTTCGGGAAGAACACCCCCTTCTCGACCACGAAGGTCTCAGCGCCCATGCGGATGACGTTCCCCAGGCGCTCGCCCCTCGTGCTGGTGACGCCCATGCCCGCGCGTACGTCGTTGCGACTCCATTTCATCGCCCACCTCCCTCTTGTTCACTCGGGAATCGTTGCAAGCGGAGGGCCGCCGTCACGGCCGCGCTCCGTTCGGCCCGACGGATGCAACGGCAAGGTTCAGAAAGCGAGGGTGCTCATGAACGGATCAATGTCGACGCCCGACATTCTCGGGCTGGTGAATCGTGAAATTACCCCCGACGTCATCCACCGCGCGGCGCTGCAACTGGGGGAGGACGAGGAGCACATGCGGGCGGCGATGTCGACGACGGTCCCGTCCGTGCTGACCGCCCTGTCCGACGCGGCGTCTTCCGAGACCGGTGCCACTCGCCTCACCGGCGTGATCCGCGGGATCGACGCCAACCGACCGGGCAGCGACACCGTCGCGTCGATGCTCGGGTCGACCGCGGGGCGCGACCAGGGGACCACCTTGTTCGACGGCCAGACCGGCGCGCGTGGCTCGGAGATCGCCGAGGCCGTGGCGCGCGCATCGGGCATCAAGGCCGAGTCGGCACACAAGCTCCTGGGCGGCGCGACCGGCGCGACCTTGCTGACCATCGCCCGGACCATCCCTGGGCAGCGCATGGATCCGGAGGCGCTGCGCTCTTTCCTGGGTGAGCACCGCAGCGAGCTGGTCGAGCGCTTGCCCGCGCCGGTCGCGTCGCTGTTCGACGGCCCCGCGCCCCGCGCGGTGGCGGGGATGCACGTGGTCGAGGACACCGCCGAGCGCTCTCACGCGCTGGGGACGCCCGCCATCCGCCTGCTCGAGCGACCGGAGCGGCGCGGCTGGCTGGCGCCGCTCATCCTGTTCGGCGTGCTCGTGCTCGTGTTCATTCCGCTGTTCCGGGCGTTCAGACGGCCCGCGATCCACACCGTGCTCTTGCCCACCGCGCCCACCGCGACGATGCCAGTCACCACGCCGCTGGCGTTGCCGAACGGCCAGACGCTGACGGTCGAGCGCGGCTCGCCCAGCGTCGCGATGGCCACCTTCCTGGCCGGCAACGCGCCCGTGCCGGCGCGCTTCACGATGGCGCCGCTGACCTTCGAGCTCGCCTCCACGCAGCTGACGCCCGAGTCGTTGCCGACGCTCGACGACGTGGCCGCGGTCCTGCGCGCCTACCCGACCGCGACTATTCGCATCGAGAGCTACACCGACAACGTCGGGACGCCGGCCTCGAACCTCGACCTCGCGCGTGACCGATCGGAGACGGTAAAAGGATTACTCGGCAGCCGCGGGATCGATCCCTCCCGGGTGACGACCACGGGGCTGGGGCAGGAAAATCCCATCGCTTCCAATGACACGGAGAGCGGCCGAGCCCAGAACCGCCGGACCGACTTCGTGGTTACTGGAAGGTAATCAGGGCGATCCTGATCCGAATCGTTTGGAGACCCAGGCCCCCGAAGAATGATCAGCTTCGCGGGCCATGAGCTCGGGCGTGACTCGACGGACGTTGCTGGTCGTGGCTCAGGGGAGCGTAACCTCGGCGGCCTTCGCGGGGTGCGCGATCCTCTCCGGCGGGGCGAAGCACCCGGTGGTCAACCCCGCGAATCAGACGCTGGCCGGCGATCGCCTCACCATCTCGGCCGCCGGGCTGGCCGGGGTCCAACCGGGCGGCGTGCTGGAGGTGAAGCCCGGCGGCGGGCACCCCGACGTCTTGCTGCTGGCGCCGGCGTCGGGCGGCTCCTGGCGCGCCGTGACCGCCCACTGCACGCACAAGGGGTGCGTGGTCGGCTGGAATGCCGTCGGCGGTGAATGGGACTGTCCCTGCCACGGCTCGCGGTTCAGCGCCGACGGCCAGGTGATCGGCGGTCCGGCGACGCGGCCGCTGCAGGCGCCCCCGGTCCACCTCGACGGGGATTCGCTGGTCGTCGAGCTCGCGGGTCTGCCGGCGTGAGACATTGGCGGACGCGTGTCCGCCGAGCCGATCGTCGTCGCCAGCCACAACGTCATGCACGGCCGCAGGCTGGACGCGCTCCTGCCGCGCTATCTCGAGCTGCGCGAGCGGGAGGGCCTCGATCTGCTCTGCGTGCAGGAGGATCGCTATCTCGACGGCGATCCGGCCGAGCGTCCCAGCGCGCGGATCGCCGCCGCGCTCGGCGGGCAGTTCCGCGTCGCCCGCGACGAGGGCGCGCCCGGGCTGGCGCTGCTCTTCGACGGCCGCACGCTGACGCTCGGCGCGGCCGGGATCATCCCCTTGCCGCGGCTCGCGTCACTCTCCTGGTTCGAGCGACGCTACATCGTCGGGGGGAAGACCAAGCAGAAACACGCGCTGTGGGCCACGCTGCGCACGGCGGCCGGCGAGACGTTCGCCGTCGTGTCGTTCCATCTCGACACGGCGGGGGGCCACCGCCAGCGCGCTGCCCAGACGGCGGCGCTCGGGGACGCGTTGCGCGAACGACACCTGCACCAGCGCCTCATCGCCTGCGGCGACACCAACGCCTTTTCCTGGCGCGCCGGCCGACGGCAGCTCGATGGCCTGCTGGCGCCCCTGGCGGCCTTCGGCGCCGAGGATCCGGAGACGCGGCCGACCCACTACTTCGCGCGCCAGAACGAACCGCTCCTGCCGCATCGGATCGGGGTGGCGCTCGGCAAGGCGGGGATCGATCTGCCGCGCCGCTACGACGTTGTCTGTACCAATCTTCCCGTGTCGGCCCGCGGCCAGATCGAGACCCTCGGGTCCGATCACGACTTGGTCTGGGCGCGCCTTCGTGCTACCTAAGACTGTCGAATGAGCACCGAAAAAGGACCACCGCTGTTTGGGCTTCCGCTCGGGGGCGTCGCCTTCGGCGCCCTCTGGCTCCTGGGCGCCTTCGGCTCTCTCTTCTACTGCTTCGCCTTCAACTACGTGAACAAGGCGAGCGTGCCGGGGATCGAGCTGGCCGTGGCCAACGCCGCGATGGCCGGCGAGCAGGGCCACGCCGAGACGCACGCGCCGACCGCCGCGCCGCAGCCCTAGCGGCACCGTCGCGGGTC
The DNA here is from genome assembly GCA_036498765.1 of Polyangia bacterium. Lineage (GTDB taxonomy): Bacteria > Myxococcota_A > Polyangia > Fen-1088 > Fen-1088 > JADGRB01. The sequence goes on from DASYEX010000303.1 coordinate 5,064, forward strand.
AGGCGGCGGGACGTCCCTTATTGGGGCGGCTTGACGCCGGCGGCGTGGAAGATCCGGGTCGCCAGCCAGCGGGGGCTGACTTGGTACTGCCCGGCGGCGACCAGCTTGCGCAGCGCCTCGACGCGCGCGGGCGAGGTGACCGAGCCGGCCTGGATCGGAGCGCCAGACGCACGTACAGCAGGTCGACGGTGCGTCATGTATCTGTTGGTGTCGCTCATGCCTACACCATCGGCCGATGTGGACGGAGCCTTGAGAAAAAAGTTCGGGGCGACCCGCCTGTGCGGAGCCGCCCCTGAACCTCGAGGTATTCCGCGCGGTTAGGCGGCGGCTTCGGCGGCCAGCTCGCCCAGCGAGTCGCGCAGGCGGCGGGTGGCCTCCCCGTGGATCTGGCAGACCCGCGACTCGGTCACGCCCAGCACCGAGCCGATCTCTTTGAGGTTCAGGTTGTCGCAGTAGTAGAGCGAGAGGACCTGCTGCATCTTCTCGGGCAGGCCGCCGATGCCGGAGACCAGGCGATCGAGCATCTCGCGGCGCGAGGCGAGCTCGAAGGGGTCGTCGGCCGAGGTGTCGCCGGTCCGCTCGAGGAGATCGGGGCCCGCGTCGTCGATGCCCACCACCGACGAGCCCGAGAGCTTCTGCTGGCGCGCGTAGAGCTCCTCGACGCCGACGCCGAGGCGCTTGGCGATCTCCTCGTGGTCGGGCGTGCGCCCCAGCTGCGCCTCGAGGCGGCGGGTGGCGTCGCGCAGCTCGTTCGAGAGCCGCCGCATGTCGCGCGAGAGCGTGTCGCGCGAGCGCAGGTCGTCGAGCATCGCGCCGCGGATGCGGAACTCCGCGAAGGCCTCGAAGCGGTCGACGCGCGAGGGGTCGAAGCGCTCGGCGGCCTCCATGAGGCCGATGACGCCCGACGAGATGAGGTCGTCGATCTCGACGTGGGCCGGAAGACGCCGGGCCAGCCGACGCGCCACCTTCTCGATGTAGGGAAAGAACTTTGCGGCGTACTCGTTCCGGCGCGCGACGAGGTCCTTTTTGGCGGACTTCTTGGCGGTGCTCTTGGGCGCAGTTTTTCGCTTCATCGTCGTGGGCATGCCGACAGCTTGAGCACAAGCTGTGCCACGTTCTTGGCAGGTGAGACGCCGCATTCGGCGCCGACTTCTCGTCGCGGTCGCGTGGCGACCGTCAACGGATTGGCGGTTCAGCTCGCGTGACGCCGTCAACCGGGTGACGGTCTCCAGGATCCCGACCTGCGCGGTGTTCGGCGCGGGTGAGCGAGCGGGGCGCTCACCGACGGACATGTGCGTTTCTTGCTTTTATTTTTCGTTCAGGCCACGGCGCGGCGGCGGAGTTTCTCGACGAGGGTGGTGCGATTGAGACCGAGGAGCTCGGCGGCGCGGTTCCGGTTGCCTCCGGTGCGCGCCAGCGCCTCCGAGATGAAGTGCTCCTCGAGCTCGGTGAGCAGCACGCGCAGGTCGACCCCGTTGGCGGGGAGGCGGCGGGTGGCGCGCTCGAAGTCGATCACCTGGATGCGCAGATGTGCGGGGAGATCCTTCATCACCACCATTCGCGTCCCGACGGTGACCACCAGCCGCTCGCATAGGTGCTCGAGCTCGCGCACGTTGCCGGGCCAGTCGTGCTGCGAGAGCCGGTGCAGGACGTCGAGCGCGAACCCCGGCACGTGCCGCCCCTCGCGGGCATTGACCCGCTGCCGGAAGTACTCGGCCAGCGCGGGGATGTCCTGGCGGCGTTCGCGCAGCGGCGGCAGCTCGATGGGCGCCGCGGTGAGCAGGTCATAGAGCTCCTCGTCGAAGCGATCGGCGTTGACCAGGTCGCGCAGATCGCTCCGCGTCGTGGCGACCAGCCGCACGTCGAGCGGCACCGGCGCGCCGCCGACCGA
>DASYEX010000304.1:0-17972 GCA_036498765.1 Polyangia bacterium
GCTCGGGCGGTACAAGCTGCTCGAGCGGATCGGGGAGGGCGGGATGGCCGAGATCTTCATCGCCGCCGCCCACGGCGCCGAGGGTTTCGTGCGCAACTTCGTGGTCAAGCGGATGCACCCGCACATGGCGCGCAACCGCGAGGCGGTCACCCAGTTCATCGACGAGGCGCGCCTGCAGTCGGTGCTCGTCCATTCGAACATCGTCCCGGTGTTCGACTTCGGCCGCGCTGGCGAGGAGTACTTCCTGGCGCTGGAGTACATCCACGGGCGCGACCTGGAGGCGCTGGTGCGCCGCCACCTCGAGACCTACGGGCGCTCGCTCAGCGTGCCCGCGGCCTTCTACATCATGCACGAGGTGCTGGAGGCGCTGGCCTACGCGCACGGGCGCGCCGACGCTGAAGGGAAAACGTTGGGGATCGTCCACCGCGACGTCGCACCGGGGAACGTGCTGGTGTCGATGCGCGGCGAGGTGAAGCTGTCCGACTTCGGCATCGCCAAGAGCGCGGCCCGCATGAGCAAGACCGAGGTGGGCATGATCAAGGGGAACGTCAGCTTCATGGCCCCCGAGCAGGCGCGCGGTGAGCCGGTCGATCACCGGACGGACCTGTTCTCGGCGGCCGTGGTCCTCTATTACTGCCTGACCGCGCAGTTCCTGTACCGCGAGGGGACGTTGTTCAGCGGCCTCGCGCGCGCCGCCATCGGCCCGACGCTGTCCGAGTTTACGCAAATGGATCAGATCCCCCCGCTGGCGGCCGACGTCCTGCGCAAGGGGTTGTCGCTCGATCCGGCCAAGCGCTACCAGAGCGCCCGCGAGTTTGCGCGCGAGCTGGCCGGCCACTTCACGGCGGGGCGCAACGAGCTGGCCGATCTGATGGGGACGCTGTTCCCCGAGCTCGCCCGCGAAGGTCGCTGAAGCCTCCGACGCTGGCGTTGAGCCTCAGCTGCGGGCGCTGTAGAGCGCCACCAGCGCCGCGCCGATCGCCTGCGACAGCTCGCCGAGGGTCGACGGCAGGATGCGCACGCGGTCGCGCTGCACGGGCCAGAGGTTCGGGCGCGCCGTCTCGCTCACGATCTCGAGGTAGCGCTCGCGGAACGCCTCGGTGGTGTTCTCGGGATCCATCAGCCCGCCGCCGATGACCACGAACTCCGGATCGAGCGCCAGCACCAGGTTGGCCACGTGGTACCCCATCGCCCGCGCCTGGAAGTCGAACAGCTCGACGGCCAGCGCGTCGCCCGACTGCGCGAGGCCGCGCAGCGCGAACGCCTTCTTCTTGGGCGTGTCGGTCGATTTGGCCAGCGGGTGATCGGGGCGCGAGGCGAGCTTCTCTTCCAACAGGTAGGGCAGGCCGGCCAGCGTCGTGTAGAGCTCGGCGCAACCCCAGGTCCGGCCGCAGCCGCACTTGTAGGGCTTGGCGCCGAGCAGGTGCAGCGGCACCGCCATGTGCGCCGTTTCCATCCCGGCCAGCGTGTCGCCCGAGAGCGGCAAGCCCCGCGCGTCGATGTACGCCGAGCCGAGGCCCGACCCCGGCGCCAGCATCAGCACGCCGCCCGTCCCCGTGCCGCGCACCCGGTGCGCCTCGCCGACGCCGCCGAACGCGCCGTCGTTGCCGACGGTGAGCGGCACCGCGCGGCTGGCCTTGACCGCCAGCGCTTGCGCGTAGTCGTTGTAGAAGTCCCAGCCTTCGAACTGCGGCGGCATGTTTGCCGAGTGCGCCAGCACGCCGTAGCGGAGGTAGGGGCCCGGGATGGCCAGGCCGACGCCGCTCACCTGATCCCAGGCGAGGCCGTTCTGCGCGAGGTAGCGGCCGATCGCCTCGATCCAGCCGGCGACGACCGCGCCGGGCCCGGCCTCGGAGCTGGTGGGGTGCTGGTAGAGCTTGGTCGAGACGGCGGTGCCGTCGCTCCAGACGCCGCCGATCTTGGACGTCGTGGCGCCGCAGTCGGTCCCGATGAACACCTGTCGAAATTCGCTCATGGGGCGGCAGTCTAGCGGGAGAGGGGCGGCGCCGCACGATTCTCGCGGCGCGCTGCGGATCATTGGACGCTGTTCCGACGCACATGCTATGCGTTGGCGGAGGGGCGTTTTGCCTCGGTGATGGCCACGACGGAGCGTCATGAACCTGCGGGGCAAAGCGACGATCGGCCTCGCGCTCTGCGCGATCGCGGTGGCCACCCGCGCGGTGGTCGTCGACGCGCGTGACCCGCGGATCTGGTTCGGTCTGGCCACGCTGTTCTCGCTGGCCGCGGTGCTGGTCTGGCGCCGGGGCGGCAAGGCCGAGGTCTCGCCGCCGGTGACGGCCGAGACCGCCACCCATCGGAACGCGACGGTCTACATCGGCGGCGGCGACGGACGGACCGAGGAGGACCGGCGCTCCACCGCGAAGATGGGGACGCCGCGCACGCCGGCCTCCGAGCCCCGCACGTTCGGCCGCTACCGGCTTCTGCGGCGGATCGACGGCGGCGGGATGGCCGACATCTACACCGCGGTCCTGCACGGCGCCGAGGGGTTCCGCCGATTGTTCGTCCTCAAGCGGCTGCGGCCCGAGCTGGTTCGCAGCCGGAACGCCGTCGACCAGTTCATCGACGAGGCCAAGCTCGGCTCATCGCTGTCCCACCCGAACATCGTGCCCGTCTTCGACTTCGGCAAGGTGGCCGACGAGTACTTCATGGCCCAGGAGTACGTCGTCGGGCGCGACATCTCGCGCCTCCTGCGGCGTCACGTGGAGCGGGTGGGGCGGCCGCTCGACGAGCGCTTGATGCTCTACGTCGCGCACGAGGTGCTGGACGCGCTCGCCTACGCCCACGCGCTCGACGACGAGAAGGGGCAGCCGCTGGGCCTCGTGCACCGGGACGTCTCGCCCGGCAACATCATGCTGACCGACCGAGGCGAGGTGAAGCTGCTCGACTTCGGCATCGTCAAGGCGCTCGGCCGCGTCTCCACCAGCGAGACCGGGGTGGTGAAGGGGAACGTCGACTTCATGTCGCCCGAGCAAGCGCGCAGCGAGCCGGTCGACGCGCGCTCCGATCTCTTCTCGCTGGGCCTGGTCATCCACCGCGGCCTCACCGACCAGCGCCTCTACAAGCGCAGCGACGGCGACTTCGAGCACCTGCGGCAGGCGGGGCTGGGGCCGACACCGAAGCAGCTGGTCAGCCTCGACGACCTGCCGCTCGCAGGGCCGATCGTCCGCCGCGCGCTGGCGCTCGACCCGGCGCTGCGCTATCAGAGCGCCGCGGAGTTCGCGGCGGCCGTCGCCCCCCACACCGCCGGCGGAAAGGCGGAGGCCGCCGTCCTCATGCGGCGGTTGTTTGACGACGAGCTGCGCGCGCACACCGCGTAGCTCGCACGCCTGGTCCTCGAAGCCCGGCCGTAAGGCGGCGACCCGAGGTGGCCGGCGGCTGGTGCGGGTTTCGGCCGGCGCTCGCCGCCGCTTGCTGCATTGCCCCACGGTCGCGCTAAGGCGCCCGCGCCTTCCCACCGATAATCGGAGGCAGGCAAACAGGGACCGGCAAGTGGTGAGGACGAGAGCGACCGAGGACGAGTGGCGCGTGTACTATGAGCGTGCCGAGGAGCTGCGGCTGCGGACCGGGGATCCGTTCCAACGGCACATCGTGCGCGAGACGTGGCGCGAACGGATCCTGATCGTCGGCTCGTCGCTGTTCGTCGTCAGCGTGGTGGCGACCGCCTTCTATCTGCTGACCCGCTAGAGACGAGACGAGACGCGGGCCCGCGCGGCGGCGGTCTCGAGCCAGCTGCGCACGGCGGCCGGCGCCAGCTCGTGGACGGAGCGCAGCTTGAGGTGCTTGCCGGTCTTGCCGTCGCCCTCGAGGCGACCGGCGGGATCCGCGTAGGTTCCGGGAGCCAGCGCGTCGGTGTTGTCGTCGATGAGCGTCGGCGCGCTGATCCTGCGCGGTCAGCGTTCGGCTTCCTTGCTGCCGACCACCGTCAAGTTGAGCCCGATCTGGATCGACAGCGGTTTGCCGTCGACGGTGATGGTGGTCTTGCCATTGTGGTACCAGCCGAACGACCCGGTGGAGAACTCGCGCTTGTCCGCGATGATCTCCGCGCCGTTGATGGTGATCTTGACCGCCTCGGCCTTTTCGAGGAACTGCGTCTTCGAGATGGGGCAGGGTGACTTCGCCATGGCGCGACGGTACCACGCCGCCCGCGCTACCATCCGCCCGTGAGCGGTCAGCCCGAAAACGTCACCGGCGAGGCCAAGGACGTCAGCGACGACGTCGCGCTGCTCTCTCGCATGGGGTACGCGCAGGAGCTGCGGCGGCGGATGAGCGGGTTTTCGAACTTCGCCATCGCCTTCTCGACGATCTGCATCCTGGCCGGCGGCATCACCTCGCTGCAGCTCGGGGTGAGCGCGGTGGGCGGCGCGGCCGCCGGCGTCGTCTGGCCGATCGGGGTCGCCTTCGCGTTCGTCGTCGCGCTGTCGATGGCCCAGGTCGCCTCTGCGTTCCCCACCGCCGGCGGCCTCTATCACTGGAGCGCGATCCTCGGCGGCAAAGGCTGGGGGTGGGCGACCGCCTGGTTCAACCTGGGCGGGCTGGTGTTCGTGACCGCGGCGGTCAACGTGGGCGCCTACACGCTGTTCGTGGGGTTCGTGGGACCGCTGATCGGGATCGATCCGGCCAAGCTGGGCGTGGTTCACCAGATCGCCGGCGTCGCGCTGATCTCGGCGTCGCACGCGCTGCTCAACCACTTCGGGATCCGGGTGACCACCCTGCTGACCGACTTCAGCGGCTATCTGATCCTGACGGTCGCCGCGTTGCTGACGCTGGCGATGGTGGCCAAGGCGTCCCACCTCGAGCCGGCGCGGCTGTTCCGGTTCGAGAACTTCACCGGCGCTTCCGGGGGCGCGGTCTGGCCGGCGCACGGCGGCCTCGTCCGGGCGACCTTGCTCGGCCTGCTCTGGCCCATCTACACGGTCACCGGGTTCGACGCCTCGGCGCACACCTCCGAGGAGACGGTCAACGCCGCGGTCAACGTCCCGCGGGGGATGCTGCGGTCGGTGGCGGTGTCGGGGATCTTCGGCTGGGTGATGGTGGCGGCCTTCGTGCTGGCGCTCCACAGCGTCGCCGGCGGGGCCCGGCAGGGGGCCAACGTCTTCCCCTGGCTGATGACCCAGGTCCTGCCGGGGGCGGCGGGGGCCGCGCTCTCGGTCGGGATCGTGCTCGGGAACTATCTCTGCGGCCTGGCCTGCGTGACCTCGACGTCGCGCATGATGTACGCCTTCGCGCGCGACGGCGGCCTCCCCGGCTCGTCGGCGCTCCGGCGGGTATCGCCGAGGTGGCGGACGCCCGTCGCGGCGATCTGGACGACGGTGGCGCTGGCCTTCGCCTCGACGCTGTACGCGCCGGCGTACACGACGCTCACCACCGCCTGCGTGATCTTTCTCTACCTCTCGTACGTGATGCCGGCGGCGGCCGGGTTGCGGGCGTACGGGCGCAGCTGGAGGCGGATGGGGCCGTTCGATCTGGGCGGCGTTGCCTACCGGGCCCTGGCGGCGGCGGCGGTGGCGGGCGTGGCGCTGCTGGTCTGGATCGGCGTTCAGCCGCCCAACGAGAAGGCGCTGACGGTGACGCTGGCGGCGGTCGCGCTGCTCGCGGCGGCTTGGTGGCTGGGCGTGCGCCGTCGGTTCTCCGGCCCGCCCGCGATGGACGATCGGTGATCCGCGATCCGGGAACGGCCAATCCGGAAGGAATCACCGATTTCCGGAGCCGGGAGTGATTGACAGAGGCGGACCGCGGCAGCCCCTTTTTGGTCGTGACCTCCCCAGCACCCAGCGACGTCGAGGGGAGCGAAGAGGAGGTCGCCGTCCCCGTCGTCCAGGTGATGGCCGGCGCCGCCGTCGCGCGGCCGAGCGGTCTCCTTCGGGTGGCCGCCGCGCTCGGTCCGGACCTGGGCCTGACGCTCGCGTTTCTGGTCGCGCTGGCGACGCTGGTCGGCCTCTTCGGGGCCTCCTTCGTGTGGGCCAAGGGGCCGATCCTGGTGGCGGGTGGAATCCTCGTGTTGCTGATCGTCGTCGCGTTCGTTCGCAGCGCCCCGGCGCTCGCCCGCGGCGCTCCCGAGGCTTGGCCCGCCTTTCGCGCGGCGGCGCGCCGGATCCTCCGAGACTGGGCTCCCTTCACCATCATCATGTGGGCGTTCGAGAGCATGGAGACGTACACCGGGGTCATCCGCCAGACCGGGATCGACGCCGCCCTGTACCGGATGGACCTTCTTCTCTTCGGCGTCGAGCCGACGGTCTGGGTGGGGCGCTTTTCGCATCCGCTGCTGACCGACTGGATGTCGCTCACGTACGGCCTCTACTTCATCCTGCCGATGATCGTGGCCAGCGCACTGTCGCTGCGCGGCCGCCGGCACGACCTGCGAGAGCTGTCGACCGCGGTGATCTTGCAGATGGGGATCGGCTTCGTGCTGTTTCTCCTGTTCCCGGCCGGGCCGCCCAGGTTCTATCCGCCGTTGGTGAACGGCGGCTTCTCGCCGGCGCACCTGCACTCGCTGACGGGCCTCTACGAGGTGCAGCAGAGCGCCTTCGACACGGTCGACCCGCTGCGGATCCGGTCGGCCTTCCCGTCGCTCCATTGCTCGATCGCCGTGCTCACGCTGTTCTATTCCTGGCGCTTCGGGGGCGCGCTCTCTCCGCGGCGCCCGCGGCTCTACTTCTGGATCTGCCTGCCGCTGGTGGTCTCTCTGTGGCTGTCGACGATCTACCTCCGCCACCACTGGGTCCCCGACATCGCCGCCGGGCTGCTGCTCGGTCTCGCCTCGTCGATGCTGGCGCCGCGCCTGCGCAGGGCCTGGCCGCGCCCGCTATCGCCCGTCGCGTCGCCGGCCGATCGTCACGAAGAGTCCCCCTTCGCCGGCCAGGGTACGCGCCCAGCCTAGTTGAGCCAGGATCCCCTCGGGCCACCAGTCGTCCTCGGCCGCCGTGAAGAGCTCCGCGCCCGTCAGGGCCTCTCCGTCGAGGAGAGCGCTCGGATAGCTGCGCAGGTAGTCCACGTTGTTTTCGCGGAACCAACCCTGGACCTCACCGAGCGTGTGGCGGTGCTCTTCGGGGTGCAGGTATTGATCTCGCAGCCACGCCGCGCGCCGGGCGGGCTCGGCCGCGCGGGCGGCCAGGACCGGATCGAAGAGGATCCAGCGCATCCCCGTCGCCCGCGCCACCAGCCGCCGCAGCCGATGCGGCAGCCGCGCGAAGGTGTTGTAGAGCCCGACCACGACGATCCCGCCCTTGCGGGCCAGACGGGCCATCGCGCCGAAGGCGGCCCGCGGGTCCGGCGTGTGGTGCAGGACGCCCAGCGAGAGCACCACGTCGAAGCTCCCCTCCGCCAGGCCGGGGCGCCGCAGATCGGTCTCGACGAAGCTGGCGCCTTCCACGCCGAACCGGCGCGCCGCGTCCGCCGCCAGCGCCAGCGCGCCCCGCGTGAGGTCCGCGCCGACGACCTGGCGTTTCCCGTTCGCCAGGAAGATCGTCATCTGTCCGGTCCCGCAGCCGAGATCGAGCACCCGGGCGTCTTGCGGGATCGCCTCGTCGAGCAGCCGCGCCAGCGCGCTCCGCTCCGCCCGCGCCTGCAGGCTGCCGAGCGTGTCGCGCGCGCCGTAGCTGGGGAACGGGACCTCGCTGTAGAAGCGCCGCACCCGCTCGGTCCGCCGGTCCTCCATCGTCAGAAGATCGCGTAGATGAAGGGGGCGATCGCCTCGACGCTGAACGCGAACAGGAGGATGAGGCCGGTCGCGCACAGGAAGATCGCCAGCGGCAGCATCCAGCGCTGCTGCCCGCGCCAGAGTCCGCGGGCCAGCGCGCCCACCGACGGTCCGACCGCCGTGACCAAGGCCAACCCACGCCGGAGCTTTCCGCGCCGCTTGATCATGCGATCGCCTCCTCGAGTTGACGGGCGACGCTGCGGGCGCGGGTCATCATGACGCCGCCCACGACCAGGCGATCCATGTCGCAGCGCCTGAAGGTGGAATAGCCCTCGACAGCCCGGTTGACGATCGGCTCGCCGGCCAGATTGAACGACGTGTTGAGCAGGACGGGGACGCCGCTGCGCCGCCCGTAGGCGTGCAGCAGCGCGTGGAGCCGCGGGGCCATCGCCGCGTCGACGGTCTGGACCCGCGCCGTCCCGTCGACGTGGGTGACGGCGGCCAGGCGCGCGCGCCACTCGGGACGGACCGGGAAGACACCGGACATGAAACGCCCCAGCCGGGCGCCCCCGGGCGGCAGCTGGAAGTAGCGATCGGCGAGCTCCGCCGGAACGGCCGGCGCGTAGGGGCGGAACTCCTCCCGGCGTTTGATGCGCAAGTTGAGGCGATCGCGCATGCGGGCGTCGTGCGGCGCGGCCAGGATGCTCCGGTGGCCGAGGGCGCGCGGCCCGAGCTCGAGCGCGCCGTCCATCCAGCCGACCACCTCACCGGCGGCGAGCGCCGCGGCGACCTGCTCATAGAGGGCGGCGTCGCTGCCCGGTGTGTAGAGGGGCAAGCTGTCCTCTTCCGCGAGGCGGCCGAGCTCGGCGGCGTCCACCGTCGGACCCCAGAAAGGATGGTCGGGGATCTCACGATCGGGCTGCGCGAAGTGGATGCGATCGGCATAGAGCGCCGCGCCGACGGCGCAGCCGGCGTCGCCGGGCGCCGAGGGGACGAACAGCCGCTCGAAGCCGCTCTCGGCGAGGATCCGTGCGTTGGCGCAGCCGTTGAGTGCGACCCCGCCGCCCAGGCAGAGGTCGGCGAGACCGGTCTCCTCGTGCAGGCCGCGGGCGACGTCGACCAGCACCTCCTCGAGCACCGCCTGCGCGCTGGCCGCGACGTCCGCGTAGCGGGCCCCCTCGGCGGTCGCGAGGTCGAGCGCCTCGTAGGGATCGCGCGGCGGCCCGAACAGCTCGACGAAGCGCGGCCCGAACGAGCGCCGGGCGCTGTCCTGGAAATCGAAGTAGGGCAGCGCCAGCCTGAACGCGCCGTCCGGCGTGCGGAGGACTGTGCGGCGCACCTCGTCGACGAAGCGGGGGCGGCCGTAAGAGGCGAGGCCCATGACCTTGTACTCGCCCTCGTTGACCGGGAACCCGAGGTAGGCGGTGAACGCCGAATAGAACAGCCCCAGTGAATGCGGGAAGCGGATCTCGCGAAGCAGCTCCAGGCTCGACGGCCCGCCCGGCGTGCGCGTCCCCCGCCCGACGGTCAGGGTCGCCCACTCACCCACGCCGTCGGTGGTGAGGATCGCCGCGCGCTCGGTGGGCATGGGAAAGAAAGCCGCGGCCGCGTGCGCCTGGTGGTGCTGCGTGAAGAGGATCTTGTCACGCGCGACGCCCAGCTCGCCGGCGATGATCCCCTTGACCCACACCTTCTCGCCGAGCGCGTTCCGCATGGCGTGCACGAACGCCCGCCGCGAGCGTGGAAAGGCGCGCAGGACGGTGGTCAGGATCCGCGCGAACTTGAGCATCGGCTTCTCGTAGAAGACCACCGCGTCGAGGTCGCCCGGCTCGAGGCCCGCCGACTCCAGGCACCAGGAGATGGCCCCGAGCGGGAACGCGGCGTCGTTCTTTCGGCGCGAGAGCCGCTCCTCCTCGACCGCGGCGACCGGGACGCCGTCGATCAGCAGGGCCGCCGCCGAGTCGTGATAGTGGGCCGAGATGCCGAGGATTCGCATCAGTACTGGCTCTCGAGCGCGCCTTTGACCGCCGCCGGACAGGCGTGCCACCCCGCGGGCTCGCGGCGGGCGGCCCGCTTGGCGGCGAGCGCGAACCAGGGGAGCAGCAGGAAGTACTGCACGGTGAGAACGACGCCCCCCAGGAGTCCCGCCAGCGCCCCGGCGAGCCGGAGATACGCTCGCCAGAGTCGCCCGGCCCGCGCCCGCCAGAGCGTCCGTCGATTTCGTGCCGGCGCCACCCGGCCAAGCTGGGCCCTCGTGTAGGTCATGTGAAACACCTCGTCGCGCAGGACGTCGGCGAACACCGCGCCCGTCTCGGGATCCCCTTGCAGCACCTCGCGGTAGAGCACGAAGCGCTGGGCGGCGGCCTTCTCGGACAGGTGCAGGAAGGCGAGCAGGGACGGCTCCGACATCTCGCCCACCTGCAGGCGATCGAGACCGCCGTCGCTCGCCAGGCCCCGTTCGCCCGGCGCCAGCCAGTCGGCGTCGAAGCCAGGGGTCGTGCGCCCGGCGCGTCCACGCCGCAGCGTCTGGCCGCGGCTGCGAAACAGCGCCGCGTGGCGCTCCTCGTCGAGCGCGTGGCGCAGAAACAGCCGTCGCAGCAGCGGGTCGGCGGTCAGCTCAGCCGCGTGAGCCAGGTGACGTCCGCCCTCGGCCTCGGTCTCGGCGAAACGGATCAGCTTGCGCGCGCGGCGATCGACGTCCCGCCAGACCCAGCGGTGAAGCGGTGTCAGCGCGCGATCGCGTCGCGACGGCCGCACGGGTGGGAGCCGCGGTCGACCTCGGTCGAGGAGCATCGTCACCAAAGCTGGCCACGCGGGCCCGCTTGTGCCAGAGCGGGCGATCGGACCGGTGGGCGCCGGGGCCTGCGCCTCTCCCCCCTTGCGCTCGCCCGATCCGCGCCCACCTAGCGATCAGTGACAGACCGCGAGGGGCATAGGTCGGGCGGGGCGACGCCGGTGATGGTGGCGGCCCTGACGGGGATGGCGGGAGCGGCCCTGTTGCTGCTGGCCTGGCGATGTGACCACGCCTGGTTCCAGCGCCACGTCTTTTTGCCCTACTACTTCGTGCCGCCGAGGGGCGGGGCGCTCGGCCTTCGCGTCGTCACTGCGATCCTGGGCCTGGGTCTCTTGCTGGGGGCGCGCGCGTCGGGGCAGCGCCTTCACTCTTCGCTGTCGGGTGCCGGCGGACCGTCGCTGTGGGTCGGGAGTCTCGTCGCGCTGGTGGCGGCGGTGCCGGCGGCAGAGGGAGTCCTCCGGGTCGATCACCTTTCCTGGCGACAAGCGGGCTCCGCGCGTTTCGAGCTCAAGGTGGGGCACCGGGACGCGCGTTACGGCTGGGTGGCGGATGCCTCGCGCGTGACGACGCTCGCTTCGAACGGGCACCCGTATCGTTACGCCGTCGGCCGCTCGGGGCTCCGCGCGCGCAGCCCGACCGACGACGCCGATCTCGCTCGTCCCGCGCTGGTCGTGACCGGCGAGTCGATCGCCAGCGGCTACGGCCTCGACTACGACGACACCTTCGCGGTCCGCTGCGGGCGCGATCTCGGCCTCGGGGTGGTGGACGTGGCCGAGGGGGGATACGGCGTCGACCAAGCCTACCTGCGCGTCACGGATCTCCTTCCCCAGGTCCGCCATCCTGTGGTCTTGCTCACCGTGTTCGTGACCAGTGAATTGGGGCGGAGCTTGCGCGACGATCGTCCGCGCCTGGCGCTGGACGCGGCCGGGCAGCTGAGCTTCCTCGGGCCGGAGGGCGGGATCCTGGCCCGCACGCAGCTCGGACAGCTCGTTCGCGATCGGGTCCCCTACGCCGGCGACGTCGCGCTCGCGGGTTCGCTCGCGCTCGCGCGCACGGTGTTCCTCAAGACCGCTCAGGCCGCGCGGGCGCGCGGGGCAAGACCGCTGTTCGTCGTCGTGGCCCCGGGGCCGCCTCGCTCGCTCGCTGCCCATCCCGAGGCCGGCATCGTCCGCGAGCTGTTCGTGGACACGGGGCTTCCCTACGTGCTCGTCGATCTCGATGCGCGCGAGCGGCTCGACGGCGACGGCCATCCCAACCTCGCGGGCACCGCACGGGTGGTCGCCGCCATCGAAGCCGCGCTGGCCGTCCCGGACAGGCGCCCGCCGAGCACGCTCGCGCTTCCCTAGCGGCGCGTCGACCCCGCTGCGCAGCATGCCGCCCGGCAAACTGAGGCCCGCGCCGATTACCCGTGGTTCGGGGTGCCGATCTGCAGGCCGAGCAAGAAGGCTGGGTAGAGGCGAACCGTGGTGGCCCCGTGATGGTACGTCGAGCCCCAGCCGGCGAAGGGGCCGTTGAAGTCCCGCCCGCCGGTCCCCACCATCACGTTGGTGCCCAGACCGACCAGGACGGTGGTGTAGCGCGCGACCGAAAGGGCCAGCGTCGCGCGGGCCGTGTTGAGCATGACGTTGCTGTCCGGCGAGCTGAGCTCGGGCGTGACCGTGCTGGTGACGCCCTCGACGTCGAAGTGGTCGAGCGGGCCGGCGTGCAGGGGAAAGCGCCAGCCGAAGCCGCCGCCGTAGCCCCAGCGCCGGCTGCCGCTCCCGAGGTGCTGCGAGCCGGCCGCCAGCTCGTCGCCCGGCTGGTAGGAAAACGAGAACGAGGTGAAGAGGTGTCGGCCCCCCAGCTTGAACCCGACGTTGGACAGAAGGGCGTCGGTGCCGAACACCGCCAGGTCGTGGATGCCGTTGCCGATGAGGTTGAGGATGGCGAACGACTCGCCGTCGTCGTGCGCGGCGATGTTGATGACGCCGAGCTGGAAGCCGCCGGTGTCGCGCCCGACGTTGATGACGCCCAGCCGCAGGCCGCCGGCGTGCTGGGAGACGTTGATGGGGGCGATCTGTGCCCCTTCGACCTCGCGGGCGACGTTGAGGCCGCCCGCCAGCTGAAGGCCGTAGGCGGCGTCGGCCAGGTTCAGGCCGGCGGCCGATTGCACGCCGTGGACCGCGCCCGTCGCGACGTTCACGCCCGCAGCGGTCTGCCAGCCGTGGAGATCCCCGAGGACGACGTTGGTCCCGGCCGCGATCTGCGCGCCCCGGCCGTTGCCGCGGGCCAGGTTGGCGCCGGCTGCGAGCTGGACGCCGTCGATGCGGCCGGCGTTGTTCATGGCCGTGGCCAGCTGCAGGCCGTGGAGGTCGCCGTCGACCTGGTTGTAGCCGAGGGACAGTTGGATGCCGTGCAGGGAGGCGACGCGGTCGGCGATGAAGCCGAACGAGAACCCATCGACGTCGGTCCGGCCGTCCATCTCGCGCGGGAAGAAGGCGGCCTTGAAGTTGGTGCGCGCGTGCGGTTGCGCGGGCTCGCCCGCCGGCGTCGCCAGCGCCGTCTCGGGCCCGGCGTCGCCGCGCGCCACCGCCACCTCGAGCGGCGCGCTCGGGTGAAACGCCGCCCGGGCCAGCGGCAGGTGCTGGCCGGCCGCCAGCGTCAGCTGCGCCTCGCGCACGGCGCCGGCGTCCTCGATCGCCACCACGTACGAGCCCGCCTCCAGCCCCAGCTCGACGGTGCTGCCGGGAGGCTTGCGCAGCTCGGCGACCAGGGCGCCGCCGGCCTCGCGGACGCTGATCCGCCCCGCCAGCTCCGGCGTCAGCAGCAGGCCGGCCTGCGTGCTGCGCACGTCGGTCACCACCATGTCGCCGGTGCCGGACAGATCGAACTCGTAGGCGGCGTGCTGTGGACCTCCCTGCGTCCGCTCGGTGCGCGCCAGCGTCTCCTGCGAGGCGAACTGAAACGCCTCCTGCAGCGTCACGCGCCGGTCGCGGTTGGCGTCCGCGGCACCCCGCAGCCCGGAGACCAGGTAGTAGGTGAAGTAAGAGGCGGCGATGCGGTCCGACTCCTGGGCCACCTCGTTGGCGGCGCTGGAGGTCAGGAAGGCGTGGCCGCGCGTGTCGATCGAGGTGTCGAGCATGAACGGCGGCCGCCGGCTCCCGCCCTTGTGGCGGGTGAAGGCGCCCGACTCGCAGGAGTCGAGGATGGCCAGGCTCAGGTCGGCCGGCGCCTCGTGGATGAAGGCGCGCAGCTCGTCGTAGGAGATCCGCTCGCCCCCGAGCAGCAGCCCCTCCTCGTCGGAGTGGCCGGAGTAGTAGAAGACCAGCTCGTGACGCACGCCGGGGCTCCGATCGGCGCGCAGCATCCGCTCGACGGTGGCGAACCCGTCCTGCAGCGCCCGGCGGCTCCCGTCGGAGACGAACACCAGATCGTCGGGCGCGACGCCGCCCAGGCTCTCCAGCACCCGGGCCATCGCGTGCGCGTCGCTGGCGGCGTAGCGGAGCTGGGCGCGGGTGGGGCCGCCGTTGTTGACGCCCACCAGCAGCGCGAACCGGCGCAGCCGCACGCCGTCGGGCGCGGCGGTCGCCGGGACGGGCCACGCGGCGGCGAGCAGGAAGAAGACGAGCGGAGCGAGGACGAACGGGGCGCGGAGCTTCATCGGGTCTTCTCCAGCAAGAACGAGGTCTGGGCGAATCGATCGGGGAGGGGGAGCGGCGCGCGTCGCGCCTCGGGCGCCCGGGCGGCGAGGGCGCGCGCGGCGGCGACCACCGGGGCGACGTCGAAGCTCTCGCCGGCGCGCACGAAGAAGAAGCGCTCGAAGGCGGGGGCGTCGTCGAGCTCGTAGGACGACGGGAGCCGGACCTCGCCGCCGGAGCGGAGCGGGACCGCGCGGGCGCCGCCCGGCTCCGGCCAGTGCTGCGTCACGGCGCCCCCACCATCGATGGATACGAGGACGCCGTACCCGCCGTCTGCCGTCGCGTAGGCGAGCTGAAGCAGATCTCCCCGCGCGGCGCGCGCACCGTCGGGCAGGCGCCGGTCGCCGTCGCCGGCGTGGCGGTAGACGTAGAGTTGCGCGCCGTTTGGGATCGGAGTCCCCTTCCACCTCGTCGGCTCCAGCGGCGCCGGGGCCGCGGCGGGCGTCACCGCCGGTTGCCGCGCCACCAGGACCAGCGCCGCGGCGCCGGCGGCGAAGACGGCGCCGAAGGTGTAGAGAGGACGGCGTGCGGGCGCGGGCCGCTGGGCGGCTCGGCGCCGGATCTCGGCGGCGATCGCGCCGGGGGGCTGGGCCTCCAGCGTCTCCCGATCGGCCCGCAAGAGTGCCGTGATCTCCGCGTCGGGGGCGCGCCCCTCGGCCTCGAGCCGCGCCCGAAGCTGCGCGGCGGCCGTCGCGTCCAGCTCGCCGTGCGCGAGGCGCTCGACCAGCCAATCCGGCGTCTTGTTCTCACGCGTGGTCACGGGGTGCTCCTTTCGCTGCGTCAGCGGCGTCGAGCGCGGTCAGACGGACGCGCAGGCGCGTGAGGCGCTTGCGGACACCGGACACCGAGAGCCCGGCTTCGCGCGCCGTCTCTTCGAGCGTCATCCCGTCGCAGAGGTGCATGACCGCCAGCGTGGCGGTCGAGGCCGCGAGCGGATCGTCGAGCCCGAACAGCTTGGCGAGCATCCCCCGCGCCGCCGCCCGCGCCTCGCCATTGCCGTTCGCCGCGATCTGCATCAGCAGCTCGTCGTCGGGGGTCTCGGGGCGGCGCTTGCCGGCCCGCAGCCGGTTGAGGCAGACGTTGGTCGCCACCCGCAGAAGCAGGCCGGCCGGCGCCTCCTCGTCGAGGCGCTGGTCCGCCCGCAGCAGGGCGACGAAGACGTCGTGCATCGCGTCCTGGGCCTGGCCTTCGTTGCGCAAGAGCGCGCGGCAGCGCCTCAGGACCATCGGGCCCAACCGCCGGTAGAGACCTTCGATGTCGAGCGCCAAGGTTCGGGTGCCTCCCTCATGCACCCAGGAACACCGGGCGCGCGCGGAAGTGTCACCCTGGCGCGAAAGAAAACCAGCCCCGCCGGCCCATCAGGCCACGGGCGGCGATCATCCCGGCAGCGGCGATCAGCCTGGATTGATGAAGAACTTCGCCCACTGGGCGATGTGGTTGGAGGTGGTGATGTCCTGGAAGGGCAGCGCGAACGCCGTGTAGCTGGGGTCGTCATTGCCGACCCCCAGGTTGACCCCCACCATCCAGATGAGCGTCCCGGTCTTGGCCTCCGAGCTGTTCATCGATGACGCCGGCGGCGGGCGCAGGCCGTACTGGCGGGTGGACGAGAACGTCAACCAGACCAGCTTGTCCATCTCGTTGAGGTTGGAGACGAAAGGCGACCACTTGGGGAACGAATCGGTGAGGGCGGGGGTCCCGTTGTCCGCGATGCCAGGCCGGTTCGCATTGGCCAGCAGGATGGGGTTCGCGCCCCCGCTCGAGATCGTGGTGAGGAAGATGGTCGCCGTGGCATCGGTGTCGGCGTCGCACGAGAGGTCGGGCGCCGCCCCGGCGGCTGGCGTCCCCGCGGTGCAGGTCGACTCGTCGTAGGCCACGAGATCGCCGTCGGGCCCAATGGCCGGGTAGTAGCGGTTCTTCCCCAGCACCGAAGGGACCAGGGTCTGCGGCGCGCCCCACGCGGTGCCGTCGTACTGAACGTAGTCGATGGCGCCCGTCGAGGGATGCTGGTCGGTGGTGGGCGCGGTCGGATCGGCCGAGGTGAACACGATGGTGTTGGGCGAGTCGGTGCTCTTCGACCAATCAGGATGATCGGCACGCGCCCCGGCGAGATTGATGGTGGTGACCATCGTCCCCGTCGCGCCGTCGAAGATCGTCAGGTTGACCGCCCCGGCCTTGCCGCGGGTGCTGTTCTGGGTATCGCCGTACATTCCGACGAACTGCGATCCGGCGGCGTTCCAGGACTCGAACTGGCTCCGCATCGCGAGCGGGAACGGCATCAGTGCCTTGTTGTTCTTGATGTCCCACAGGAGCAAGCGGCCGTCTCCCTGGCCGCCGGCGCTGGCGACCAGGGCGCTGCCGTCGGGCGCCAGAGCGTGGCAGCCCACGCAGGTCTTGCCGTCGGTGTTGGTCGGCGTCAGGTACGACTGCGGGGCCTGCAGCGTGGTCGAGCCGGAGAAGTCCCAGCGCATGATCGCGCTCTTGCCGCTGGTGGTCCAGTAGTAGAGGGCGCCATCGATGTTGTCCCGGGCGAACCGCATCTGGAGCGAGCCGCTGTCGCCGACCGAGGTGCCGGTGTCGTCAGTCCCACGCACGGTCAGCTGCACCGGCCCCTGGCCGGCATTCCCCGTCGCGACCGCCGCCCAGAGTCCCGGGTCGGGCGTGTAGATGCAGCCGGGCGCGACCCCGCCGCTGAAGGCGGTGCAGCGGGTGAAGGCGTTCACCGTCACGTAGGTGGCGGCGAAGGTCACCTCGAACAGCGTGTTGCTGCTGCTCCCCTGCGTGAAGTGGATCTCGATGCCGGTGATGTTCGGCGGGAACAGGACGCCGTCGTTCGGGTAGACGAGCTGTGGCGCGCGGCTGCTGTCGTTGCTGGTGGTCGTGAAGATCGTCGCGGCCCCGTCAGGGATGCCGGTGGCCCCGGGATCCGCGCCGATGAAGGTGTAGTAGACGATGAGCGTCGCCGTCGTGCTGAGGCCGCCCAGCGAGGCCGTCACGGTGATCGCGCCGCCGCTCTTGCCGGTGGTGGTGGCGAGACCATTGCCGTCGATGGTGACGACACCGTTGGGGGTGGCCGTGAAGGTGACCTGGCTGGTCAGATCCTGCATCTGCCCGTTGACCATCCCCGTGACTGTGTACTGCTGCGTCTGCGTGGGATTGGCGTTGGTCACCGTCAGCGTCGCGGTCGACGGATCGATGTTCAGCGACGTCGGGTGCGTGCTCGGCTTCGAGCCGCCGGTGCCGCCGCTGCCCGTTCCCCCGCCATCGACGGCGGCCGTGCCGCCCGTTCCCGTGCCCGTTCCCGTCGGATTGGCTGCGGGCTTGAAGCCGCAGCCACCGAAGATGAGAGTCGCAACAATGAGTGCCGACCGAAAAGCACGCCCAAACTGGATCGTCCGCATGGGGCCTCGCATTCGTAAGCTTCGCCGGGAATACTATTCCCGGAAAAGGCACGAGCGATCCTTATAAATCTCGGCGCACGCAAAAGCCTCAAGTAAGCGCCGATGCAGCAAAAATGAGAGGGCAGCCCCTAGAATGCAAAGACACCCCCTGGCGCCACTTCGTGGGCGATTCTCCCCGATTTCCGCGCTGGCGGTCGGCCTGGTCGGCGCGCTGGGCTGCGGCGGTGGCGCGGCCCGTCCCGACGGTGCGGGAGCCACCGGCGGTGCGGCGGGCGCGGGCGCGGGCGGTGCGGCCGGCGCGGGCGGCGGCGCCGGAGGCGCCCCCAAGGCGGCGTCGGGGCTGCCCGAGCCGGCGACCACCGGCGTCCCCCAGCCGTCCGGAGCGCCCGGCGGGCTGACCGTCCTGAGCTGGGCAGGGTTCACCTCAGCCGTCTCCTGGACGTTCG
>DASYEX010000305.1:0-9844 GCA_036498765.1 Polyangia bacterium
TGCACCGTGGTTGAACTCAGGGTTTACGGTCAAACGGGGAGATACGGTTCACATCAAGGCCAGCGGACGGGTCAACCTCTCGCTGTTCCGACTCGTCGATGGCTCGAAGACGAAAGAGCGGCCCGGGCTTCCCTGGGTAGATCCTCGGGGCATCTTCGCCAGCGAGATGAACGATGTCGACGATCCGGGGAGGCGCCAGTACCTCCAGGACAAGTGCCTGCTCCTCAAGAAGCAGGCACTCGGCGCGCTGCTCTACGCCGTCGGCTCGGAATCGGCCGATCCTGGAACCCTCACTCCCGAACTGGTGGGGCTCGACAAGATAGTCCAGGTGCAAGCGGACGGGGTGCTCTGGTTCATCGTCAACGAGATCATCTTCGACGCGACGGACGCATCGCGTGTCTGTTTTGACCAAGCACCTGTTAATCCCTCGCTCAAAATGACGTTCGATCGACTGGTCAAGGAGAAGTACTGGAACGTCTGGTACGACGACAACGTGGGAGAATTCCTAATCACGATCTATCGAGAGAGCTGACCTCGGCTCTGCGACCGGCTCGGAGAGCTCGGGCCGACCGCGGCAAAGCCGTCCGGCCGCGGGATCTAGAACGCGGATCCCGAGGGGATGGCGGCGTTCGTGCGGAGCGAGATCCCGAGCGGGCGGTTCGGGCGGCCCGAGGAGGTCGCGGACATGGTGACGTTTCTGTGCTCGCCGCGGGCCGGGTGGATCACGGGGCGTGCGTGCCGGTGGACGGGGGGCAAGGACCCGCTTCTGCCGGCGGTCCCAGCCGCCGCCCGGGAACAGGATCGAGCCGGGCGCGACGCTGACGACGCGGATGCCGTCCTTCCGCAGGACGACCATCCGAGTCGGGGTGATGGCCCCGCCAGGCCCCTACGCATGGCGGCCGCGCTACTTGCGAGTCAGGACGTAGATGTCCTGGTTGGCGCAGCCGCCGGCCGTCGAGCCGGTGGCGACCAGCTTGCTGCAATCCTGAAGCGGCTTGTGGTCCCAGTCGCCGATCTGCGGCGGCGTGTTCGGGGCGTTGGGGTTGCTCCAGTCGGAACTGGTGCTGGCGCGGGTGAAGACGAACCCGCTGAAGCCCTTGAACAGGAACAGGGCCAGCCGGTCGGAAGAGATCCCGGTGACGTACTCGTAGTCGCTGGTCAGGACGGCGTCGCGCGTGCCGGCCGGGAAGGCGACGGTGGTCGACGGGCGGACCGCGCGGTAGATCCCGTCGGCGGCCGTGCTGATTCCGTTGATCGTGTAGTAGAGCTCGAGCCCGTCGGCCGAGATCGCGGGCGCGCGGAACTTGCCCGCGGTGCCGGCCACGAAGCCGTTGATGGTGACAAAGTCGGTGGCGGATGGTGTTCCGAAGTCGATCAGCTGAAGCGCCGAGCGCTTGGCCGACTTGAGCGCCGTCTGGTCGGAGGAGATCACCACCAGGGTCAGGGCATCGCCGGTGAGCGCCGCCATCTCGCCGCTGGCGTGGAAGAGCATGTTGGTGGTGACCCAGCTGGTGATGTCGCGCGAGGTGTAGCTGCCGCTGCCGGGGGCCGTCTCGTCGGCCAGGTAGACCGTATACATCTCGCACGTCCCGGTCGCCGACTGCGCGTAGGCGATCGACCCGCCGTCGGGGCTGGCGGCGAGGATCACGTCTTCCTGGCCGGTGCGGCTGAAGGAGGCCAACGGCGCCCCCGAATAGTTGAAGGTCGTGCAGACCGGCGTCTGGCAGACGTTGACCACGCAGCCCATCCCGCCCGTGCACGAGCCGCAATTCGCGCTGCGGGCGGCGCCGCAATTGTCGGTCCCGGCGAACATCTCGCAGCTCTTGCCGAGCCGGGTGCAGAACTGGGTGTTCGTTTCGGGCGCGCAGCCGCCTGCGCCGCCGTTCGCGGGCGCGCCGCCTGCGCCGCCGTTCGCGGGCGCGCCGCCTGCCCCGCCGTTCGCCTGTCCTCCGGCAGCCCCGCCGATCGCCGCGCCGCCGGTCCCGCCGTCCAGCTTCGCGATGGTTGCCGCCCCACATCCGGAGGCCAGGAAAACGAGGACAACGCAGGTACCACGGATCCGCATGGGGCATCCTAACTCGGTTTGCTGGCCTTCCGCGCGTCAGACTGCAGCCGGAGAGATGGATCTTGGCCATCCATGACCGTCGGTGCAAAGGCGTGCGCGCCGAGCGCTCATCTGAGCACGGACCGCCGCGTCGATATTGTCGCGGACGACGTCGGTCGGATAGTTCTGGAGCGCGGTCTCTCGACGGCGCGCGTCCGCGCGATACGCGCGACTACCTCCGGGCGGGGGCGCCGGTGCTCAACCCGTGGAAGCCGATATCGCGCGGCGTCTGAAGGCGCTCTCGTCCATCAAAACGCGCGGCCTTGCCCCCCGTCCACCGGCACGCACGCCCCCGTAATCCACCCGGCCCGCGCCGAGCACAGAAACGTCACCACGTCCGCGACCTCCTCGGGCCGCCCGAAGCGCCCGCCCGGGATCTCGCGCTTCACGAAGGCCGCCATCCCCTCGGGATCCGCCTTCTGCCGGCGGTCCCAGCCGCCGCCGGGGAAGAGGATCGAGCCGGGCGCGACGCTGACGACGCGGATGCCGTCCTTGGCGAGGTCGCGGGCCATCGACTTGGCCAGGCTGATCTCGGCGGCCTTGGCGGCGTTGTAGCTGGGGCCGCCGCCGGACTCGCGGCCCCAGACGGAGGCGATGAGGATGATGACGCCGCCGCCGCGCGCGGTGAGGTGGGGGAGGGCGGCGCGTGACACGCGCAGGGCCGGGAAGAGGTTGCGCTCGAGGACGGACTGCAGGTCGGCGTCGTCGGTGGAGGCGAAGTCGCGCGCGCCCGAGCCGCCGACGTTGTTGACCACGATGTCGATGCCGCCGTAGCCGGCGAGCGCGGCGTCGACCAGCGCGGACACGCCGGCGGGGGTCGTCACGTCGGCCGGCACGCCGATGGCCGCCGCCTCGCCGCCGCCGCGCGCCCGGGCCTCGCGCACCGCCGCCTCCAGGTCGGGCGCGTTGCGCGCGCACAGGACGACGCGCGCCCCCTCGGCGGCCAGCCCCAGCGCGATCGCCCGCCCGATGCCGCGGCTGGCGCCGGTCACCAGCGCGACTTTGTTTTCGATGTCGAGATCCATGCGCCGAGCATAGCGCCGCGGCGCCCTGACCCTCACCCGCGGCGGGACGCGGGCGCTACAATCCCTTTCGTGAGCGCTCCCACGTTGGACGCCGATCGCTTCGCCGACAGAGTCGCGCGCCGTCGGTTCGCCGCGGAGATTGCGCGCAAGCACGGCGTCGATCCTGGGGACGCGGAGCACGTCCTCTCCAATCTGACCTTGCCGCCTGTCGAACGACTGCTGCGGAGCAGGAGACGTGCCCGACTCGGCCGATCTGGCGCTAAGTAGTATGCCAGCTCGATCGAGATCCCGGTGGCGCCCGACGTCAGGTCGCGGGTTCTCCCGATCGAGCGCGGCGATCGACGAGTCGAAGTAGCAGAGTCGTTCTTGCCCGCGGCCGACGCGTGAAGGGCGAGGCCAGGCTGCCAGAATTCGCGGAAAATCCCGGCCCCGACCGCCCACACCTCCGTCGGGCTCCCCGCCACCGCAATCGCGCCCGACTCCAGGCCGGTTCCGTTGGTGGTTGGAAGCGGTTCGGAGGACCAGAGCGACGGCGCACCCTCGTAGCAGCTCAGGTACCTCACCACGTAAGGGGCGTTCCCGGCGGCGATGAAGGGGGGCGACTGGGCGTCGGGGACCCAGACGCTGCCGAAGCTGGAGTAGCGGGCGGTGTTGTCCTCGCGCCCGCAGACGACCTGCCAGGTCGCGCCGCCGTCGGTCGACTCGATCTCGGTGAATCCACCGCCGACGGCGACGATCCGTTGACCGTCCGCTGTGCCCGAGATTGAGAACAGCGTCGAAGGGGCCGTCGTAACCGTGGTCCAGGTGTTGCCGCCGTCGTCCGAGCGGACGACCACGCCGCCAGGTATCGCGTACCCCCCGGCGGCGCCGGCATCGGTGCCCGCATCGTCGCCGCCGTCGGTGCTGCCATCGGGCGGCGCGGAGGCGCTCGCGGCCTCGCCGCAGGCGTAGAGGGTGCCGGAGGCGGTCGTCCAGAGACCGAACAGTGTCAGGGTGCCGGCGACGGGCACGCGCGACCAGGTGGCGCCGCCATCGGGTGAGCGGATGAAGAAACCGCCGTCGCTGGCGTAGCCGACGCCGATCGGATTGCCGGTGCTGTCGGCCGCCACCGCGCTGAAGACGCCTGTGAAGGTCGGTTTTAGCAGCGTGAAGGTGGCGCCGCGATCCGTCGACTTGGCGATCACCGCCGGTTGGTCGTCGACCTCGGCAGAGCCGTTCGTGTAGCCGACCGCATAGACGTCGGTCGGTCCGACAGCGGCCACCGACAGGATGGGCGAGGTTTGATTGTCCGTCACCGCGACGGAGGTCCAGGTCTTCCCGTCGTCGTGGGACGAGGCGATGGATTGGCTGTTCTTGACCGCGTAGATGGTCCCGGGCGCGTCGAGCCAGACGGCCTGGTAGATGTCCGTCGCAGGAACGACCATCTCCCAGCTCGCCGCGCCGACGTTCCCCAGGTCCTGGCCCGCGTCCTTGGCGGGCGCGTTGGATCCAGAGCCGCAGGCCGCCGAGAGCGCCAGCCCGCCGAGCGCAACCACCACGACCCGCACGGCGCCTCCAGCTTCCGTCCCTCGCCGGCCCCTCGCCATCGGAGGCATTGTAGCGCGAGGGTCGATACCGCGGCCGTGGCGCGGGTCACCAGCGCGACCGCGTCGGACACGAATCTGAAGGCGGCGTCGAGGGTGCGTCAGAACAGCGGGCGAGCGCTGCCGAAGAGCGCGGCGAAGCTGGTTCCGAAGCCGGGCGCGAACGACCAGGTCGGGAAGGCGAACGCCTCGTCGTTGCCGCTCCCCCCGACGCTGCCGTAGAAGTAGCCGTTGCCGCTGTCGGGCGTCGACGCCACCAGGTCGTCGAGCCCGTCGCCGTTGACGTCGCCCACGCCGCCCAGGAAGGCGGTCAGGTTGCCGCCCACGAAGTCGTGGCCGGGGATCGGCACCCCCACGAACGGCCGGCAGCCGGTGTTGCCGCACGAGCCCGGCGCGCCGAAGTAGACGCGCTGGCGATCGGGGAAGTTCTCGATCGACGAGAGCGAGGAGATGACGTCGCTGTAGCCGTCGCCGTTGACGTCGCCGGCGGTGCCCAGGGTGGTCTCGCCGGCCTGGATGAAGAGGAAGGCGCCGTTGTCGATTCCTGCGGGCGATCCGGGGGAGACCTGGGACGCGGCGAAGTCGCCGAAGCCGTCGCCGTTGACGTCGCCCGCGAAGCTGCCGGCCTGGCCGTCGAACCCGGCCTCGGCGGCGAGACCCGCGGCGCTCGAGAGATAGAGGGCGCCGCCCACGTAGAGATCGGGGATCCCGTCGGCGTTGACGTCGGCGGGGCCCTGCACGACGCTGGCGTCGCCCGTCCGGCCCGGTCCCGCCAGCGTGAAGGCGGCGGTCGTGGCGAGCCCCGTCGGACCACCCAGGAAGACCTGGGCGTGCTCGACGCCGCCGACCAGCAGGTCGCCGTACCCGTCGCCGTTGACGTCGCCCGCGCTGGCCACCGACGCGCCGAAGCCGGAAGTGACGCCGCCGGGGGACAGCGTCGTGCCTGTCCCGCCGGGTCCGGCCAGGCCGCCCAGGTAGACGGTGACCGAGCCCGGACCGCTGCCGGCCGCGACCGCCAGGTCGACGAAGCCGTCGCCGTTGACGTCACCCGCCGAGGCCACCGCCTCGCCGAAGAGGGCGCCGCCGGTCAGCGTCTCCTCCGGGGTGAAGCCCGGCCCGTTCGGCGAGCCGTTGAAGACCGAGACACTCTGCGAGCCGGCGGCCGGCGAGCCGATCGCGACGTCGGCGAAGCCGTCGCCGTTGAAGTCGGGGACCACGCCCCAGGCGATGTCGCCGCCGGTGTCGCGGCCGGGGATGGTGAGCTGCCAGACGGCGCTCTGCGTTTGCCTGGTGACCACCCGCCAGAACAGCACCCCGGCGCGCAGCGGCGTCGTCGGCTGCGCCACGCCGTCAGTGCCGGCCAGCTGGTCGAGCACGTGCGCGCAGGCGCGATCATCGCAGATGTCGATGCTCGCGTTGCGGGACGGCGCGTAGCGGAACGTCGGTTGGCGGCTTCCGCTCATGCTCCCCGACAGCGGCGCCAGCGGCCGCAGCGCATTGCGTGCGTTCGCCGCCGCAGAGTCTGTTGTTTGCGTTGCCGCGTTGGCGCGGGCGTCGACGCTGGGCGTGACCGCCTGATTGTCGCCGCAGCCGGCCCCGGCGAGCCCCAGCGCCAGCATCGTCGATGTCCCAATCCCCCCCGTCCGCCCGAACTTCCTCGTTCCCATGGCCGTCCTTTCGGGCGCCTGCGCGCCCAACGGTGACGTTTTCGAGCGGCAACGTGGCCATCGGGCATTGATCGTCAAGCAACCGCTCAAGATTTCGGGGAAGCAGTCGATGGTGCTGCCGGGGGAGGAGATTGGATGGAGAGAGGTGCGAGAACGGGCGACCAGCGTTGAATGGTTGGCGTACTACGAGCGGGCGGACACCCTTCGGCGGCGTGTCGGCGACCCGTTCAAGCGGTTCGTCCAGCGCGGCTGGAGGCGAAGGCGCCTCTTCCGCCTCGGCCTGGCCGTTTTCGGTGTCGCGGCCGGCGCCGGGATGGTGGTCGCCGCGTTGTGGCTGTTCAACGGCGTCGATTGGGCGTCGCTGACGGACGGAAGCAGTGCGCGGCTCATGCAGTGAGCGGCACGCGCTAAGGCCCCGAGACCCGCAACCCCACCGCCCGTGCGAGGCGCGCCTGCCGCGCGTCGTAGCTCACGAAGCGCTTGCAGCCGAGCGTGAGGGCGCTCGCCACGTGCAGCACGTCGAGCGCGCGGGTTCCCAGCGTCGGCGTGTGCTTCCGGCTCAGCTCGACCGCGCGGTCCAGCGCCCGGCGCCAAAGTAGATCGGCGATGAACAGCCGGCCGGCTGCAAGGTCGGCGTCCAGATCCCCGACGGCGGCCTGGCCGGCTGCGGCGGTGATGTCCCGCCGGAAGACCGCCAGGGCGACGCTGTTCTCGATCTCGGCTCGCCCGAACAGGGTGATCGGCAACGGCCCTGCGTGCCGGCTGCGCCAGGCGCAGAACGTCCGGGAGCGGGACTCGTGCACGTAGAGGCAGCGGAGCGCGCTGGGATCGACGTAAGTCGGGTCAGCGCTCGCCACGGTTGGCTTCGTCGAGCGCGCGGGAGGCGCGCGCGGAGAGCGGTCGGGCCTGGCGGGCCTTCAGGCGGCCGAGGTAGTCGATCTTCTCGACCGCGGGCCGGCGGGCGGCCCGGTAGGCGCGCAGCACGTAGGCCGGACGCCCCCGCTCGGTCACCAGGATTTCGCCCTCGCAGGCGATCGCCTGTTTGAGCCGAGGGAACTGCGTCCGGAGGTCGCGAACCGTGGCCCTCGTCATGCGTGAATCATAGATGATTCACGAGCCGCACGCCATCGGCACGCCGTCGCCGGCTGGTCCGCCCGGTGACAGATTTTACCACTCCGGCATCTCCCGGACCTCGACCTCGCTGACCTTGGCGACGCGCCCGAAGCGCACGCCCCAGTCGATCGCCGCGGCCTTCGAGGGGAGCTCGACGATCGAGAAGCCGGCGATCAGCTCCTTCGACTCGGCGAAGGGGCCGTCGATGATCCGGTGCTTGCCGCCCTCGAAGCGGATGCGCGCGCCTTTCTTGGTGCTGGCCAGACCGCCGGTCGAGAGAAGCACGCCGGCCGTGGTCATCTCCTCGATGAGCGCGCCCATCTTGGCGAACTCCGCCGGGTCGGGGACGCGGTCCTCGTCGGGGTTTATCTTCATGACCGAGAGGTAGCGCAGGGGAGGGCTCTGGGGCTTTTCGCCCAGGCCCACCTCCCACGGCTCGTAGACCGGCCCCATGATGAGCTCGACGTCGCCGACCACCGACGCGAACCGGTCGCACCAGCGCAGTGCCTCCGCCTTGTCGCGCACCTTCATGAGGGCGAAGCCGCCCACCAGCTCCTTGGCCTCGGCGAAGGGGCCGTCGGTGATCGCGCGCTCTCCGCCCCGGTAGACGACCTGCGTCCGGGTGGCGGTGGGCTTGAGCCCCGCGCCGGAGAGAAAAACCTTGTTCTCGATCGCTTCACCGATCAGCTGGCCGACCCCGGCCATGACCTCCGGGTCCCGGACACCCTTCTCCAGGGCCTCGTTCATCTTGTGCATGACCATGAATTTCATCGCGTCGTCTCCTCCCTGACCTTACGACGAACCGCCCCGGGCCGGATCGACGTGGCGGCGCGCTTTTTTGCCTCGGCCGGTCACATCGGGCCGGGAGGGCCCGTCACCAGGGCATGGACACCTCGACCAGCAAACGGACCGTCATCGCCTTCTGGGTGGCGACGGCGATCTTCTGCCTGCAGATCGGCTTCACCGCCTACGCGCAGCTGCGGCTGCCTCAGGTGGCGGAGGCGTTCACCCACCTCGGCTTCCCCGGCTATTTCCGGGTCGAGAATTCGCTGGCCAAGCTGGCCGGCCTCCTGGTCCTGCTGCTGCCGCTGCCGCCGCGGCTCAAGGAGTGGGCCTACGCCGGGTTCGCCATCGATCTCGGGTCGGCGGTCATCGCCCACCTGGCGGTGGGGGACGGGCCGCAAGCTTGGGGCTGGGCGGTCGGGTCCGGCGTCCTCTGGGCCCTGTCGTACCTGTTTTGGCGCCGCTTGCAGGCGTCCGCTCTCGGCGCGAAGAAATAGGGCAATTCCCCGCTGGCGGCCGCGCCGCCGTCGAGAGTCTGTCAGCGGCTCTCTTGTCCTCGGCTCCTGCTGCCCGCACGAACCTCTCATGGGCGAGGTGCATTCACCGCCGCGGTTGGTCGGAAACGCTCGGCGGGCCCTGGCGCGCGCGCCGGTGCGGTACCTGTTCGGGGTGGCGATGGCGCTCCTCGCCTTCGCGCTCCGGATGATGCTCTCGCCCTGGACGGGCAGGGGCGCGCCGTTCGTGCTGTTCTTCGGCGCCACGCTGCTGACCAGCCTGCTGGGCGGCCTCGGGCCGGGCCTGATGGTGCTGCTCATCAGCCTGCCGGTCGCGGCGATGACCTTCGCCGTCCCGGGCGGGGCGACGTTCAAACAGGCGGTGCTCCAGGCGCTGCTCTACGGCGCGGACGGTCTGGCGGTCATCTACCTCACCCGGCTCATGCAGGTGACGCAGGAGCGCCTGCGGCGCGCCAACCGCGGCCTGCGGGCGGCCGCCGAGAGCGTCCGCGGCTCCGAGGCCCGCACCCGCGACATCATCGAGCTGTCGCCGGACGCCTACTTTCAGGCCCGCCTCGACGGGCGCCTGGTCGACGTCAACCAGGCCGCCTGCCTCACCCTCGGCTACGCCCGCGAGGAGCTGCTCGGGAAGAACATCATCGAGATCGTCGGCGCGGAGGAGTCCGAGCACCTCGAGTCGGTGATGCGCGAGCTCCTCACGCCGGGCACGGTCAACACCGGCGAGTGGCCCCAGCGTCGCAAGGACGGAACGACCATCCTGGTCGAGGCCAGCGTCAACATCCTGCCCGACGGGCGCTGGCAGGCGTTCGTGCGCGACATCGGCGAGCGCAAACGCGCCGAGGCCGAGCGCCAGCGAACGACGGAGCGCCTGCGCGAGTCCGAGGAGCAGTTCCGGCTCATCTTCGAGGAGGCGCCCATCGGGATGGCGCTGGTGGCGCTCGACGGACGTTTCGTCCGGGTCAACCGGGCGCTGTGCGACATCCTCGGCTACGCGCGCGAGGAGCTGGAACGGCTGACCTATCAGGAGATCACCCCGCCCGAGGATCTGCGGGCC
>DASYEX010000306.1:0-3156 GCA_036498765.1 Polyangia bacterium
GATCTCCTCGAGCAGTCCGTCGAGCTGGTGGTACGGCGCGCGGACCGGGCCGGTACCGAGCTCGACGGGGAAGGGGGCGCGCGTCTCGTCGGCGCCGGGGCGCGGCGGCGGAACCAGGCGCCGGAGCGTGTCCGCCAGCGCCGCCGCCGCTGCCGTCAGCCGCGCCGAGGCCGACTGGGCGCGCGCCGCAGGAACGCCGCTCTCGCGCCCGAGGTCGCGGGCCAGC
This sequence comes from Polyangia bacterium, assembly GCA_036498765.1. GTDB lineage: Bacteria > Myxococcota_A > Polyangia > Fen-1088 > Fen-1088 > JADGRB01. The sequence continues at coordinate 227 of DASYEX010000306.1, forward strand.
GCGAACAGGCGCTGCGTCGAGGCGTGGACCCCGAAGAACTCGGTGGCCACGTCCTCGATCTGGTGGGCCTCGTCGAAGATGACCACCTCGTAGGGCGGCAGCACCTGCGCCTCGGGCCAGCGTGCGCGCAGCGCCAGGTCCGCGAAGAAGAGGTGGTGGTTGACGATCACCAGCGGCGCCGCGGCGGCGCGGCGCCGCATCGAGGTCACGAAGCAGGTCTCGAAGTAGGCGCAACGCGGGCCGATGCGCGTCTCGGGCGTGGCGGCGACCTCGCCCCAGAGCGGCGCTTCGTCGTGAAGCTCGGCCAGCTCCGCGCGATCGCCGGTGGGCGACTGGGCGGCGAAGGACAGCAAGCGCTCGAAGTCCGGATCAGCGACCAGGCTCTGCTGCCGCTCGCGCTCGGCCAGGCGCCGCCGGCAGACGTAGTTGCCGAGCCCCTTCATCACCGCCCACTCGAGGTTCTGGTCGCCGATGCCGGCGGCGGCGAACAGCATCCGCAGGCGGGGGAGGTCGACCGTCGCGATCTGGTCTTGCAGCGTCTTGGTCCCGGTGCTGACCACGACCTTGCGGCCGGAGAGCAGCGCGGGGACCAGATAGGCCAAGGTCTTCCCCGTGCCGGTCCCCGCCTCGACCAGGAGGCGCTCGTCGCCGTCGATGGCGGCGGCGATCCGCTCGGCCATCGCCAGCTGGCCGGCCCGGGCCTCGTACCCGGGCAGGACCTCCGAGGCGGCGCCGCCGGGTCCCAGCACGCGGCGAATGTCGGACCGGATCGCCTCGCGCAAGGGCGGCGATCCACCGGTCATTTTTGGCGGCTCTCTTTTTCGTCGATCCCGGAGATCCCGAACCGTTTGCGCAGCTCGGCGAACACGGCGTCCGGCGGGACGCCGGCTGCCTCCAGCCCGACCAGCGTGTGGAAGATGAGGTCGGCCGCCTCGTGCGCGGTGTGCGCGGCGTCGTTCTCCGGCAGCGCCTCGACGAGCTCGCGCGCCTCCTCGCTGATCTTGCCGTTGATCTTGGGCAAGCCGGCGTCGAGCAGCGACACCACGTACGACTTGCCGGGCCGGGTGCGCCGCCGCTCGGCGATGACGTCGGCCACGCGTGAAACGACCAGGGCCGGCGGATCGGGCGGGCCGTCGTCCTCGACGAGCGCGCCGTCCTCGCCCGCCCGCCGGTAGAAGCAGGAGGTCGCGCCGGTGTGGCACGACGGTCCGACCGGATCGACCAGGTAGAGCACCGCGTCGCCGTCGCAGTCGATGCGCACCTCGCGCACCGCCAGCGTGTGGCCCGAGCTCTCGCCCTTGCGCCAGAGCGCCTGGCGCGACCGGCTCCAGAAGTGCGCGGCCTTGGTCTGGGCGGTCAGCTCCAACGCCTCGCGGTTGGCCCAGGCCATCATGCGCACCATGCCGGTGCGCGCCTCCTGGGCGATGACCGGAATCAGCCCATTCGCGTCGAAGGCGATCGCATCGAGGAACGCGCTCATGGGGCTGCCTCGCGCACCGCCACGCCGCGCGCGCGCAGGTAGTCGTGCGCTTGCCCGACGGTCGCCTCGCCGAAGTGGAAGATCGATGCCGCCAGCACCGCCTCGGCGTGCCCCTCGGCGATCCCCTCGTAGAGGTGCTCGAGGTTGCCGACGCCGCCCGAGGCGATGACCGGGATCGGCACGCGGTCGGCGACCGCGCGCGTGAGCTCGAGGTCGAACCCGTCGCGTGTCCCGTCGCGGTCCATGCTGGTCAGCAGGATCTCACCGGCGCCGAAGGCCGCCATCTTCTCGCACCAGGCGACGGCGTCGATCCCGGTGGGGCGGCGGCCACCGTGCGTGTAGACCTCCCAGGCGAGCGGCGTGCCACCAGGCCGCCGGCGCGCGTCCACCGCCACCGACCGCCGTCGCGCATCGACGGCGACGACGATCGCCTGATTGCCGAACGCGCCGGCCGCGCGCCGCACCAGCTCCGGATCGGCGACGGCCGCCGTGTTGATCCCCGCCTTGTCGGCGCCGGCCAGCAGCAGCTCACGCACGTTCTCGACCGAGCGCACGCCGCCACCGACGGTGAGCGGCAGGAACACCCGCTCGGCGGTCGCGCGCACGACGTCCAGCATCGTGGCCCGTCCGTCGGAGGAGGCCGTGATGTCGAGGAAGCAGATCTCGTCCGCCCCTTGCGCGTCATAGGCGGCGGCGACCGCCACCGGATCCCCGGCGTCACGAAGTTCCTTGAACCGGACACCCTTCTTGACCCGGCCCCCGTCGACGTCGAGGCAGGGGATGACTCTCTTGCACAACATTCGAGCTCGAAGGGGCAATCTCCCACACCCGAACCGATGGAGCAAAGAGCCTGCTTCCTGAAGACGACCGGCGAACGAAAGCCAGGCATTTTAATTCTCCAGGTTCAACCCGGAAAAAACTTGCCGGGCGACGGTTACGCTCGGTGTGGCCAATTGCACTACCTCACCACTGACGGCACGGATCGGGCTCGGCACCGACGGGACTGGTGCTGCGTCCGGGATCCAGGAAAGGAGTTCGCCATGGGTGGGAAGCGATACGAAACGAGGCTCGTGCGCAAAGGACGCCCGGTCTTCGGAGCTGGACCGGGGCTGGTCCTGGCCCTCTGTTTGGGCGGCGCCCTCGCCTGCGGTCGACAGACCGACGACGGCAGCGCGAGCGTGGAGCAGGTGACCTCCGCGGCTACGGCCGCGCAGGCGCCCAAGCTGGATCCGAACACCATCCCCAAGTTCCAGACGCAACTGCAGCGTTTCCCCACCTATGTTCCGACGGTGACCAGGGATGGCAGCGGGCACATCACGCAGAAGAAGTACAACGTCGAGATCGCCCAATTCTCGGCGCAGCAGCTACCGGCCGGTTTTCCGCAGACCACGCTGTTCGGCTACGGCGCCGACACCCTCGACGGGTTCGGACAGAACGAGAATTTCCGGCG
>DASYEX010000307.1:0-7102 GCA_036498765.1 Polyangia bacterium
CAACTACCTGAACCTGGCCAAGACGCAGATCGGCAACATCTGGAACCACGAGGTCTATCAGTCGAAGCTGGCCGGTCCGGGCGACAGCTGGGGCCCGACCAACCTGTTTGGCGACATCAACATCTCGTACTTCGCGCCCGCCTACTATCGCCTGTTCAAGCAACTCGACGGCAGCCACGACTGGGACGCGGTCAACACGACGGTCTACGACACGATCTTCGGACAGGGCGACGACGGCACCGGCGCGCTCAACTCCGGCAACAAGAACACGACCAACGGGCTCGTCCCCGGGTGGTGCACCAGCACGGGGGGCTCGTCGTCGGCGGGCCCGTTCAGCTACCAGTACGACGCCTGCCGTACGCCGTTCCGGATCGGCCTCGACTGGTGCCTCAACGCGACGTCCGCGGCCGGCGCCGCCACGGCGCTCAATCCGGCGCGCGCACAGAAGTACGTCAAGCTGACCACCAGCTTCTTCAGCGGCGTGGGCGCCACGAACATCGTCGACGGCTACAACATGGACGGCACCGTCGCCACCGGAGCGAACCCCGTGTCGAAGGGGCAGTCCGCCGCGTTCCTGGGGCCGGCGGGCGTCGGCGCCATGGGGAGCACGTCGTCGCAGGCGTTCCTCGACGCGACCTACAACCTGGTCAAGCAGGACAACCTGTTCGTCGGCGGCGAGTACTACGACTCGTCGTGGACGGTCATGTCGCTCCTGATGATGACCGGAAACTTCCTCGACTACACGCAGATCTCGCCGGCGAACTGAGCGGGTATCGGGCAGGCCGCTAGTTCCGCGCGACGGTGCTCGAGGGGATCGCCTTGAGCGCCGCGATGCGGGGGCGGATGGCGTCCATGTACGCGGCGTGGTCGGGGACCGGGGCGTCGCGGCTGACGTTCAGCTTGCTGGGATCGACGAAGGCGCCGTTCTTGGTGACGCTGAAGTGGAGGTGCGGCCCGGTGGCGAGGCCGGTCATGCCGACGTAGCCGATGACCTCCTTCTGCCTCACCTGCTGGCCGACGTGCAGCCCGCGCGCGTAGCGCGACAGGTGGTAGTAGCGGGTCGACAGGCCGTTGGCGTGGGCAAGGACGATGGTGTTGCCCGAGCCGCGCTTCAGGCCGACCTCGACGACGCGCCCCGAGGCCGACGCCCACACCGGCGTGCCTTGCGGCGCCGCGTAGTCGATCCCCAGGTGGGCCTTCTCGACGTGCAGGATGGGGTGGAAGCGCTTGCGATCGAACTTCGAGCTGATGCGCACGTAGCGGAGCGGCGTCTTCAGCATCGTCTTCGAGTTCGCGAGGCCATGCTCGTCGTAGTACTTGCCGGGCTTGTCGCGCGGCGCGCCCTTGCCGGCCCAGAAGAAGGCGCGGAAGGTGCCGACCTTGCCGCCGTACTCCGCGGCCAGCAGGCGCCCGTACTTGTAGAACTGCCCGCCTAGGAACTGCTTCTCGATGATCACCTTCCAGTGATCGCCGGGGTGGGTGTCGGTGTAGAAGTTCACGTCCCAGGCGAACTGTTCGACCAGCAGGCTGACGAGCGCGGTCGATTCGCCCGCCTTCTGCACCGACTCGTAGAGCGACGAGTCGACGGTGCCGCCCGCCTCGGCGGTCTTGAGCTCGATGGCCGCTTCGAGCTTCCGGCCCTTCCATGCGCTTGCGCCACTCTCCTCGTCCTTCTCGACGAGGTAGCGCAGGATGGCCGAGGGCCGGTACTCGAAGGAGGCGGGGGCGCCGTCGTCGCCGGCGCGCACGACGTACTTCTGGCCGCCGCGGATGGTGCGGGGGTCGACGAGCTTCGCGAGCGCGGCGATCACCTGTGGGCCGGCCGGCCCGAACCCCTCGCGCGCCAGCACCTGCCCCAGCGTGTCGTTGTTGGCGAACTTCTTGTCGACCGTGTCCTCGTGCGCCTCGCCGTCGTCCTCGGGCGGTGGCGCGAATGGAATCTGAAACGGCGCGTGCGGGGTCATCCCGCGCGGCCCGGCCGGTTCGGGCGGCGGCGCGAACGGGATCTGATAGGGCGCGTGGGGCGTCGGGATGTTCGCCGCCAGCGTGCGGCCGGCGAGGGTGGCGGCCCGCCCGATCGGCTTGGGCAGGGAGGGCGGCGCCGCCACCGCCTTCTCGACGACCAGCGCCGCCGCTTCCTCGGCGACGGGGGCTGCCGCCGCAGGGGCGACGGGCACCGGGAGATGCGGCGGTGGCTCGGCCGCCCGCGCCTGCGGCGGCTCGGCCGGCTGCCGCTGGGGCGGCTCGGCCGCCCTGCTCGGGGGGGCCGAGGTGGCGATCGCCTCGCGCGCGGACCGCGCGTCCGCCGAGAGCACCTCGTGGCGGGTCGTCTCCATCGTCTTGGTCGTCGACTGGAGATTCAAGACCTCGCGCGGCGCCGTCTTGTGATTGAAGAAGAAGACGTAGACGTTGATCCCGGCCAGCCCGACCAGGAGCGCGCCCAGCCTGAGCGAGCTCTTCATTTCGCCGGAGCGCCGTCTGCGTCGTCTGCGTGCCAATCCGACCTCGGTGGGGGGAACCGGTCCCGGCGACGTTCTCTCGGCCGGTCTCTTCCACTAGCACGCGCCGCCGGCCCAATCAATTTAAGGGCCCTTACAATGACGGCCGACCGAGACCTCAGGCGGGAGTGGGTTCGAAGATCTGGGCTTCGTCGCGGTAGCACTTGAGCTCGACCGCGTTCCCGCTGGGGTCGGCCACGATCATCTTCCACCGCTCGCCGGGCGTCCCTGGTCGCTGCGCCTGCGGCGGAACGATGAAGCGTGCGCCGGCCTCCTCGAGGCGGCTCGCCAGGCGGTGAAACTCGTCGAGCGCGACGATGGCGCCGAAGTGGTTGCCCTCCAGCGTATCGGCGTCGGCCTTGCGCACGTGCGCCGGGTCGAGGTGGCAGGTGAGCTGGTGGCCGTAAAACGAGAAGTCGACGGCGTTCGGGTGGACGGTCCCCTCGGGGCACCCCAGGACGGCGCCGTAGAAGGCGCGCGTCGCCACGAGGTCGGCCACGCAGAGCGAGAGGTGGAATCGAGCCTGCACGCCGGCTACGCTAGCACGGTCGCGGCAGCGCCTCACTCGGCGCGCGCGTTGCGGAGCATCTCCTCGGCGTGGGCGGTGGCCTGGGCCGACGGCGCGGCGCCGGCCAGCATGCGGGCGATCTCGGCGGGGCGCTCACTGTCGGCCAGGCGGGCGATCTCGACGCGCGTCTTGCCGCGAACGGCGGTCTTGCTGACCCTCACGTGGGCGTCGGCGAAGGCAGCGACCTGCGGCAGGTGGGTGATGACGATGACCTGGCGGTCGCCCGCCAGCCGCTTCAGCTTGCGACCGATCACCTCGGCGGTTCCCCCGCCCACGCCGGCGTCGACCTCGTCGAACACGTAGGTGAGCACCTCGTCGGTGCGGGCCAGCGCCTGCTTGACGGCCAGCATCACGCGCGACAGCTCGCCACCCGAGGCGATCTTGGCGAGCGGCCGCGGTTCCTCTCCGGGGTTGGGGGCGAACAGCAGCCGGACCCGATCGGCGCCGTTCGGGCCGAGCTCGCGCGCCTCCACCGTCACCGGCAGCCGCGCCGACGCGAACCCCAGCTCGCGCAGCCCGGCGCCGACCTTCTTTTCCAGCGTGCTGGCCGCCCGCCGCCGCGAGGCGCCCAGCGCCTCGGCGGCCGCCGCCGCGCGCGCGTCGGCCGCCGCCACCGCCGCCTGCCGCGTCGCCAGCCCCTCGTCGAACGAGCCGAGCTCCGCCAGCGCGGCGCGCAGGGCGCGCTCCTTGGTGATGAGGTCGCCGACCGTCCCACCGTGCTTCTGGCCGAGCCGCTGAAGCAGAAACAGCCGCTCCTCAACCTCCGCGAGCCGAGCTGGATCGGCGTGGATGCCTCGGGCGTAGCGCCCGAGATCGCGCGCCACGTCCTCTATCACCGCCTGCGCCTCGTCGAGGCGCTCCGCGAGCGAGGCCAGCGCGGGATCGAGCCCCGCCAGCAGACGCAGATCGCGGGTCACGTTGGACACCGTGGCGACGACGGCGCCGTCGGCCGCGTAGAGGACCTCCTCGCCCCGGGCCGTCGCGCCGTAAAACCGCTCGGCTCCCCTGAGCCGTTCGCGCTCGACGGCGAGGGCCTCGTCCTCGCCCGGCGACGGACGCGCCGCCTCGAGCTCCCCCAGCTGGAACCGCAGCATGTCCTCGCGCTCCGCGCGGGCCCGGGCGTCGGCCGCGAAGGAGGCGAGCGCGGCGGCAGCCGCCGCTCGGGCCGCGTACGCCGCCGCCATCTCGTCGCGCAGCGTCTGGTTCTCTGCGAAGGCGTCGAGGATCGCCAGCTGGCTCTCCGGATCCGTCAGGGACTGCTGGTCGTGCTGCGAGGCGATGTCGATGAGCCCGGCCACGGTGGCCGCCAGATCCGCCGCCGTGGCCAGCCCGCCGCCGAGGTGCGCGCGCCCGCGCCCGCCGCGCGCGATCACCCGCCGCACGACCAGGCCCTCCTCGACCTCGCGCCCGTCGGCGCAGAGCCGCGCGCGTGTCGTCGAGCCGGCGGGCAGCTCGAGGATCGCCTCGACCCGCGCCTCGTCGCGCCCGGTACGGATCACGTCGGCCCCCGCGCGTCCCCCGCGCAGGAGGCCCAGCGCCTCGACGAGGATGCTCTTGCCGGCGCCGGTCTCGCCGGTGATGGCGGTCAGCCCGGGCCCGAAGGGCAGCTCGAGCTCGTCGATCAGCGCGAACCCCCCGATGCGCAAAAGCGTCAGCACGACCCCGACATTATCGCCAACAGGGGACCGGGGTTTCCACCGGGAAGCGCATTCCGACCCGCGCTATCCGGCCATCCGCCTGTCCGGCTATCCACTCTGGACGCGGCGGGAGCCCCAGGAGAGCCTCTCGCGCAGGATGCCGAAGAACCCGCGCGGCGCCTGGTAGAGCCGCAGCGGCCGCTCGGCGCGGTGCACCTCGATCCCCGCGTCGGCCGGCAGCTCCTCGGTCCAGTACCCGTCGATGGTCAGCGTGACCGGCCCGTCGGAGGCGTTGCGGATGGTGAGGCGCGCCTCGGGGCGGAAGACGAGCGGCCGGTTGGTGAGCGTGTGCGGGCTGATGGGCGTCAGCACCAGCGCCTGCAGATCGGGCGTCAGCAGCGGGCCGCCCGCCGCCAGCGAATAGGCCGTCGAGCCCGTCGGCGTGGCGATGATGAGGCCGTCGGCCTTGTAGGTGGTGATCTCGGCGCCGTCGAGCCGCGCCTCGAGGTCGAGCAGCCGGGCGACCGAGCGGGTCAGCACGGCGTCGTTCACCGCCGAGGGCGCGCGGACCGCCGGGCCGCCGCCCGGAGGTCGGATCGAGACCGCCAGCCGGATCCGCTCCTCGATCACCAGCCCACCGCGCGCCGCCTCGTCGATGGCGGCGGCCGCCTCGGACCGCGCGTAAGGGGTGATGAAGCCCAGGCTGCCGAGGTTCACGCCGAAGATCGGGATCCCGCGGTCCCCCACCAGCGCCGCGCCGTAGAGGAACGTGCCGTCGCCGCCCAGCACGACCAGGACGTCGATCGCCGCGGCCAGCGCCTCCGGCGAAACCACGGTCGCGCCCGGCAGCGGCCCGGCGTCCTCGGCCAACGCGACCAGACTCGCGCCGCGGGCGATCAGCACCTCCGCGAGCGCCGCAGCCAGCTCCCGCGCCTCGGGCTTGCCGCGCTTGAGCAGGAAGCCGAAACGCATCAAGGGATGCTACTGCGTCGAAAGCTCGTAGAAAATCGTGATCGACAAGCAGTGAAATTCGCTGTCGGAGCTCTGCGTGACGATCTTGTCGATGATCTTCGCGCGCGGGTTGTCCCGGATCCAGCGGGTGATGACCTCGCCGAGCTCTTCGCGGTCCTTGGCCTTCGTAGCGGTGAAGACCTTAGCCCCCATGACCATTTGTCGTCTGCTCCTTTTGGCCGAGAAATCCCGAAACAATTTCCAAAGAAAGTCTCGGAATATTCAGGAACTGCAGCGTTACATAACCCGATCGTGTACCTTGTGCAAAGACGTTTCGGGGGGGAAGCGCCTTGACGACGCCCGGTTGGGCGTGTCAAATGCCCCCTTCCTAAAAGGAGCCCACGCTTGGAGACACTGCTCGGCCGTCCGCTCGAAGTTGAAGTTCGCGATTCCGTGGACAAGGCACTGAAGATCCTGAAGCAGAAGATGTCCAAAGAGGGGATCCTGCAGGAGATCAAGCGTCGCCGGTACTACGAGAAGCCGTCGGTGAAGCGCAAGCGCAAGATGCGCGAGGCCCGCAAGCGTCGCCGTCGCGAGGCGAAGCGCCGCGTTCCGCGGTGACGCGCGCCGGGGGCAACCCCGTATGGATTGAGGTTGTGGTCGAGCTGCCTCGGGAGGCGGCGGAGGTGATGGCGGATGCCGTGGGGGAGCTCACGGAGGGGGTGGAGATTCGGGACGGGGAGACGATCATCCGCGCGGGCGCGGGCCGCGCGGTGATCGTGGCGCAGTGCGCGCCGGACGTCGAGGCAGAGGTGCTGGCCGAGATTGAAGCGGCGGCGGGGCGGATGAAGGAGGCGGGGGTGGCGGTCGACCCGCTGTCGGTCCGGCGGCGCGAGGCGCACGAGGACGAGTGGCGCGACGTCTGGAAGCAATACTTCCGGGCCACGCGGGTGGGGCGGACCTTTCTCATCCGGCCGAGCTGGGATCTCAAGCCGGCGTCGGAGGGGGATCGGGTCATCGATCTCGATCCGGGGCGCGCCTTTGGCACCGGCGGGCACGCGACGACGCGGCTGGTGATCGCCCTCGGCGAGGAGATCGCCGAGCGACCCGTGGCGCGGTTCTTGGACCTCGGCTGTGGGTCGGGGATCCTTTCGATCGCGGCGGTTCGACTGTGGCCCGGGGCGCGCGGGCTGGCCGTCGACGTCGATCCGGAATCGGTGGCCACCACCGACGAGAACCTGGCGCTCAACAAGGTGACGGCGGTCGAGACGCGCGTCGGGAGCCTGGCCGCCGTCGCGGGGACGTTCGATCTGGTGCTCGCCAACATCGAGGCGGGCGTGCTGACGGCGCTGGCCGCCGATTTTCCGCCGAGCGTCGCGCCGGGGGGAACGGTGATCCTCTCGGGCGTCCTCTGCGATCAGGCCGACGGCGTGCTTCGGGCCTTCGCC
>DASYEX010000308.1:0-3912 GCA_036498765.1 Polyangia bacterium
ACGCCGAGGGGAGCGGCGATCGCCCGAACAAGCTGGAGCTCTCGGCCGAGGACCGCGCCCTCGTCGACGCCGCCAAGCGGAGCGGCAAGCCGCTGGTCGTCGTGCTGCTCTCGGGCCGGCCGCTGATCCTGGGCGACCTCGTCGACCAAGCGCAGGGGCTGGTGGCGGCCTGGCTGCCGGGCACCGAGGGGGCCGGGATCGCCGACGTGCTGGGCGGTGGCGTGAAGCCGACCGGCAAGCTCCCCGTGACCTGGCCGCGCGAGTTCGCGCAGATCCCCATCAACGTCGGCGACACGCCCTACGCGCCGCTCTTCGCGTACGGCTTCGGGCTCTCCTGGTGATGGCCGCGCCGGTTGCGCACCTGGCGGCGGCCGCCGCCGCGCTGGCGGTCGCCGATCCGTCGCCGGCGGCCGGGCCGGGCGAGATCACCCGGCGCGCGCTGGGCGGGGCCTGGACGTTCCGCCGCGTGGCCGGCGCCAAGGAGGCGCCCGAGCCCTGGCTGCCGGCGACCGTCCCCGGCTGCGTGCACACGGATCTCTTCGCCGCCGGCAAGATCGGCGATCCGTTCTACCGCCTCAACGAGAAGGACCAGCAGTGGATCGAGAACGCGTCCTGGGAATACCGGACGACGTTCCAGGTCGACGCCGCCACCCTGGCCCGGGACCGGGTCGAGCTGGCCATCGCGGGCCTCGACACCTGGGCCGAGCTCTCCGTCAACGGCGCCCCCGTGCTGGCAACGAACAACATGTTCCGCCACTACCGGGTCGACGTGAAGCCGCGGCTGCACGCCGGTGACAACGAGCTCTTGATCCGCTTCCGCTCGCCGATCGAGGCGGTGCAGGCTGCCTACGACCACCTCGGCTACAAGCTCCCGGCCGCCAACGACCAGGGCAAAGAGATGGTCAGCATGTGGTCGCGCAAGGCGCCCTACCACTACGGCTGGGACTGGGGGCCGCGCTTCGTCACCAGCGGCATCTGGCGGCCGATCGCGCTCGAGAGCTGGAGCGGCGCGCGCCTCGACGACGTGCAGGTGTTCCAGAACAAGCTCGACGACGCCGCCGCCGAGCTGACCCTCAAGGTCCGCGTGGTCGCCGCGCGGGCCGGCAAGGCGCACGTCGCCGTGGTGGCCGACGGCAAGACGCCGCTCGTCGCCACCGACGCGAGCTTGAGCATCGGCACCAACGAGCTCACGCTCACGGCGCGCATCGACCACCCCGAGCGCTGGTGGCCGAACGGCCTCGGCGCCCAGCGCCGCTACGCGCTCACGGCGACGCTGACCGGCGCCGACCCGGGGTGGATGGGCGCGAAGCTCGACACCCACACGACGCGCGTCGGCCTGCGGACGATCGAGGTCGTGCACGTGCACGACCAGATCGGAAAGAGCTTCGTCATCAAGGTGAACGGCGCGCCGGTCTTCATGAAGGGGGCCAACTGGATCCCCGCCGACAGCTTCGTCACCCGCGTGACCGAGGCCCGCTACCGGGAGCTCCTGGAGGCGGCCGCCGACACGCACATGAACATGATCCGCGTGTGGGGCGGCGGCATCTACGAGGACGATCGCTTCTACGACCTCTGCGACGAGCTGGGGCTGCTGGTCTGGCAGGACTTCATGTTCGCCTGCTCGATGTACCCGGGCGACGCGGCCTTCGTCGAAAATGTGCGTCAGGAGGCCATCGAGAACGTCCGCCGCTTGCGCAACCACCCGTCGCTGGCGCTGTGGGCCGGCAACAACGAGAACGAGGCGGCGTGGCACGGGTGGGGCTGGCCGCAGAAGTTCGGCCTGCCGAAGACGGCGCAGGACCGCATCTGGCACGACTACAAGGCGATGTTCCATGAGCTCCTGCCGTCGATCGTCAACGCCGAGGATCCCGGACGCTTTTACACGCGCAGCTCGCCGAGCGCGAACGAAGACAACGTCCCCGCCGGCAAGATGGGCTGGGGCGACAGTCACTACTGGGGGGTCTGGCACGCCGAGAATCCCTACGAGGCCTACAGCGACAACGTCTCGCGCTTCATGAGCGAGTACGGCTTCCAGTCGTTCCCGGAGCTCGGCTCGGTGGCGCGCTACACCGATCCCAAGACCGACTGGGCCATCGACAGCCCGGTGATGCTGTCGCACCAGCGGCATCCGCGCGGCAACGCGCTCATCAAGAAATACATGGAGCGCGACTTCCGGACGCCCAAGGACTTCGCCTCGTTCCTCTACGTCGGTCAGGTGCTGCAGGCGACCGTCATCAAGTACGCCGCCGAGGCGCACCGTCGGGCGATGGGGCGCAACTGGGGTAGTCTCTACTGGCAGCTCGACGACTGCTGGCCGGTCGCCTCCTGGTCCAGCATCGACTACTACGGGCGCTGGAAGGCCTTACAGTACGCGGCGCGGCGATTTTTCGCGCCGGTGCTCGTCTCGCCCGTCGACGACAAGGGAACCATCGAGATCTGGGGCGTCTCCGATCGCCGCGCCGACGCGCCGGCGCGCCTCACCGTCCGGGCGCTCGACTTCGCGGGCCACGAGCTCGCGCGGCGCGACCAGGACTTCACGCTCAAGGCCAACGCGAGCGAGCTGCTGGTCTCGTTCCCTCGCAAACAGCTGCTCGGCAACACCGATCCTCGAACGGTCGTCCTGGTCGCCGAGATCGACGAGGCGGGGAAGCCGCTGTCGCGCAACCTGTTCTGGTTCGAGAAGACCAAGGATCTCGCCTTGCCGAAACCGCAGCTGGCGCTCGACGCCCAGGCGCGCCCCGACGGCTCGTTCGCGGTCACGGTCCGCACCAACGCCCTCGCCCGCGCCGTCCGCCTCGACGCGGGCGCCGTCGACGGGGCCTTCACCGACAACTACTTCGATCTCCTCCCGGGCGACGCGCCGACCGTCACCTTCCGCCCGCACGCCCCGGTGACGCTCGCCGCGTTCAAGTCCGCCTTGCACGCGACGTCCATCGCCGACACCTACTAGCCAACCGCGCCGCGCTCGCGCGCGCCCGCGAAATGGTCTACAAGGGCGTCCTGCTCAACCTCCAACCAAGGAGACTTCCATGAAGTTGATTCTCGCGGCGATCCTCGCTGGTTCCTTCCTCGTCTCTCTCCCGGTCAAGGCCGACGACAAGCCGGCCGGCGACACCAACGCCGAGAAGGGCAAAGACAAGAAGAAGGACAAGAAGGCCGACAAGGGCGACAAGGGCGCCGACCAGGGTGCCAAGCCCTCCGGCGGCGGCTGGTAGGTCAGAGCGATCTGAGAAACGCCAGCAGCGCCGCCTGCTCGTCGGCCGAGAAGGCCGGGGGTCGGGCGGCGTTGGCCGGCGCGTGCACGGCCTCGGCGTTGGGGTCGGTGCGGCGCAAGACCTCCTCGAGGGTCCGCGCGCTCCCGTCGCTGAAGTAAGGGGCGTCGTCCCAGACCCCGCGCAGCGACGGCGGGTTGTTGCCCCCTTCGCCCAGCATCTTGGTCCCCACCGCATAGCGGCCGGGCGAGGTGAGCGCCACCTGGCCGGCGAGCAGCCGCGCTTCCTGCATCGATTCGACGACGTGGTTCCCGAGATCGCTGTTGCCGATCATCTGGTGGCAGCCGGCGCACCGGTCGCGGAACAGCAGCAAGCCTCGGTGGGCGAGCGGCGTCAGGGCGCGCCCGCTGGCGGCGGCGAACGGCGAGGGCTCGGGCGGGATCCGCTCCATGTAGCGGGCCAGGGCCACGCGCACCTCCGTGGGCTGCAGCGTCACCTCGCGCGCACCGGCGCCGCCGTGGAGGTGCAGGGTGACCGGGTAGTCGGCGAAGTGCTCGGGATCGCGCTCGGCGCCCTGGGCGTGCGTCGACACGATGTTGTCCGCGAAGACGTCGATTGTCGCCTGGTTGCCGAGCCGCAGGTACGGCGCGGTGGTGCCGATCCCGCGGCAGGTCAGCGTCGTCGAGAAGAACTTGTTCTG
>DASYEX010000309.1:0-5763 GCA_036498765.1 Polyangia bacterium
GTGCCCGCCGCCGACATCGTCGACTACGACATCTACCCCTACAACAACTGCGACGGCGACCCGAACGAGCAGGTGACCTGCGGGCAGTTCTGGCTCAACGCCTACGGCATCGACCGCATCCACCAGTGGTCGGCGCGCGGGCAGGCCGCCTGGACCGACATCGAGACGACCACCATCAGCAAGGGGGGCACCCACCCGCCGACGCCGCAGGAGACGAAGTCGGAGGTCTGGCTGTCGCTCATCCACGGCGCGAGCGGCATCGCCTACTTCGTCGACACCTGGCAGCCGAGCTTCCGCGAGGACGGCATCTTCGCCGATTCGGCGATGACGGCCGCCGTGACCGCGCTGAACAAGCAGATCAAGACGCTGGCGCCCGAGCTGAACAGCGCCGACATCCCCAACTTGGTCAGCGTCGGCAGCTCCAACAGCGCGGCGCCGATCGACCTGATGGTGAAGGCGAAGGGTCAGACGCTCTACGTCTTTGCGGCGATCTCCCGCGCGGGGACGGCGACGGGGTCGTTCACCATCGCGGGGATGAGCGGCGGCGGGACCGCCACCGTGGTCGGCGAGAGCCGGACGGTGACGGTTACCGCCGGAAAATTCTTGGATCCCTTCGCGGCCAACGACGCGCACATTTACCAGATCGACCTGACGGCCGCGACCTGCCCGTGAGGCTCAGCTAAGCTAGCCAGCATGCGAAAACCACTGCTGGTGCTTGCCGTCGCTGCGGCCGCGTCCTGCCTTGGATCGGAGGTGACCCAGATCGGTCCGCGCCGGCCCGCGCAAGCGGAGAACTGCCAGGTGCAGATCGTTCCGGGCACGCCGCCGGCTCCGCTGGCCGACGTCGCCTCGGTCCGCGCGCGCTGCAACTGGACGCTGGGCCGTGACGCTTGCTTCGACGAGCTCCGCCGTCAGGCGTGCCTCCTCGGTGGTGACACCGTCTACGGTCTTTCGGAGTCGGTCAGCGACGGCGACAACTACATCGCGGGGACGGTGGCCTGGCGCGGGGCGGTCGGCTCGGCCGAACCGGCCGCAGGCAATGGGAGCACCGCCTGCACGCCGATCTGCTCGCCGGGATTCGATTGCCAGGCCGGCCGTTGCGTCCCGCTTTGCAATCCGGCATGCGGCCCGTCGGAGATCTGCAACAACCACCGGAACTGCGAGCTGGCACCGGCGGCGGCGCCCCCGGGTCGGCCGTCGACGTAACTCCACGGCCCGGCGGACGTGTAATACTCGGCGCATGGATCTGACAGACAAGCTCGGCGAGCGAGCGACCGTCGACGCGTCGCTGTCGGATCTCGCGCGCGGTGTGATCGGGTCGGAGATCCTGCGTATCGCCGCGGGGATCCGGGCGCTCAAGGCCCAGGGGGCGCAGATCTGCAACCTCACCGTGGGCGACTTCGATCCCGCGCAGTTCCCGGCGCCGGCGGCGCTGCTCGACGGGATGCGCGCGGCGCTGGCCGCCGGACAGACGAACTACCCGCCCTCCGACGGTGTGATCCAGCTGCGCGAAGCGGTGGCGCGCTATTACGACCAGCGCCTCGGTCTCAAGTACCCGGTCGATTCGGTGCTGATCACCGGTGGTGCGCGGCCGTTGCTCTACGGGTCGTACCGCACGGTGCTCGATCCGGGCGACGTGGTCGTCTACCCGGTGCCGTCCTGGAACAACAACCACTACGCCTACCTTTGCGGCGCGCGTGCCATCGAGATCCCGGTAACGGCCGAATCGAACTTCTTCCCGACTGTCGAGGAGCTGCGGCCGCACCTGCCGTACGCGCGCCTCATCCTGCTCAACTCGCCCCTCAACCCCACCGGCACGGCGATCGACGCCGAGGTGCTGCGCCGGATCTGCGAGGCGATCGTCGAGGAGAACCATCGGCGCGCGCGCGCCGGCGGCAAGGCCGCCTGGCTCTGCTACGACCAGGTCTACTGGCAGCTGGTGTTTGGCGGCGCCAAACACGTCACGCCCCCCGAGGTTTGCGCCGAGGTGGCGCCCTACACGATCATCCTCGACGCGGCCTCGAAGAGCTTCGCCGCGACCGGCCTGCGGGTGGGGTGGGCGGTGATGCCGCCGGCGGCGCGGCAGCGGATGGCCGACATCCTCGGCCATGTGGGCGCCTGGGCGCCGCGCCCCGAGCAGGTGGCGATGGCGGCGCTGCTCGATGATGCGCCGACCGTGGATGCCTACCTCACCGAGATGCGCCTACGGGTCGCCGCGCGCCTCGATCGCCTGGCGGCGGGCTTCGCGGCGATGAAGAAGGATGGCCTCCCCGTCGAGGTGATCGCGCCGCAGGGGGCGATTTACCTGTCGGTCCGCTTCGCCCTCCCCGGGCGGACCAACGAGGAGACGCGCAAGCTGCTGCTCGACCGGGCCGGCCTGGCGCTGGTGCCGTTCCAGGCGTTCGGCCTGCGTGAGGAGAGCGGCTGGTTCCGAATCTCCGTCGGCGCTGTCTCGCTGGCGGAGATCGACGAAGTGCTGCCGCGCGTGCGCGCGGCGCTCGCCGGTTAGCGGATTTGTCACGCGGATTGCTCGCCGTTCTCGCCCTCGCCGTCGTGCTGCGCGTGGGCCTCTTCCCCTTGGAGGAGAACAAGCACGGCGACGCGCCGATGCGGGCGCTCATCGCCGAGCGGATGGTCATCGATCCGGCCAGCGCGGCGCACCCGCGCACCTACTGTCAGTTCGGCCCGCTGCACACGACGCTGATGCGTCCTTTTCTGGCGCTCGATCCCGACGCGCCGCGGTCGTCGCGCTACCTGTCGCTGCTCTGCGGCCTGGGCGTCTTCTTCCCGTTCTTCGCCTTCGCGCGCCGGCTGGTGGGTGAGGAACGCGCGCCGCTGGCCGGCTTCGCGCTGGCCGTCTCGCCGCTCCACCTGCAGGCTTCGACCACCGCTTCCAGCGAGGCGCTCTACTTGTTGCTGTGGGTCTCGGCGATCGAGCGCCTCCTGGCGGCGCTGGAAACGAAGCGGCTCCGGACCTTCGCGGTGGGCGGGCTCCTCGCGTCGCTGGCCGCGGTCACCCGTTACGATGCCTGGCTGGCGCTGCCGATGGTGGCCGTCGCCGCCTGGGTGTTCGCGCGCCGGCCGGACCCGGCGGCGACGTTGCGCGGGCTGGTCGTGTTCGCTCTCTGCGCCGCGATCTTTCCGGCGCTCTGGCTCGGGTGGGGGGCGGCGGCCGGCGGTGACCCGTTCTTCTTCGCCCACTACATCTCCAACGACCACGCGGGCCTGGGCGCCACCGCGGCGGCCCGCTACGGCGCGCTGCTGGGCCGAGCGCGGCAGATCGGCGTCTGGGCGCTGGCCTTTCTGGCAGCGATGACGCCGGTGGGCGCGGTGCTGGCCGCGGTCACGCTCAGGCGGGGGACGCGGGCGCTCTCGCCGGCGATGCGGGTCACGCTGGTCGCGGCCCTGGGGCCGCCCGCGATCTACCTCGCCGAGGGACTCGTCGCGCAGAGCTTCGAGCCGCTGGCCCGCTTCGCGCTGATTCCCGGCGCGCTTCTCCTGCCGATTGCGGTCCTCGCGGTGCCGCTCGCGCACGCGCGCCGGTTCCGCCTCGTCGCGCTGGCCTCCGCCGCCGCGTTCTCGCTGGCGGTCTGGCTGGTGGCCACCGTCGGGCGCGAGCGGATCTGGGCCGGAGCCGAGTCGATGGGGGCGCTGACCCGGCTCGACGCCGAGGACCGCGCGCTGGCCGCCCACCTGCGCGCCGTCCGCCGGCCCGGCCAGCGGGTCATGATCGAGCCGTTTGCCTACGCGGACATCGGCATCGCTCACGCCGCCCGCATCCCCTGGACCGAGGACGTCACGTTGATCGTGACGCGCGAGCCGGCGGCCACCGTCCGCGACAGCCTGCTTTCGACCGGCGCCGAGCTCCTCGTCGGGTACGATCGTCCCGGCGGCTGGCCCTCCCGGGTCGCCGGCTGGCCGCGCGGCGGCGCCCGGTTCGGCCACTGGATCGTGATAGGGCGAAGCACGCCGGGCGCGATATAAGAGGATATAACGGTCCCTTGGGCCTGCTGCTGACCGCGCTGGCGCTCGCCGTGCGCCTCGTCTGGGTGCTGGTGGTCCCCACCCGCCCCGTGGGCGACTTCGCGATGTACCTCGAGTCGGCGCGCTATCTGTGCGAGCACCATTCGCTCGATCCGGCGTTCATCTACATGCCGGGCTACGTGTTCCTGGCCGCCGGCGTCTATGCCTTCGGCGGCGGCCTCCTGGCGGTCAAGATGATCGGGGTCGCCGCGGGCGCGCTGGCCACGGCCGCCGTGTACGGGACGGCGCGCGCCGTGTTTGGGCGGGGAGCCGCGGCGGTGGCGGGGCTCCTCTGCGCGCTCTGGCCGGCGGGGATCGCCGTCTCCAGCGTGACCGGGACCGACCTGCCGGCGGCGGCGCTGCTGGGGCTGGCGGTCTGGCTGCTCGCGCGCGGCGCCGGGCGCCGGCCGCTCGGCGCGCCGATCGCCTTCGGGCTCGTCATGGGCCTCGCGGCCTGGGTGCGCGCGGTGGCGCTGCCGCTGGTCTCGCTGGCGGTCCTGCACTTTCGCGCGCGCGGCACCCGCTGGGTTCACGCCGTCACGCGCACGGTGGCGGCCTGCTTTTTCGCCTTCCTGATCCTTCTGCCCTGGGGCGTGCGCAATCACCTCCGTTACGGCGAGTTCTTCCTGACCGACAGCCACGGCGGCCACACCGCGCTGGTGGGGGCGAACCCGGACACCGACGGCCGCTACAGCCGTTCACTCAATCGTCTGTTCGCCGAGGGGACCGGCTATGCGCTGTTCGAGGAGCCGCACCGCCAGTCGGATCGCGTCGCCTACGCGCTGGCCAAGCAGTGGACGGCCTTCTCGCCGCGCTACGCGCTCGGCCTTCTCGCCGCCAAGGCCGACCGGCTGCTCGGCGTCGAGCGCTCACTCCTCTACTGGCCGCTCTATCGCATGAGTGTGCTGCCCCCGGGCAACTGGTTCGACGTTCACCGCGCGGGCGTCGAGCGGGTCGTCGACGACAGCTATTACCTCTTCATCGCCGCCATCGTCGCCGGCATCGTGGCGGCGGCGGCGCGCCGCAACTGGCCGGCGCTGACGCTGCTGCCGCTGCCGGCGGCGCTCACGGTGGTCTACACGGTGTTCTTCGCCGAGGCCCGCTACCACCTGGCGGTCGTCGTCCTCCTGCTGCCGTTCGCGGGCGAGGGGCTCGCCTTCGCCGGCCGAACCCTGCGCGACCTCGTCCGCCATCCAACCGCCCGCCGGCGGGCCGCCCTCGAGGCGCTGATCGCCGCGGCCGTCGTGTCGGCGATCTTCATCGGCTGGCCGCACCTGATGTCGGCCGGCGATCGGCTGCGTGAGAACAACCGCTGGGCGGTCTGCGTCTGCGAGGTGGCCGGCGCGAAGCGCCTCTGCGACGTGCGGGCCGTCGAGCCGACCCCGGGCGCGGCGCCTTCGCCCGTGCGCGGGGTCTGGGATGGGTTCGGCCTGGTACTGTCCGGCCAGCGCGCGGCGGCGGCCTTCGACGTCGAGCTTCCGCCCGGGAAGTTCCGAATTTCCATGACCGCCGAGCAGGTTGCGGGTCCGCCCACCCATTCAGCCATCGAGCTCGCGGCCGGCGGGACCACCCTGGAGCAGACTTCCTGGCCGATCAATGCAACGCCGATCACACTTTCAGGCGCTGTCGTCCACGCCGGCGGAAAGCTGCGCGTCGAGCTGGGAGCGGCACGCGGAATTTCAACCGGCGCCGACGGTGGCGGCACACTATGGATCTCGTCGATCAGAGTTGAGCCGGAAT
>DASYEX010000310.1:0-3857 GCA_036498765.1 Polyangia bacterium
GGTTCTCTGTCGCGTGCTCGAACCTTGGATCATTGAACAGATCCGTCGTCGCGAGGACGAGGAGCGGCGGCGCCAGGAGCGGCCGCGCTTGGAGATCCCTATGCGCGACGAGCGCCGGCGTCCGGAGTCCGAGGACGAGGAGCCCGAGGAAGAGGACCGCGACGCGCCCCAGCGCGGCGTCGTCATCATCGACATGTGACCCGGCCCGTCCAGAAACGCGCAAGGTCCAAGGTTGATCGCGTCGAGGTCGGACGAGCTTGGCTCGGCCGCCCTCATCGCGGGAGGTCTGTAAGGGCGCAGGGTTGATCGCGTCGAGGTCGGACGAGCTTGGCTCGGCCGACCTCATCGCGGGAGGTCTGGAACCCTCCCAGGGTTCCAGGGTAGATAGTCGGGCATGCAGAAGGAGTCGGCGGGGTTCGTCGGGCGGCGGGCGGAGGTCGCGGCGCTGGATGAGGCGCTCGGGCGAGCGCTCCGTTTCAACGCGCCTCAGGCGGTCACGATCGTCGCCGCGGACGGGCTCGGCAAGAGCCGCCTTCTGGATGAGTGGCTCGCCGCGCACCAAGGTGAGCAGCTGCGGATCGTCCGCGCCGCCGTCGAACCGCCGATGGGGGCGGGGGTCGCGCCGCGCGGCGCGCTGATTGCTCATCTCTTGCGCGTGCGGTTCGGGCTGGCCGCGCTGGGGCCCGACGAGGCGCTGCTGCAGTTCCGCGCCCAGCTCCAGGAGGTGTTCGGCGATCGGCGGATCCTCGAGCTGTCGACGCTGCTCGGCCGGTTCCTGGGGTTCGACCAACCCGAGAGCCCGCTCGGCAGTGCGCTGGCCGGGCGACCCGAGCAGGGGGCCGAGCTGGCCCGCGCGGTGCTCGCACGCTTCCTGGAACAGGACGCGGCCGGGCGCCCGGTGGTCATCATCGGCGAGAACCTGCAGGACGCCGACGATGATTCGCTTGACGAGCTCGAGGCGCTGGCCACCGAGCTGGTCGACGCTCCGATCCTGCTCGTCGCCACCGCACGGCCGGAGCTGCTGGTTCGCCGGCCCGGCTGGGGACGCCGCGGCGGCAACCACACCCGGATCGATCTGCAGCCGCTGACCAGGATGGAGGTCGACCTGCTGGTCGCCTCGTTCCTCGGCCCGTCGTCGCTGGTCCCGGCGGGATTGGGCGAGCAGGTGGCGGCCGAGTCGGCCGGCAACCCGCAGCTGGTGGGCGAGGTGCTGCGCGCTTACCGAGAGCACGGCATCCTGGCGGGCGGGCCAAACGCCCAGACGGGCGAAGGCTGGCGCTTCGATCGCGACCGGGCCGCTCGCCAGCACCCGACGGCGACGCGCGAGGAGGTCGCGCACGCGCGCATCACCGTGCTCACGCCGGCCGAGCGGGACGTGCTGGCGCGCGCCGCGATCTTCGGCGGCGAGTTCTGGACCGGCGGCCTGGTGGCGCTGGGGCGGATGACGGTGGCGCCGCCCGACGAGGCGGCGGTGTTCGCGCCGGATCCGACCATCACCGAGATCCACCAGATTCTGGAGAGCCTGCGGGAGCGCGGCTTCGTCGAGCGGGTGGGCAAGTCGTCGATCGCCGAGGAGACCGCCTGGGCCTTCTGCCAGACCATCGAGCGGCGCCTGCTGGAGGCCGACGCGGCTTCGGAGCTGACCAAGCGCCGCAAGATCTTCGCGGCGCAGTGGCTGGAGAGCCGGGGCGGCGAGGGGCGTGAACACCGGCTGGAAGCGCTGGCGCGGCTCTACGAGGAGGCCGAGGACTCTCGGCGCGCCGCCTACTGCTTCGTGACGGCGGCCGGGCTGGCGCGCGATCACCTGCTGCTCGATCGGGCGCATGCCCTCTACATGGCGGGGATCCGACACCTGGAGCTCGAGGACGCGGTGGCCAAGATGGACGCCCTCTACGCGGCCGGCGACGTGGCGGCGCGGCTGGGGCGGACGCGCGAGGCGGTGGGGCTGTTCCAGGAGATGCTGCGGCTCGCCTGGCGGCTCGACCTGCCGGCCAAGGGGGGCGCGGCGCACGGGCGCATCGGGCGCCTGCTCAGCACGCTGGGGGAGAACGCGCGCGCCCGGTCGCACCTCGAGCTGGCCCAGACGCTGTTCGAGGTGGCCGGCGACGGACCGGGCGTGGCGGCGGCGCTCGACGACGTCGGGCGCATCCACTTCCTCATGGGCGAGCCGGAGCGATCGCTCGAGCGCCACCGCGCGGCTCTGGCCGTGCGCGAGCAGCTGGGGGACGACCGCGGCCGCTCGCTGACGCTGTCGCGTCTCGGACAGGTCTTGCGGGCCACCGGCGCGCTGTCGGCGGCGGGCGAGCACTTCCGGGCGGCGCTCGAGCTGCGCCGGCGGATCTCCAACCTGCCCGGGGTGATCGCCTCTCTGCTCGATCTCGGCGCCCTGGAGCGCGATCTCGGCCGGCGGCCGGAGGCGCTGTCGCTCCTGCGCGAGGGGCGGGAGCTGGCGCGGGCCAGCGGGGAGCGGCTGCAGGAGTGCAGCCTGGCGATCGAGATCGGGGACTGTCACCTCGGCGACGGGCAGCCCAACGCGGCCATCGCCGAGTTCCAGGCGGCGCGCGAGATCGCCCGGCAGTTCGGCGCTCGCGTCCTGCTGTCGGAGGCGACGCGCGGGATCGCCGAGGCGGAGCTGGCCATGGGCGAGTCGGCTCGGGCCCGCGACGACGCCCGGTCGGCGTTCGAGATCGCCGAGCGGGCGGGGGCGCCACCGCTGGCCGGCGCGGCGCTGCGGGTGGCGGCGGCGGCGGTCGGCGCCGGCGCGCCGGGGGAGGCCGACCTGGGCGGCGCGCGCGAGATGTTCGACCGCGCCGTCGAGGTCCTCACCGGCGCGGGCGCCGAGCTGGAGCTGGCCCGTACGCTGGATGCCTACGCCGAGTTCGAAGATCGCTCCGGGCGCGACGAGACAGCCTCGGAGCTACGACGGCAGGCCCGCCTCATTCGCCACCGCGAGCCGCGGGACACCGCAGCCTGAAACAGGCTCGAGCGCGGGAGCCCGGAGAGGGTTCCCGCGCGTCCGGGCGGGCTACTTCTTGGCGGCCAGCTTGCCGGGGGGCTTGGCCGGCTTGGCGGCCGCGGTGGTCGTGCCCCCGCTCTTCTTGAGGTCGTCGGGCTTGACCAGGATGCGGTCCAGCGACCACTTGGGAGCCAGGAAGACGTCGCCGGATTTGCCGCCGGCCACGAAGTAGCTGACCTTGTCCTTGGTCTCGTCGCCGACGCGGATCACGCAGCCGGCCGCCGCGCCTTTGCCCTTCCCCTTGACCGTGATGAGCTTGGGCTTGGCGAGGCCGTTGTCTTTGAGCGACTGGTCCTCGGCGAACGACGTCCCCTTGAGATCCTTGAACGCGCCCGCGATGGGGCCCGCCTTCGCGGTGTCGAGCTCCAGCTTGGCGGGCTTGGTCGCCTTCCAGTCGCTGCCGCTCTTGACCAGCGTGTACGAGCGGTCTCCCGCGCTGACCGCGACCTCCGTCATGTCGTCGGACGCCAGGTCGCAGAGCACCTTCTCGCGGAACTCGATGGGCGGCTTGTTGACCTTGTCGGCGCCGTACTTCTTGACCAGGAAGACCTGCGGCGCGTCCGCCTTCTTGACGTAGAAGTCGTCCTCGCCCTTCTTGTTGCCCACGAGCGCGACGACGCTCTTGCCCCCCTTGAGCCCGACGGTGACGGTGAGGGCCGGCGGCTCGAGGCCGGCCGCCGCCGGCGTGACGCCGTCGGCGAAGTCGTTCGCCTTCCAGTTCGAGAGGGACTGCACCATCCCGTTGGGGACGCTGTTGTCGAGCGCGTCGATCTTGACCGTGCTCGAGACGACCTCCCATTTGTCGTTGGGGCCCTGCTTGGTGCCGGTCTTCTTGAGCGAG